>JBOGMU010000250.1:0-12506 GCA_050746865.1 Candidatus Acidiferrales bacterium
CACCGTGCTTAGTATACGAAGCAGGCACAAAAGTCTATTGACACCGTTTCACGCACTATGTTAACTCTGGCCTATTCGTGGCACCGGCTGAATGCCGGGTTGCTGGAGCTCAGGCGCGGGAACGCCAAAATTCCTACTGGGCTATCGGCAATAAACCCCACCCACCCCGGGAGGTGGAAACCTTTGGGTTTTCGCCTCCCGTTTTTATTTCCCGATCCCCTTTCTAGTTCCAATTTGGCGGGGGTATGCCGGACGGGCTATACCCAGCGACCCTTAGCGCACGACGCCGCACGTTCCGCCTTTCAGGGGGTCGGAGCTTCAGCTCCGACATAAAGACGGCGCGAAGCGCCATACCTTTGCGCAGGTTCACCCGCAGCAAGCAGTACCCGCCCCGGAACTTGGGTCAATCCGCCACGCCTATGTAATTTTTGGCGACCGGGGGCGGCCAAAATCTGCGCGGCTGTTACTCAAGTCGACGCCTTCCGTAATTAAGCGATTTTGCGGCGCACTTCGCGCCATTCTTGGCTTTTTAAGCGCCTTTTATCGCATTTTAAGGCGTCAATTTGCTTCATTTTGCCCACAAATCGATCCGCCTCGCGCGTTGGACGCGGCACGCGAAGACCATCCAGCACCGATAGCGCAAACTTAACCGCGCTCTCCAAAGAAACGCGATGCCCAGTCGAAATATAGATCGGACGGCAACCCACGCGACTCCGCAGCGCAATGGCTATAAGTTCTTCTTTATGTCTAAGTTCGGAGACAGCCGCAACCTCGTCCGCTGGCTCCTCTGCCTCTCCGCACAGCACCGATTTCGCGCAACCAACCGTCGGACAATCAAGCACCATGCCCAAATGCGAAGCGATTCCCATCCGCCGCGGATGCGCAACTCCGTGCCCATCAACAAAAACCAGGTCCGGCCGGTTCTTCAATTTCGCGAACGCCGCCGTCAGCGTAGGAATCTCCCTAAAGCTAAGTAATCCCGGCACATACGGGAACGTCAAAGGCCGCTTCGCCCACACTCTTTCGATCTCTTTCATCTCCGGGTAGCTATAAACGATCACTCCCGCAACCGCAATCTTCCTCTCCAGATCCAACGCGATATCCGCGCCAGCCACCTTGCAAATCTTTGCGAATCTGTCGTTTAACTCGACACGATTACGCATCCGCAGTTGAATTTGCACCGCTTCTTTCGGAGTGACCTTCCAGGAATGTAATCGCAGCGCTTTCACGCGATCGCCGCACTCTTCTTCGTACGTGCTATCGGCTGGGGCTCACTGATTTCGATACTATCTCCAAGATAACGAAGCGTTTGCATCGTGGTCTCACGGAGGCCCATCGTTACGAGCGCGCGAACATCTAACTTCGATTCCGCCTCGTCCAAATCTTTCGCGCTCGCATAAAGCGCCGGTGCCTTCGGCATAAACACGGGGCAGCAGTCATGAAACGGTTCAGAGGAAATATCGTAAGTTCCTATTTTCTTAGCAGTTGCGAGGATATCGATTTTGTCCGTCCCAATCAGCGGCCGAAATACTGGCAGCTTCGCAATCGCTTCTACCGCGCCCAAATTGCGCAGCGTTTGCGACGCCACTTGCCCCAAACTGTCGCCAGTCACCAAAGCGAGCGCATGCTCTCTCTTTGCAATCACTTCCGAGATGCGCAGCATCATCCGCCGATAGAGCAACACGCGATAATCCTCCGGCGCATACCGAACGATTTCGCGTTGGACCGCCTCGAACGGAACCCTATAGAGCTTTGCATGAAATTGATAACGAACGAGTTGCCTCGCCAACCCAACCGCAACATGAAGCGATGATTCACCAGGTCGCGCACCGGTCCCGTAGAAGTGAGCGAAGCTAAGGTGAGCCCCGCGCTTCATCATGTGATACGCCGCCACAGCCGAGTCGTATCCGCCCGAGAGCATACAAGTGATCTTTCCGGCGCTATTTGCCGGCAACCCGCCAGCACCCGGAATCTTCCTCGCATAAACGAGCAGCGGACCCGGCGTGACTTCGATGTGACAAGTCACGTCCGGATCCTTCAACTGGACCCGCGCACTCCGTCCCACTTCTCGCAGCTTATCTTGCAGAAAGCGGCCCACCGCGCGGTCGATATCCATGCTGGAGTTGCCGAAAGTCTTGTCGCTACGACGCGCGCGCACCGCAAAACTCCCAAAGGCTATTGGCGCGAGTTCGTCCCAAGCTGCACCGCAGAGCGCGCTCATAGCGCGCTCGACAGGCGTAGCCACCGCATAATAGGCAACGCCAAAGACTCGCTCAAGCCGTTCGATCGCCGCAGTTACCGAAGCCTCCTCACCAAGCCGAACGAGAAAGCGGTCGCCCGGCTGCTCAATTCGCTGCACCGGAATTCCTTGGAGGGTCTGCCGAAGTGCAGTGAAGAGTTTGCCAAGGAAAAAGCGGCGGTTGCCGCCTTTTAGCCAAAGCTCGTGGTAGTGAACGACGATGACGGGAGTCTTCATACGGCTGCCAATTTCCACAGGTCGCTTCCGCTGAGTATATCAATCCGCGATGCAATTTGCAGGGAAGCGTGTATATGCTTCGCTCGCGCGTACGTTATACAAGGTGAACGTGTTGGGAGCCAATTTGTCGATAACTGACTGGATACATTGAAAGTTCGCAGGCGACTTTCCACAGCATCGAGGGTTAATATTCGCGTTGTCTGATCCTCGGCGCGTGATAGAAGAGCGGTGCTACCAAAATCAGTTGTACCGCATCAGATGCCTAGAGTCGGGAGTTCGCGGGAGGCAAGAACATGTGGAACCGGCGAGACTGGGACGAGTTCTTTCACATCGTGAATAGGAGCGGGCACACAAACCGGCCATTGCGCCCGGTAGATCGTTCGCGCCGCGACCGTCGCCTTGTGCCGGCAGAGGGATATAGTCTTGCTGAATTGGACGATGCGGGCTTAAGCATCGAGCAGGCTGAGATGCTCGGATTGCCTGTGGATGCAGGCCGAGTTGGTTCGTATGGTCCGAATGTTTCCGAGTTGCGCGACTATTTGCGTTCGACGCGTTCGCGCTTCTAGCGACGGTTTTCGACGAATCGAATCTTTCACTGGGGCGGGTTCAAACCCGCCCCTACGTGTTTCTAAGCCCCGCCAGCCTGCGCTCTCTTCCAGAAACGCGCCACTGCCGCATAGTCCGGATCGTCGTTCGATTGCTCTTTCACGGCGGAATATGTGGCGTAAGCAGCCGAGCCAGCCGGAAGGTCGACTTTTCGTTGTCGTGCCAATTCCAACGCCAGACGTACATCTTTGTGCATGAGCCGCAGAGGAAAGCTCGCAGGGAATTCATTCTTAAGCATAAAAGGTGCTTTAATGTCGAGTATTGGCGCGCGTCCCATGCTGGATTGCATTACTTCTACGAGCTTTTCAGGCTCGACTCCCCCGGCGGCAACCAGTGCAAGAGATTCGGCGAATGCTTGAACTTCGAGCGCATAGAGCAGGTTCATGGCGAGCTTGATCGTTTGGCCGGCGCCATTCGGACCAAGTAAGAAGAACTTTGTGCCCATGGCATCTAGCGCGGGCTTCACTCGCTCATACACAGACTTGTCGCCGCCGATCATAAATACGAGTTCGCCTTTTTCGGCGCCCCAAGTTCCACCTGTGACGGGCGCGTCCAGGAAATCGACGCCGTGGCCTTTGCAAGCTTCGGCAAGCTTTCGGGCGAGTTCCGGCGACACGGTACTCGAATCAACGAGCACGCTTCCCTTTCGCAGCGCCGCCAAGGCACCATCCTTAAAGAGAACTTCTTCGACCGCAGGCGGGTCGCTGACGATCGTGATCAAGACGTCGCTTCGCTCGGCGACCTCACGAGGATTCGCGGCGAGGTTTGCGCCGCCACGGACCAAGTCATCTGCCTTAGAGGCCGTGCGGTTCCAAACGGTAAGAGGAAATCCTGCCTTGAGGAGATTCTGGGCCATTGGCTTGCCCATTAAGCCCAGCCCGACGAAACCAATCGACATTTTCATTGTTCACCTTCCGCTGGAGAGCATAGCAGGGACGCCGCATGGCGGCGAGTGTCTAGTCGCGAAACTAGGAACGCCCAGAGCCGTCGAGTGACAGCTCGATCACGCTCAAGATACACTCGTATGGAATCTCGACGCGCAGCATCTTTTTCTTGCCGTTTTGCTCGAAGTGATCTTCGATAAAAATCGACGAGCCATTGTCCAGCGTGATTACGCCGGTAGCGGAGTGGTAGATATAATCCGTGCGGTAACGCGCCTCGACGCGCTTCCCCAGAAACGATTCGTATTTGTGAAGGACAGCCATGCTATACCAGATGAATAGAACAGTAATACAGCACATGTACTCATATATACAAGTCTTTCAGGAGATTGACTTGGAGTTGCACCAGGTCTTCTTAGATCAATGCGAATTCCACTCGACGACGGAACGGGTCGATACGTTCCGCCTGCACACGGACGCGATCGCCCAGCCCGTACTTTTGCTGCGCTCCGAGACGACCTTGCGCAATGATGGCATGGTCGCGCTCCCGGAAAACGCAGCGCATTCCGCTGAATTCCTCAATACGATCGATGCTTACTATGCCTTCGACAAAGATGTCGATCAACTCGACGAAAAATCCGAACTTCTGAACAGAAATAATTAAGGCGTCGTATTCATCCCCTAGATGGCCTTCCATGAATTGGGCCGTTTTCCATTCCATCAATTCGCGTTCTGCCGCATCAGCGCGTCGTTCCGCTTCTGAGCTTTCTGAGGCGATCTCCTCAAGTTCAACGCGTCGATAAGGACCGAGCATCGCGACGTGTTGTGGCTTCTTGCCGGGGCGTTCGAGAGTGGCACGCTGAGGCTCGATATCGGGATTCTCAAGCGCCCACTTCAGAGCGCGATGAACGATCAGGTCCGGATAACGCCGGATCGGCGACGTGAAATGCGTGTACTCCTGTGTCGCGAGGGCGAAATGCCCTAAAGTATCCGCAGCGTAACGCGCCTGTTTAAGGGAACGAAGCATCAGGTAGCTTAAGATGCGTTCTTCGGGTTTTCCGGCGATCTTCCGCGTCAGGCGCTGATAGTGTTGCGGACGAACATCGACTTCCTCTGCGGCGGGAAGCGCCACTGTCATTTGGCGCATTCGGCCTCCGCGCCTTTGTTCGCCTCCGCGAGCCATTCTGGAGGGAACGCGCATGGCACCGTGGCGCACTGTGACGCGGCGCTCGGCCAGGTCCTCCACGCCCAACGAGTAACCAAAGGCATGCGCCAATTCTTCGAATTCGAGGACCCGCTTCGGATCGGGTTTCTCGTGCACGCGATGTAGTGAAATAATTCCCCGACGCTCAAGGTATTCCGCCACGGCTTCATTGGCCGCAAGCATAAATTCCTCGATCAAGCGATGTGCAATGTTGCGCTCGCTGCGTACGATGCTCGCCATACGTCCCGCTTCGTCGAACTCGACGACCGGCTCAGGTAAATCAAAATCGATTGATCCGCGTTCGACGCGGCGCGCGTTGAGAAGCAAAGCGAGATCCTTCATGCGGCGAAATTCAGGGGCCAATGACGCGTATCGCACGAGTGCATCTGTATCGCCTTCGAGCACTTTGGTTACATTTGTGTACGTCATGCGCTCTGCTGACCGAATGACGCCCGGCGTAAAGTCGGCGCCTCTGCGGCGGCCGGTTTCATCGAACTGCATGATCGCACTCATCACGAGCCTGTCGACGTGCGGATTCAGCGAGCAGATACCATTTGAAAGTTCCTCAGGAAGCATTGGCACGGCGCGATTGGGAAAATAAACAGACGTGCCGCGCAAACGAGCCTCCCGGTCCAATGGCGCGCTTCGAGAAACGTAGTGCGCCACGTCCGCGATATGCACGTGCAGCTCATAGCCGCCGTCGGGATGTTCTCGAACATACACAGCGTCATCGAAATCGCGCGCTGTCTCACCGTCAATCGTGACGATTGGCAACGCGCGAAAATCGCGTCGGCTACGAATCGCTTCCTGGCGTACCTGCTGCGGCGTTCCTTTAGCTTCGGTGACGGCATCCTCGGGAAAAACGTGCGGCAGGTGATGCTTGCGAATCATGATTTCGACGTCGACGCCGATTTCGCCCGGCCGACCGAGAATTTCTATGACACGTCCCATAGGCGCGAGACCGCCATTGGGATACCGAGTGATCTGCGCGTTCACGACGGCGCCATCCAATTCGGGCAAACGCAATCGACGGCGTACTGAAGGCGTTTGAGCTTTAGCCTCAGCAAGCTCGCGCAGCGAAGGCACGAGCTCATCGCCCGGCGGAATGAGCACGGCCTGCAAAATGCGCGTGTCGTAAGGTAGAACGTAATTGCCGTCCGGTTCGTAGCGGAAAAGCCCGACTACCGTGGGATGAGCACGCTCGGCGATTTGCACGATGCGAGCCTCGGCGCGGCCGTCTGGACGTCGATGTTCGATCCGCGCGAGTACGTGATCGCCATGCATTGCATCATGTATTGCATTTGGCGGGATAAAGAGATCGCCGTCCGCGTTAGGGATCGGATGATCGGGAACCACGAAGCCATAGCCGTCGCGATGCGCTACAAGCCGGCCTGCGATGAGGTTTGGAGTGGCAACTCTTGCTGACGACGTGCGCGGCGGAACGTGTGCGGCGCGCTCATTTTTCGATCGTTGTTGTGAGAAGCCGTTGTCGCCATCGGCCGAGACTGTCTTTTCAGGCAATCGATAACGTCCGTCGCGAACTTCCTCAATGTTGCCGCGACTTTTCAGGTGCTGCAGGATGCGAGGAAGGTAACGACGGCCGCGATGCTTTAGGCCCATTCCGTGCGCGATTTGACGAACGCTGGCCGGTTCTTCCAAACCTCCAAGATAAGCGAGTACATTTGCGTCACTCGCTTCCTCGGGACGCTCATCGTAACCCCGTTTTTTGTTCTTGTTTTTCAAATGCGGACGTCCTGACCATAACAGGCTATCGGAATTTACGGCTCATAGTAAAGACAACAACGAGAACGGGCCGGTTGATTGCTGCTGCGCATTCGCGAATGCTACGATGGTTTTCATATGACCATCAACGTCGGCGCCAAGCCACGCATCGGTGTTCCCTATCGCACGAGGAAAGAGCAGGCGAGTGGCGATCAATCAAAAATCGATCGTTACTTGAAAGCTGTGCAAATGGCCGGCGGAGATGCGATTCCGATTCCGCTCGATTTGTCTGGTAGTGAGCTAAAGACACTATCTGCGACATTAGACGGGCTTGCCTTATCAGGCAGTCCGGCCGATGTGAATCCTTCTCTTTTCCACGCCACGCCGCATGCAAAGGCCGCTGCTCCCGATCGCGACCGTGAACGCACCGATTTTGGCCTGCTCGAGCAGTTCTTTGCCGAAGGCAAGCCGGTGCTGGCGATTTGCTATGGCATCCAGAGCCTCAACGTTTTTCTCGGCGGCACTCTCTTGCAAGACATTCCCAGCGAAGTTGCGTCCCATATAGAGCACGACGTGCCGGGCGGCCACTCGTCGATCGAGTCGTTTCACGAGATTCGAATCGAACCGGGATCACGTCTGGCTAAGTTGGCGACCAATTTGAACGACGTATGTGTGAACAGTTCGCATCATCAATCTGTGCTCGAGCCCGGCCGGGGGTTACGTATAAGCGCTAGGGCCAGCGATGGAGTCATCGAAGCACTCGAAGGCACAGAAAGTAACCATTGGGTAATGGCAGTGCAGTGGCATCCCGAACGCATGGTTGAAACGGATGCTCTAGCTCTTTCCCTCTTTCGCGGCTTGACGGCAGCGGTGGGCAAGATGCCGGTGCGGACCTAAATATTGCGATAATGTCCTGAGCGGCCGCTACAGTCGATGTTACCGGTTGGCAACCTTCAATGGTGTTTGCAGGATCAATCTAGAGGAGGCTTTACCCGTGAATTCTAAATTGCGCCAGCCCCTCATGTTCGCGGTGTTGCTGATTTGCTTCTTGTGGCTTACGCCCGGTCACCTCGCCGATGCGCAGGATTCGCAGGTGCTGCTGCCCGAGCAGAGCACCGTCAAGGCAGAACAGATCATGCAGCAGGCAATCGATGCACTTGGAGGTAAGGCTTTTCTCGACGTGCGCGACGTGACTTGCACCGGCAATCTCAGCCAATTCGATCATGCGGGTCAGCTGAGTGGCTTTGAGAAATTCATCGATTACTCGATGCCTCCATCGAAGGACCGCACGGAAAACCTCCCGCAGCGCAATGAGATCGACATTTTCAATGGAGATGAAGGCTGGAATTTGGATCGTGGAGGAGTTTCACCTGAGCCTGCTACCGTGATCGCACAACATAAAGACGACGTCGCCAAGAGTCTGAACAATATTCTGCGTAATCGGATAAATGAACCCGATATGGACATCAGCTATGCGGGGCCGGATATCGTTGATCTGAAACAAGTGGATTGGGTACGCTTGCTGGATCCGCAAGACCGCACGATCCGAATAGCGTTTGACCGCGCAACGCATCTTCCGGTTCAGAAAATCGTGGAGTCGCGCGATCCGAGGTTGCATGCGAATACAACAGAGGTGGAATACTATTCGCTTTATTACGATGCCGACGGCGTGAAAACACCCAAACAAATTGCCCGCGAGCGCAACAACATGAAAATCTATCAGGTGTTCTTCGATAAATGCCAATACAACACCGGCTTGCAGGATTCGCTTTTTACGAAGCAGTCATTAGACGAGCGTTGGGAGAAGCTGCCAAATAAATACCGCGATAAGAAAAGAAAAAACGACGACTCGCCCAAAAGCAACTAATCGCTGCGTTCAGGTCAACTTCGCAAGGAATCGGCCTCTCGCTTGGAGCTGCGTCGATCAATCCTGTACTGTGAAGCGCACCGGCTGGATCAGCAGGCTATTTCCCACTTGAATGGAGACGTTGTAGTCCCCCGCTTTTACCGGAGGCACTTTGAAAACGATCTTGCCGGTCTCCTGATCGACTATCGTGGCTTTGTGATCGTTCTTGTCATCGGAAAGAAAGACTCCGCTCACCGCGGCCTTGCCGAGGCTATCGCCGGTAACAGTGATGGTGTCATTTACCCTTCCGGACACAGGATCGACGGCCGTGATTCGCGAGTTGGTTTGAGCTGTCGCAGGTAGCAGAACGAGAACAAAAAATGCCGCAATAAGTGTTACGAAGACTAGTGCGATTATCCGAGCACGCGCTGGGCGCGCACAGGATTCCGCAAGAGGGGACGGAAGCTGGGTCATACACACACCTCCTGAATCAGATGACCGCTGAGACCGTCATCTGGCGCACAACATACTTCTACAGGAGGTTGCTGTCAACCGCGGTGTTCTTACGAACCGGCAGAAAGAGACTCGCTAAGGGAAAGCGGGTTCTCGGTTGCAGTCGTCGGACCGAGAGTCGTCTCGGTCCAGAACGACTTTTCAGCGAGAAGGCGTGTGACAAGTTGCGTGTGCAGCGCGTGTCCGGCCTTCACGGCTTCCACACGCGCCAGAAGCGGCAGACCAAAGAGTGCAAGATCGCCGATCAAATCGAGCGCTTTATGCCGACCAAATTCATCCGCAAATCGTAGCGGTCCGTTCATCACTCCATCGTCAGTAAGGACTAGCGCGTTTTCGAGAGAGCCACCGCGAATCAGACCCATGGCGCGAAGTGGTTCGATCTGGCGCTCGAAACAGAACGTCCGGGCGCGCGAAAGCAGCTCGCGGAAGCTGTCTGGCGTGACTAACGCTTCGATCTCCTGCTGCCCAACCAGAGGGTGAGGAAAATCGACGTAGCAGCGAATGGAGAACTCGTCGGCCGGATAGATTCCGATGCGGCGCTCATCCTCAACAATTTCCAGCGGCTTCAGGACTCGAAGGTAACGCCTTCGGCGACGCAGTTTTCGTATGCCAGCGCGCTCAATCAAGCGGATGAATGGTTCGGCCGATCCATCCAGGATAGGAATCTCGATAGAATCGATGTCGATGAAAACGTTGTCGATACCGCAGGAGTACAGAGCTGCGAGCAAGTGCTCGGTCGTCGAGAGCAATACACCTTGCTTCATCAGACTTGTGGCATAGCTCACCCGAGCCACGTTGCGTACGTGCGCCTCGATTTCGAAGTTGTCGAGATCGACCCGCCGGAAAACAATCCCTGTATCCGCTGGCGCTGGAACGAGCTTTACATGAGTCTTGACGGCAGTGTGCAATCCGGTACCGTCGACCGCGACGGGCCGTTGGATTGTCCGTTGGTTCGACACAGAGAATATTTACTAGCATTCGACAGACCGTTTAAATCCTAATTAACTTATTTAATTTCAGGGACCTACGGTGGTATGAATCGCCAGCGCCGTCTAGGTGTTGTAAAAACACAACATTATCTCTGATTCATTGTGTCAGCAATGGCCTGCTAGCGGTTTTCATGCGAAACGCAATCCGATGGCAAAAGCCGTCGACCTAAATCGTGATATTCAGCAACTGCCCGGGTTGGGCGCTTCGGAATGCTGGGTCGAACTGCGGAGCGTCAACGGCAGCAAACGTGAGTTTTAGATCGCTCATTTTCGACGACAAGTTATTGGGATAACGAGGACTGTTCCGGGGCATAGGCCTGCCCCGCCCGTTCGATTCAAGATCACCCACCGTCGTGACTTGTGTTTGCGGCAGGTCGTTGGCTGGCAGCACTTGGACAATATCGCGCGATTGCAGTGTTGAAGTCTTTGGTTCTTCGCTGCCATCCACCTGCGCGCCTGACGTCTGCCCTGCAGAAAGCATCTGCACGTCGGCCCCGGTTTGGGCCTGATTGGTACTTGCCATTGCCGCGTTCGGATCGGTCGCCAGTTGTTGGACACCTGATTGCAGCGTTTGCACGAGCATTTTTAAAGCGGCGGGATCGTTGGCGTAAAGCAGCATGGCCATGCGGTTAAACAGCGAAATGCTTTGAGGATCGATACCAATCTGCTGCAGTGTGTGATTGAGCTGCGCAAGCTCAGCCAACGGCGTATTGGAGACGGTGGTTGCGGGCTGTGAAGCTGCCGTTATGGAGCTACGCGTCTGATTTGCTGCGACGCTCTCTGCTTCACCCTGCGCTGGATCTTCTGCAGCGGGTGCTTTGCGGCTCGATGGCGGACCGGCGGTTAATAGGGCTCCGACGCTGTCGCTAAGTTTTACAGGCAATGCTGGCGCATCGGGGATTTGCGCCGTTTGGCTGCCGCCGCTGCCGTTTGCTGCGCGAAAGCTCTGCTGCTCGGCAAAAAAGAATGCTGCGGCCTCGCCGAACTGCGCATTATCATCTGCGGTTCGGGTCTCTCCGTTTTCGGCTGTTCTGCCCGCCAGAGTTATCACGTCCTGCCAGCCGGGGTCTTGCGCTGGAGTAGCGTTGGCCTGGGGCCCGGGAGCAGAGTCCGGTTGTACAAGGATCGGCGGTGTCTGCTGGACCCACAAAGCTATGCCATTTGTTGCCATGACTGGCTCCCCCTCGGAGCCAAATGGGCCGGCCGGCACCCGAGCGATGCTCGATAAGAGCGGATCGCCCGCCAGTGCGGTTCCCGGCATCTCCGTAGATACCTGTCGTCTATATCGGCGGCTGGTCCCTATACTTTAAGTTGCATTAACCCTGTTGTTTCAAGGGCTTGGCGAAGGTAGAATCGGCTAGTATAGGTTTTTTTCATATGGATGCTCCGTTCAATATCCTCTCGAATCCACCGTCTCCGGCGGTCGCTCCTCCCGCTGTGCACCCCCGACCATCATGGCTGCGCGTGCGTTTTTTCGGCGGGGGGAATTATCAGGAGTTGAAGCGAATCATGCGCACGCTGGATCTGCACACGGTTTGCGAGAGCGCACGCTGTCCGAACATGGGCGAATGTTGGGAGCACCGCACCGCTACGTTCATGATCCTGGGCAATATTTGCACGCGGGCGTGTGGGTTTTGCGCCGTTCCCAGCGGCAAGCCACTCGGCCCGCCGGATGAAGCTGAACCTGAACGAGTGGCTGAGGCAGTTGAGCGCATGGGTCTGCGCTACGCCGTGGTCACCTCAGTAAATCGTGACGACCAGCCCGACGGCGGCGCAGCGATTTTTGCGCGGACGATCACGTCGATTCGTGATCGTGTTCGCGGTTGCCGCATAGAAGTCCTAATTCCCGATTTTCGCGGAGATTGGCGGGCGCTGGAAACGCTAATGGCTGCGCGGCCGGACGTGCTGAATCACAACATGGAAACGGTGCCGAGACTTTACCGGCGCGTTAGAAAGGGCGCGGTTTATGAGCGTTCGCTCGAGCTGCTGCGACGGGCGCGCGAACTAGCGCCTTCGATTCCGACGAAGACTGGAATGATGCTGGGCTTGGGAGAGAGTCGCGAAGAGGTTCTTGCGGCCATGGAAGAGATCGCCGCGCAAGGCACGCACATTCTTACGCTGGGGCAATATCTACAACCGACGCCGGAACACCTGCCGGTCGAGCGCTTTGTTCACCCCGACGAATTTGCGGAATACAAGCGGCTTGGCGAACAGATGGGATTCAAACACGTCGAATCTGGTCCCCTGGTTCGCTCCTCGTATCACGCCT
>JBOGMU010000251.1:0-16092 GCA_050746865.1 Candidatus Acidiferrales bacterium
GTCTACAATGCAACCGCTGTTTCGTCGCGGACTGTTCGGAACGCGATTATTGCAGGTAAAAGGCGTAAAGACTGTCGCCACCGGCCACGATTATGTATTGATGGCCATCGAGTATGTACGTGATGGGGTTGTTCGACTGGCGCGCTGCTCCCAGGGAACAGTGCCACAAGATTTTCCCCGTCGCGGCATCAAACGCGATGAAATTTCCCGATGGGTCGCCAGTAAACAGCACGCCTGACGCGGTCGTAAGCACGCCCGGATACGTTGCCGAAGAGAAGCCGTCCTCCTGATACTCGTGTTCCCATTTCACGTTGCCCGTTTTGTAATCCAGCGCCTTCAGGGAGGAGATGAAGTTGCCCGTGTGCCATTCGCCTCCGCGCCCGTAACCGGATGGCGCTGAAGGATCGAGCGGCAAGTAAAAAATGCTGTAGGTTGAAGTGGAGTTGACATAAAAAAGCCCAGTCTGCGGATCAAATGACGGGGCGGGATAGTTTGTTGCACCGTCGGACGTGGGCGCGACGAGCGAGCCTCCGGGCGAAGGCTCTTTGTCCTTATTCGGAATGAGAACACCATTTTTGTCGACGCCCGCGTAGGTATTGCTATCGGCAAATTGCTTCACGAGGACGCTCTTTCCGGTCGCGCGGTCGAGAACGAAATAGTAGCCGTTGCGTTCAGCCAACGCGACGAGCTTTCGCGGTTTTCCATCGATTGTGCCGTCGATCAAAACGGGCACTTCCGTGCCGTCCCAATCGTGCGTATCGTGCGGTGAGAACTGGTAATACCACGCGAGTTTGCCCGTATCCGGATTGAGCGCAACGAGGCTGCATGTATAGAGATTGGCACCTTCGCGCGCCCGACCATTGTAGGTTGGAGTGGGGTTGCCAGTCGTCACATACACCAGATTCAGCTCAGGATCGTAAGTGGGCGGCTGCCAGGGCCCTCCCGCTCCCAGGGCCGAAGCCTCCGGACTGGGCCAAGTGTCGATGCCGGGCTGGCCCACTGCGGGAGTTACAGTCCACTTCCATTGCAACTCACCGGTTTCTGGATCGACCGATTCGACCCAGTCAGAATTTCGGCCAGAGTCGCCGCCTGCACCAAGAATCACGTGGTTGCCGATAACCACGGGCGCAGAGGTGGAGAAATTTGATGCTCCCTCGGGCGCAAGCCGCTGGTGCCAGCGTTCTTTGCCCGTTGCAGCATCGAGCGACACGATGCTGTTATCACCTGTCTCAAAGTAAAGGGAGTTTCCGTACATGCCCACACCGCGATTGCCGATGACGCCCCGGCCCTGCCAAAAATAATGCCAAAGCTCCTGGCCGGTGCGAGCATCGACGGCCCAGGTGTGATTTGGAACGGTGAGGTAAATGACGCCATTGACCATCAGCGGTGTCGCTTTAATCTGCGGGCCGGTGTTACCTCCGCGCGCAGGGGCCGGACCTCGCCCTGGAAACGGCGGCGGAGCCTGGCCGCCGACGATTGCGCCTTCGCTGGAGCTTGTGGTGCGGAAAATCCAGGCGAGCGTGAGTTCGTGCGCATTTGCCGTGGTTATCTGCTTAAGCGAACTGAAATGACGTCCGCTGTAATCGCCATGGTAGGTGGGCCATGCGTCCGTGGCGGGCTTGGTTAATTGTGCGGGATCGAGCGGTCCTTGTCCGACCAACGCGAAAGGGGTCGTCAGCACAAACGCAATTGCTAGCAGAGTCCGCATTCTCATTTCAGAGTCACCAGATAGGCCGTCAAATCGTGCATCTCTTTATCCGTGAGCGTCTTCATCAGATTGATGTGTGCCTGCAACGGATCGGTGACCAAGACTTTGGGCACGTTGCCGTTGCGCGCAAAAGTTCGGCGAATGCCTGTTCCGTCGCGAAGTACCACATTGAAGTCGGAGATGGAGATCATGTCGCCGGTGGTGACGGTGCCGTCTGGCGTCGTGACCGTGACCTTCTTCGGCGCATCAGGAGGATTCGTCACCTGGAAAGGCGAAATGATATTCGGCCAACCGCCTTTGCCGCGCGGGAGCACGATATGACCTTGCAGCGTGATCACGTCATATTTCGAGCCGATGCCTTTGAGGTCACCCGCGACGGAGTGACACGTGTTGCATTTGCCTACGCCATTGAAGAATTCCTGGCCTGCTTGCGCATCGCCGACGACAACTGCCACCAGCGGCGCGCGTCCGCCTGTAACGAGATTCTGCGAGCGAACGAACGCTTCAATGTCGCTCACTTGCGCGTCAGTGAGAGTATCGAATGGCGGCATTTTGGGCGGGCGACCGGTCTTCAGAAAGGCAGCGAGCTGCGCAGATGTAGGATCGCCGTTAACAATTGCGGAACGGGTAAGGTCAACGCCGCCCTCTGCGCCGCCTCGTGCGTCCGGGCCGTGGCAAAACGAACAATCTTGGAGGAACAACTGCTGGCCCCGCGCCGCAGCTTCGCGGTCGAGAGGCGGGGCGGCGTTGCGAGATGCTGCTGGAGAATTTGCGGGCGGAGTCTGCGTAGGCGCGTTTTGGCTTGCAGCCATGGCGGGCGAGTTTTCGGCTGCCGGCTGATGCTGCGCGCTCGCGAACGCTGCAACCGCTAAGATAACGGACGCAACAGTACCGGCAATGATCCAGGGTCTGGCCATTCTCATCCGTCCTCGCTGATGAAACGCTAAGCGAATCAGTTTGTGCGCGCTACTTTATATCCTGCGGGCGCAAATCGCAAAGTGTGGCGCTGCGTTTTCAGTTTGCGAAAATCGCGCGCGTGGCAGGATACACGCGACGGTACGCCGCGTAAGATTTTTTCATCGCGGCCGCAGAGTTCGCATCGGGAGCAATACGTTCCGCGACGCGGACGACGGATGCGGCTGCTGCGCCTACACTGGGCCATGTTTTTGCGCCGACTCCCGCGAGGATCGCCGCTCCGAATGCAGCGCCCTCTTCTGCGGCCACAATTTCCACTTCGCGGCCATAGACATCCGCTTGAATCTGGCGCCAGACGCGCGAACGCGCGCCGCCGCCGCCGAGTCGTATGCTTGTAACGGGGACGCGCATCTTGTTGAAAATCGTAAATGTGTCCTGCAGGCTGAAGGCGACGCCTTCGAGAATGGCGCGAACGATGTGGGCGCGTCCGTGGGAAGCCGTAAGGCCAACGAGGGCTGCGCGCGCGTTCGGATCGAGATGCGGCGTGCGTTCGCCCATCAAGTAAGGCGTCCAAAGCAAGCCGTCGCATCCTGGGGGAGCGATGGAAGCTTCAACTGCGAGGCGATCGTAAGCGTCTCCGGGACCCTCCTTCGCGCCGAACTGTTCGCGAAACCAACGCAGCGAAAGGCCGGCAGCTTGCGTTACACCCATCACATGCCAGACGCCGGGAATGGCGTGGCAGAACGTATGCAGCCGCCCGCGGGGGTCGAGCGCAGGCCGATCTGTCGCGGCAAAGACCACGCCGGAGGTGCCGATTGTTGCGCTCACGGCGCCGGGGTCGACGATGCCCATGCCCGTCGCACCCGCTGCCTGGTCTCCCGCGCCGGCCACAACTGGCGTGCCCGCGATCAATCCCGTTGCTAGGGCGCCTGCCGCGGAGACGCGCGCGCAAACTTCAGGAGATTCGTAAAGGGCGGGGAGCAAGCGTTCATCAATTTCGGCTGCTTGCAAAACTTCCTGTGACCAGCGGCGATTTGCTACGTCAAGCAGAAGCGTGCCGGAGGCATCGGCGACGTCAATCGCGCGTTCGCCGGTGAGCCGGAAGCGAACGTAATCTTTCGGGAGCATAATCGAGCGGACGCGCTTCCAGTTCGCGGGCTCGTGCTCGCGGACCCAGAGGAATTTTGTGAGAGTGAAATTCGGCAGCGCTGGATTGCTGGTGAGCTGAATGAGGCGTTCGGCGCCTATTTTCTCGGTGATAGCGCGGCATTGCGGCTCCGTGCGAACGTCGCACCAGATTAGCGCCGGGCGGACGACGTCGTCACGCGCATCGAGCATCACCGCGCCGTGCATCTGACCGGAAAAGCCGACGCACGCAACGTCTTCGCCGCGCAGCGCAGCCGAGGCTAGCGCTTTTCGAACGGCAATGCCGCAGGCGCGCCACCAATCCTCGGGCTGCTGCTCTGCCCAACCGATGCAAGGCGAAGCAAATGGCGCATGATCTTCCGTTGCGGAGCCGACGATCGTGCCACGGTCGTTGAGCAGCAGAGCGCGGGTGCCGCTTGTGCCTACATCAATCCCGAGGAAAGTAATGTCAATTCTCCCGCTGTCGAGCCACGTTGGCGTACACGATGTACGTGGCCGTCCGGGATATTAGACCGAAATTGCCTACTCAGAAAAGATATTTTGAAGTAGAAAGCCTTTGAAGAAACGCGGAGCGCCGTTTATTTCTCGCGAGCGAGCTTTAGCGTCAGGTCGATGTCACGGCGGGAGTCGTAGCTGGAAATCTTGTGAGCGCTAGAAGTCATATTGCCGTGCTCGGCATGGACTTCGTAATCGACGTTGGGGTCGAGGCCGCTGAAGTGATACTCACCTTTATCGTCGGCGAAATAGGTTCTCACGGCCTGCGTTTTTGCATTGAGGAGGTAAACGACGCTCGTCGGGGCAGGGCTATCATTTTTATCGACAACCTGACCGTGAACGGTGCGCAGCTGTGAACTTTGTGCGTGGGCAGGCACGCCGAGCAATGCACAGCAGATTACCAACGCTGCGGGTAGCGTAAAACGGATGCGTGAGGTACGTGGTTTCATCACGATACACTCCTTTTCACAAGGCGTGCCGCAACCGCTAAGGCTTATGCACATTGGATGATATTCGGAGGTACAGGGTTTTCCGAGTGGCTATTCCTCGTCGTCGGCTTCGTCCTCGCCTTCGGCCGCTTCGTCTTCGTCCTCGCCTTCGGCCGCTTCGTCTTCGTCGTCTTCATCCTCGGACTCATCATCATCATCATCATCATCGTCGTCTTCGGAGAGGACGATCAAATGGACAGGGTGAGTTTGCGTCACCTCGAGCTCCGCGTCGCATTCCGGGCAAGCGAGAATTTCGCCCTCTTCCACTTCATCCTCGTCCAAATCGATCTCCGCATCGCACTCTGGACACTTCGTCACGTGACTTCCCTCCCCGCGGGGCGGTTTCGCTTAAAAGCGTATTATATACCGCGACTGTCAAGCTTTTTGCGGGAGAAAAGCGCGTGGTGAGAGAAAACCGTGAATACCCTGTGCGGCCGATTGTCGGCGTCGGCGGAGTGACGATTCGCGATGGCAGCGTGCTGCTAATGCGTCGCGCGCGTGCGCCATTGCAAGGCGAGTGGTCAATTCCAGGCGGCGGTCTCGAAGTGGGTGAAGCGATTGCGGAAGGTGTCGGCCGCGAGGTGCAAGAAGAAACAGGGATTCAGGTACGTGTTCTCGACCACATCGAGACATTTGAACGAATCATACGAGACGATTCGGGACGCGTGCAATATCACTACGTGATCCTCGATTATCTTTGTGAGGCCATCGGCGGCGAACTGCGCGCCGGCGGAGATGCGACGGACGTGGCGTGGGTCCGGGAGAGCGAACTTCCGAAATATTCGCTGCGTGATACAGCGACGCGCGTGATCGTAAAAGCCTTCGCGATGGCGAGAAGTCGTTTGGCCTAGTTTCAGCCGCTGATTTCAGGCGCGCATTCGCGGTATTCCCATTTTGGTCCGGAATGAGCGAAACTCAGGGCGGCATGCCACAAGGGTCTCTGTTCGATTATTTTCGTCCGGATACGCGCCCGGGGAATGAAACTGGCATTGTGTGGCGGCGCGGTTATAGGCGTGAACACTGGTCGTATTCGACGCTTCTCTCACACGCGACGAAATTCGCGATCGAACTACAAGCGCGAGGCATTGCGAGGGGCGATCGCGTCCTCATCTGGGGTGAGAACTCCGGAGAATGGATTGCCGCTTTTCTCGGCTGTATTTTTCGCGGAGCAATTGCGGTCCCGCTTGACGCGACGGGCGAGAGAGGCTTTGCCGAGCGCGTCGCGAAACAAGCAGGCGCGCACCTCGCGATTGTGAGTCGCAATCTTCCCGGGGAGAATCTGGCGCAGCAGGTCATCACGCTCGAAGAACTGACGCAAATCAGCGCCAAGCGCGCGTCAGGAAATTTCTCGACGGTGTCCGTGGCGCAGGATGATCCGGTTGAGATTGTCTTTACCTCCGGCACGACGGCGGAACCACGTGGCGTTGTACTCACTCACGGAAATATCCTAGCCAACATTGCGCCGATCGCAGCCGAATTCCAGCACTACCGCCGCTATGAGCGCTTTGTCCATCCTATTCGCATACTTGATCTGCTTCCGTTGAGCCACGTCTTTGGGCAATTCCTTGGAATTTTTCTTCCACAAGTATTCGGCGCAACCGTCAACTTCATGGACACGCTGAATCCCGCGGAAGTGATCCGCGAAATTCGTGGTCAGCACATCATGGCTCTCGTTGCCGTGCCTCGTCTGATCGAGTCGCTACGCGACCAGATCGAGCGCGATCTCGAGTCACGCGGCAAATTGCAACAATTTCGAGACACCTTCGATCGAGCTGCTAACGTCCATTTTCTTCGCCGTTGGTGGCGTTTTCGTGTAGTTCGTCGCCGTTTCGGGTGGAGGTTTCTCGCTATGGTTTCGGGCGGTGCCACGCTGCCCGCTGAAACGGAGGCGTTTTGGACCCGTCTCGGCTACGCTGTCATCCAAGGTTATGGGCTTACCGAAACGACCTCTCTTATCAGCCTGAATCATCCTTTCCGGATCGGGCGTGGCTCGATCGGCAAGCCGATGCCCGGGAACGAAATCAAGCTCTCCGAGAAAGGGGAGATTCTCGTGCGCGGCAAAAATGTGGCGTCGGGCTACTGGAGCACAGAGGGCGTGGCGCAAACCGTCGATAGCGAAGGTTGGTTTCATACGGGGGATCTCGGCGAGCGCGATGCCGACGGCAATCTTTACTTCAAAGGCCGCAGCAAAAATGTGATCGTCACGCCCGAGGGGATGAAAGTTTATCCTGGCGACCTTGAAGCGGAGCTTCGCAAGGAGACTGCTGTTCGGGACGCTGTGGTTATCGGCCTTGAGAAGGACGGAAACGCCGAGGCCTGCGCCGTCTTGCTTCTTCGGGATGGCGATTCACCTTTTGCCGAAAAAGAAGCAGCGAACATTGTGCAGCAGGCGAATCAGCGGCTCGCGCCGTTTCAGCGAATGCGCCGCTGGATGGTGTGGCGCGATCCGGATTTTCCGCGTACGCCGACACAGAAACCCATTCTCAGCAAAATTCGCCAAGCCGCCGTGGGCGAGGTGCTCGGCCGCACCTCGCCCGTCGCGAGTGAGAGGAACGATCTGCTCTCGCGCCTGGCGCGTGGCCGTGCGAATACGGGCAGAGATGAACCATTGCAACTCAGCTCGATGGAGCGCGCCGAGCTGATGGGGGAGCTTGAAGATCGCTATCAAGTGGACCTAAGCGAAGCCGACTTTTCCAAAGCTGAAACAGCCGGCGACATCGAGAGAATGATTCAGTCGCCATCCGGTCGCGCTCCCGCATTCCAATATCCCACGTGGCCGCAGAGTTGGCCGGCGCGGATCTTTCGCGCTGCCGCGTACAACTGCCTAGCCGTCCCTGCAATGCTCGTGCTTGGATGGCCCCGCATCGTTGGGCGCGAAAAGCTTGCCTCATTGCCTGCCAACGGGAAGAAAGCAAATCTCATCATCGCCAATCATGTCACTTACTTCGACCCCGCTTACATCATGCTGGGCCTCCCCGAGAGGTTTCGCAGCAAGCTTGCGGTCGCTATGGACGGCGAGCTTCTGGAATCGATGCGAACGCCTCCGCCTGGACGAAACGGTTTTCTCGCCCTTATAGACGGCATCACCTATTTTCTTTTGGTCTCGATATTCGATGTTTTTCCCCTGCCTCGCCACGCCGGCTTTCAGCGCAGCTTTGCGTTCATGGGCAACCTCATCGATCGAGGTTGGAACGTGCTCGTCTTTCCTGAAGGAGAACGCACAAAAACCGGCCGTCTTGATCCATTTCGTACGGGTATAGGCCTACTCGCGACGCGGCTGCGCGTTCCAGTGATTCCGATGTATCTCGGTAATTTTTGGGAGTTAAAGCAGCAAGGAAAGCATATCGCGCGGCCTGGACGTGTCAGCGTGGCGATCGGTCAGCCAGTCAGCTTTGCGGAAACCGACGATCCGGCCAACATCGCACAGGAACTTCAACGCCGCGTAGAATCGCTCGGCAAACAAACGCGAGAATAAAAGATCAGGCAGGGTTAGTCACGCGACTCCGGCGTCGGCTTGGCCACTTACGATCCATCCATCCGCGAGCTCGATTGTTCGGTTGCCATAGGCGGCCCACGCGTCATTGTGGGTCACTTGAATGATCGTGGTTCCGTCATCATTCAGTTTCTTCAGAGTGTCCATGATCATTTTGCCCTGGCTGGAATGGAGGCTTCCTGTAGGTTCATCCGCAAGGATCAATTTCGGCTTGCCGATCATGGCACGCGCCACCGCAACCAACTGTTGCTGACCGCCCGAGAGTTGGCTTGGGTAAAGATCCTTTTTGCCCACGATCTGAAATTTATCGAGCGCATCAGCCACAAGGCCCTGGCGGTCGGATTTGCGCATGTCGCGATAGGAAAGCGGGAGATCAAGATTTTCCGCGACGGTGAGGTTATCCAGAAGATGATATTGCTGGAACACAAATCCAATGTACTGCTTGTGCAGTTCCACGCGGCGGCGGTTATTTAGTTTGTGGACTGCATTCCCAAGCAGGTAGAACTCGCCCTTCCATGCGCCGTCTAGCATGCCTATGATCGCCATCAGCGTAGATTTGCCGGCGCCGGAAGGGCCCATGATGGTGATGAACTCGCCTTCGCGAATCTCCGCGCTGATTCGCCGCAGCACCCAGGTTTTCGTCGGGCCTGCTTCGTAAAATTTCTCGACGTTCGTCAGCGTTATCATTTCTTAGCTTTTGCCTTTGATCGAGTGTAGCTCGACCTCAAATATGAGCGTGGCGTTCGGTCCGATATCCGGGCCGGCACCGCGAGTGCCGTATGCGAGGTCCGGCGGAATGAAAAGCTCCCATTTCGATCCGACGGGCATCATCTGAAGCGCTTCCGTCCAGCCTTTAATTACTCCGCCGACAGGAAAGGATGCAGGCTGACCTCGCTTATACGAACTATCGAATTCCTTGCCGTCGATGAGCGTGCCGCGGTAATCGCAAACGACCGTATCCGCCGCGGTGGGCTTTGGCCCGGTGCCCGCTGTGATCACCTTGTATTGCAGGCCGCTAGGCAGCGCAACAACATCCGGCTTCGTCTTATTGCCGGCTAGAAACTCCTCACCTTGTTTCAAGTTTGCCTCCCCAAGTATTTTGTTTTCCGCTTCCGCTTTCGTCGTAGCAAGACTCTGCATCTGAGCCAGCGCAGCTTTGATCTGGTCATCAGTAAGTTGCGATTTGCGCTTTTCCAAAGCGTCCCGCATGCCCTGCAAAAACGGTGCTACGTCGATATCCACCGGTTGCCGCGAGAGATCCCTGCCGATGTTCATGCCTAGGGCGTAGCTATCTTTTTGCTTGTCCGTTGATAGAGTAGAGTTCGTCGTGCCCCTGCCCGGTGCGGGTTGCGTTTTTCGCGCCGCCGGTGTGGCCGGCCTGGCGCTCTTTGCAGCTGGAGCTGTCTTCGTAGGTTTAGCCGGCGTTTGCGATTGCTGCGCGTGTGCGCTGGGCAACAGCAACATTCCCGCGGCGCAAATGGCTGCAATAGAGACTGCCACCCGAGCGCAAATGTTCTTCTTCGATATAATTCGCATCAATGTCCCTAGTTTCCTAGATGGAGATATTCCGGGCAGACCCATTCTCCCATTCGATTGCGAGTAGCGCAAACGGGAGCGACTAGAAATCGAAGCTCAGGCCCAAGAAAATCTGTCGATTGGCCGGACCGTCGAAGTTGAGGCTCACTGGCTGCAAGAATTTCGGCGAGCCGATAACGCCCACAGGCTGACCATAATTCACCTTGTTGAAAAGATTGCGACTGTAGACGCCTAATTGCAGGCTGTACCGGCCGGCGGGTTTAGCGGTTGAGGTGCCCGATGCCGACGAGGAAGGCGAAGAAGAATCGGTAGAGCTGGCCGGCGTTTCGGGCGGCGGTCCGAAATGGAGCGTCTCCGTGACGCTAACATTCGTCATGAACTGAGAAGGCCCTGTGCCCAGATTGGTCGGGATAACAGTTTCCCCCGGCGCAGGAAGTCCGTTATAGACATTGCCCCAAGGCGTAGCATAAACGCCAAGCGTGCCTAGCGGCAGATTTGTGAATGATGGACGTGAGTTCTGCGCGGTACCGCTGGTGCCGTAAAGGTTTGTGCCAGACGTGATGTTGAACGGACGACCCGACGTGTAGACCTGATACAAGCCGATCGCCAATCCGTATTTGAGTGTGAGCGATCCGCCAACGAAAACGCGATTGCGAACATCGAAATTTGCACGTCCGTAATCCAGCGATGGGTCGTAGTAATCGTTGAGCAGGCCGCCCGTCGTGCCATGCGCGTCGTTGAGCGCGTAATAGCTGTAGACGCTAAGCATTTTGTGGATCTTGCCGTTAAAATTTACAATGAGCTCATTCTGTTTAAAAGTGCCGCCGGAATCGTACTGATCGATGTATCCCTTGTCATACCCGAACGGATACGTTGCCGTCTGCGGATTGGCCGCATCGAATGTTCCAGGCAGCGGCGTATTGATATTCGCCGTGTAGAACTGGTGTATGCCGCGTGCATTGATATAGTTCACCGTCAGTGTAGTGCCCTTGAAGACCTGCTGCTCAAGCGTGACAGCAGCCTGCATTGTGTACGGGGAGTGGAGCGAAGGCGAAATTCGGTCGATAGTGGGAAGAGACGTCATCGCGCCGAGGCTTGTGACGTCTGGGGGCACATTGGGGAAGAAATCCGGATTGCTTACGGTGTACGTGATTTGATTCACGCCGTTAAAGCGAAAGGCGCTGAGCAAATTCGATTCCGGAAATCTGTCATAGAAAATACCCCAGCCGGCACGCAGCACCGAGCGTGGTGCCCCGGATTGTGTCTTCCCAATTCCATAAGCGATGGCAAAGCGAGGCGCTAGGTCAGCATGATCCGGGATGCCGGTCTGCGTCTCAAAGCGGAGCCCGCCGCTAAACGTAATATTCGGCCGCCATTGCCAATCGTCCTGAGCAAAGACGCCGATATCGAAGCGGTTCGCTGTGGCAACGAATGAGCCAAAGCCCAATGTAAAGGCTTCAGGGTAATCCGTTACGGGCACGGGATTACCCTGTGACACGGCCGTCTGCGCGGCCATATATGCGGCGCCGCTCGCAAAAGTAAACGAGCCATTCGCGGTCGAGAGCGACGAGTTCCAATCCTTGACTTCGCGCAAACGTGCGCCGAACTCGATCGTGTTTTTCCCCTTTATCATCGTCGTGTAGTTCTGAAACTCGAAATGATTCTGCCGGTCGATCGTAGGACCCATCGGATTGCCGCCGCCATTGACATAGGCTGGCGCATTAAACGCGACTGCGCTTGAGACGGGAGTATTGGCAACATAGTCGCGCAGATATTGAAAACGGGTTTCGTTGACGATCGTATCGTGAAACATTTGGGTATCGGAGATTTGAAGTTGGTGCTCGTAGCTGGTGGCGCTATAGCCTTGGCTGGGAAGGGTGAAACTCGAGATGCCGTCGCTCTGATCGGTATTTTTCCAGTATTGGTAAAAAACGGTGAGTGTGTTATTCGCGGTTAGCTGGTAATCGATCGAACCACCAATTGACATGCGGTGATGAGGGTTCACGACCGCTTGCGAGCCGGGCGAGACATTGATCGCGTTCTGATCGAGCGATTGGGCGCCAAGCTCGACATTATGGACATTGCGGTGCTGAAACGTGAGCGAAAAAGAAGCTTTCTTGTTCAGCGAACCGCTGAGATCGCCGCCTTGGAGAATTGTGTAATAGCCGGGACGATCGTTTAATGCAACGAAGGGACTCCAGCTGTTGAACGGTTGATCCGTGGCCCATCCGAAGTAATCGCCGTGCAGTTGATTTGTCCCAGGCTTCGTGAGGATTTCAATCCGTCCGAAGCCGACGGAATCGTATTGCGCGGAAAAGGGGTTTTGATTCACCTTGATTTCGCGAATGGATGATTTTGGCGGCAGTTGGCCGGCTGAGAATCCGTTCACGTACATCTGACCGCCGTTAGGGCCGGTGGCGGGACCGGCAAGCGCTTGTAGATCTTGGGCTAACTGGTCGGGATCGTCAGAAAGCGCGTTCAGATCGTTCCCCTTTAGATTTATCGCGCCAGCGTTTTTCTCGGGGCTGACTTGCAGCGTCGGAGCCGTATCGGATACTTGCACATGCTGCTGTTCGACTTCGATCAAAAGAGGAGCGTCGAGGGTTTGTGCCTGCCCTGCGGCAACTGCCACGCCCGGTTTGTCAAAATCCTGGAAACCGGGCGCGGTGATTTTTACTTCGTATGTGCCTGCAGGGAGTCCGCGAAATTCGTAAGCGCCTTGCTGATTGGTGGTGATCGTTTTCGGCTGGCCTGACGACGGCGCTGCCGTTACGGTGGCGCCGAGCACGGCAGCGCCCGACGGATCGGTGACGGTGCCGCGCAGCGCGCCCGTTCCCGACTGCGCCGCCGCTCCGCGAACGGATACCAACGTACATGCAGCTGCGATAATGAATGCCAGCCTGAGGCGGAGGCGCCCCAAAGTTCCCTCCTGATGCTCGGCTTTCTCACCGGATGCGCGGGTGCCCGGCCGAGTTGTCAAGTCTATATAATATATCTGTGGAAATTCACATCATAGTAATGAGCGCGGCGCTATTGTCCGCATAGCTACATCCGTGTCTATGTTACGCAAGCCGCGAAGAACCGCCTTAACACTGTTCCGGCACAAGAGCTTATAGGACTATGCGGAAGGTGAAGGGGGGTATCTAAGGAACTTCTTGCGAAATAGGTTGCTGGAAACGGGGTTATTTTTCAAATCCATATTTCCCCGCGCGTGAGGTCAGCGTTCGCGCAACATCATCAATCACTGCACTGGGCGCCCGCTCCAAGATCGCCCCTAGAGCTGTATATAGTTGGTCTTGAAGTTCTTCCGAAACGCGCCGCGAATATCGGCGTGTTCGCGTACCGCCAAGCAACGCGTGCAATGAGCCCGCTTTCTTGTATTCGGTCCATGCCCAATTCCAAATGAATTCGACCAGATCTGTGCGGTGTCGGCGCGCTTCAGCACGCACGGCGTCTTCAATTTCCTGCAGCTGTGAAAGTGCAATCCGGAAACTTAATGGTACGTTCAACTCGCGCGTTGTCTTTATTCTTGGCACGGTCAACATCGTGCCCTTAAAAATATGTCTTGACAACAGCTAAATCCCATGTAACGTATGTAATGTATACATACAATACGCTTCCCTCTCGAAGCGGATGGTCCAGAGAAAATTGTTCTGAAAGTGAGGGATATCTCGTGGGCTATAAGAATGCAAACCACGCCGAATGCCGATCCGCGCTCGATGCGGTCGCAAGCGCACCGTACTCTTGGCGTTCTCCATCACCGATGTTTGCGGCGCGTTGTGAAGTTATCAATGCCAACAATTCCTCCGACAGCGGCCAGAAGCTTCGTCTGTGCCTTAGTCAGCGAGTTTATACGCGCGGCGTGGAGCAAGCTTGGGATACCGTGATAGTGCAATGCGGCGAGGAACCTGATGGCACTCTGACGGTGAAAATAGTCGTTTCAAACCCGGACTGGGACGAACCTCTTCAAATCGCGAACCTGAGATCGCGCCCGAGTGATTCGAATTCACTTACCGCTTTGGGTTGCAACTTGGACCATGAGCGCGTCGCTCTCTAAATCCGTTCCATTCAAGCCGCTCTTCTAAATAATCATCTGTTCTGCTAGCGTGTTGCAGCGTACAAAAATCCATATGGGAACCGCGCTTCCATCTGTCGTAATTGTTGGTCGACCGAACGTCGGCAAGTCCACGTTATTCAACCGTCTGACGGGCACGCGACGGTCAATCGTCACAAATGAGCCTGGCATCACGCGCGATCGTATTTACGGCACTGCGGAGTGGGAGGGGCGTCCGTTTGAAGTGGTTGATACGGGCGGAATTGTTCCCGAGGACAAGGCGGGTATACCGGGCGAGATTTTGCGGCAGGCGCGTGTGGCGATCGGGAATGCGACGCGCGTAGTACAAGTCGTTGATGGACGAGCGGGTCCTTTGCCGTTGGATGCGGAACTCGCGCAATTGCTGCGGCGCGCGGGGAAGCCGCCCGTAATTGCAGTGAATAAAGTCGATTCGGCAAAGCAGGGGGATCTTTCGGCGCATTTTTATGAATTGGGGAGCGAAATTTTCGGGATTTCGGCAGAGCACGGCTATGGCATCGATGAGCTGCTCGATTCTTTAACGAAGGACTTCACTAAGGGCGAGGCGATTGAGTCGAACGCCGACGTGAATATTTCGATCATTGGGCGACCCAACGTCGGCAAGTCCACTCTGCTCAATCGGTTAGCCGGTGTGGAACGCTCGATTGTATCGGACGAGGCGGGCACGACGCGCGATACGGTGGACACGGTGGTCGAGCGCAACGGCCATACATATCGATTCCTGGATACTGCGGGGATCCGGCGCAAAGGCAAGACGAAGCTGATTGCAGAGAAGTTAAGCGTAATCATGGCGCGGCGGCATCTTGAACGCGCGGATATCGCGCTGCTTGTGGTTGATGGAGCGGTGGGCGTGACTTCGCACGACGCGACGATTGCGAGTTATGCGGAGCAGTCCGGACGATCCGTGATTATCGTGATGAATAAATGGGACTTAGCGCTTGAGGAGGCGCGAAAAAAAACGGAGTCAGAAAAAAAAGTCGGCGGAAAAAATTTCAATGCGAATAAATTGATCGCTGACTATGAAACGATCGTGCGGAATAAGCTGAAATTTTTGAGTTACGCGCCTGTGGTTTTTCTCTCGGCGGTTACCGGACAGCACCTCGAAAGGCTTTATTCTCTTATAGATAGAGTGGGGAATGCCAGACGGCGAAGAGTGACGACGGGCGAGCTGAATCGTTGGCTGAGCAAAGTGGATTTGGAACGCGGGACTTCGCCGGCGAGCCGCAAAATGAAGATTTATTATATGACGCAAGCCACGGCCGCGCCGCCGACTTTCGTGCTTTTTACGAATCAAACGAAGCCATTACACTTTAGTTTTCAACGGTTTCTGGAGAACCAGCTGCGCGAGGAGTTTGATTTTATCGGGACGCCAATCCGGTTCACGCTCCGGCTGAAGACGCATGAATCGAGTAAACGGGAACGCGCGATCAAAGTTAAGGAGCGGAAGCGTGGGCCCAGCGGCGATAGACTGCGCCATAAATGACGCGATTGGCGCCATAAAATCGCTTAAAGTGGCGCGTTTTGGCCGCAAATGGCTTGAATGGGCACCTAAAAACGCCTACGATACCGGGAATGGCGACACCGGCTCCAATCCGGATCGAAGAACCCGAGGAAAGGCTTTTCCGCATCGGCGAAGTGAGCCGACTGACCGGGGTGAAGGCCTTCGTCCTGAGGTACTGGGAGCAGGAGATCCCCACCCTGCAGCCCGTGAAGACGCCGACGGGGCACCGGCTCTATCGCCGGGAAGACATCGACACCGTTTACGAGATCAAGCGGCTGCTTTACGAAGAGGGCTTCACGTTAGCCGGGGCGCGGAAGCATTTAGCCGAGATGGAAGCCGAGCCGCAAATTTTGGGTAGCCAGAACGGTGACGGTTCTACTGAGCAGAAGCCCAGCGTGATGGCGGCGCCGCGTCCGACGAGATTTTCGAAGGCGCGGCAGAAGACGCTGCTCGATCTTCATGAGGAATTGCTGGCGATCTTGACCCTTCTCGAACGCGGGTGATAGGCTGGTTGCTCTGCAAGCAGTCGGGACGTGGCGCAGCCTGGTAGCGCGCACGCTTGGGGTGCGTGAGGTCGCTGGTTCAAATCCAGTCGTCCCGACCATTTCTTCTTTCCTCTGACTCCTAAATTCCACGCCAGAACGACGCGGCGTCGTTCCGCGAAAAAATTATTACTCACCTTTGCGCCAGCGCCCGGCACGCGCAAGTGCTCGGCTT
>JBOGMU010000252.1:0-28008 GCA_050746865.1 Candidatus Acidiferrales bacterium
GTGTGGCAGCACCGCTTCGTCGCGCAATTCATCCAGGGCAAGCGAGGGATCGTAGTGATACATGAACGCCTCCGACCTTCAGTTGCAAGCCGGTATTTTACTCTGTTTCGCGCGAAGCGTCAGGCGGCGGCAGGAAGAAATTCATAGCGTTCGATGACGGCCGCCACGCCACGGCGTCCGTTGTGCGGTTCGACGCGCAGAACTCTGGCGTAGCAGCGGATGTGGACGTCACCGGCGAGCGTGATCTGTTGCGGAAGAGTGAGGACAAATTCGATGGAGGTGCCAGCCAGCGGCTCGCCCTGAGTGAAGAAATACAAACCGCGATAGCTTACGTCGCGCGTTTCGCCATCTTTTTCAACGACGCCAGCGCCGTCTGGATAGCGGAGACGGACCGGCAGCATCATCGCAAAGCGACGTGCGGCACGGCGCTCCATTTCTCCCTCCACAGGTTCTCCCGTCGGTGATGAGGCACAAGCTACCATCGCTCGGGCGTTGAGGCAATGTGTTTTCCTCAAGGGGTTACCCTGAGCGGGTTGCGGCGGAGGCGCTGCTTGAAAGCGGGTAAAGCATGTATTGTCCATGACTTTGGGCGGGCGCAGCATTGATCAGCTTTGGCGCTGGGTGCGACCCGCTTCCTATCGCATGAATATGAGACGAAGAATGGAATTCTCAGTGGCGTCGCGGTTTTTACTGCTCGCGTTGTTATGCGCGCCTTTCACAACGAGTGCCCAGCAGATTGTGTTGCCGCGCCCTGCCAAGATTTCGTTTTCGCCAGTGCGGGAGGCGGATTATTCGTCGAGCAGGCCCATTCCGCAGAATTCGGAGCCGCTGGTAAACGGCGACGTCTCGTGGAAAACCTTGCCGTGGAATATTCTTCGAGATGAAAAGCAAGTGTTTTACTCCTACCCGATCAGCCTAGGACATGGGCAGCATCTGTTGCCAACGTTCGCGGTGATGGGAACGACTGCTGGACTGATTGCAGCCGATCCTCCTGCTATGAGGTATTTCGGGCGCACGACGGATTTTAATCGCTTCAATGAGACGTTCAATGGGGCGTTCACAGGTGGCTTCGAGGCGGCGGTGCCTGCGTCGCTGTATATATTTGGTATCGTCAGGCATGACAATTATGCTGCAAAGACGGCCCTATTGGCCGCCGAGGCTTACGCGGACAGCGCCATCCCGCATGTCGCGATCAAAATCGTGAGCCGGAGAATTCGGCCCAATGCCGTGCCGCCGGGCAGCGATTACACGCACACGTTTTTCAGGAGCACGATCACGCCGTTTGGCAAGGGGAGCAGTTTTCCTTCGGGACATGCAGCGGGAGCATTCTCGATCGCCACGGTCATAGCGCATAGATACGGGAATCACAGATGGGTGACATGGATGGCTTACGGGATCGCCACAGTCTTCAGCTTTTCGCGCGCGCCCGATCGCGCCCATTTCCCATCCGATATTTTTGTAGGCGCCACACTCGGATACGTAATTACGCGATATGTGACTCTGCGCGACAAACAATAGAAATTTGGGAAGATTCAGATGTGCTTCACATGCGACCTTCGTCTGCCGACGGGCCATAGGTCTGCGGGACCGGAATATTGTTCATGCGCAAATAGACGCCGAGTTGAGCACGGTGATGGATCACGTGGCTGAAGGCGAAGGTGCGCAGGACAGCCGCCTTGGGCAGCGTGAAAATCGCTTTTCCCCCATTCAGCAGTGACCAGGGCTTCATCAAATCTTCATCCGAGGCGGACGAGATAGCGGCACGCGCTGTGGCTGCGCTCTGCTCGAACAGCTCCAATAGTTGCTTGCGAGATGTCATCTGAGCTGCCGTGAAGTTCGAGCCTCCCGGCGGATTAATGTCGAAACTGTCTTTGATAAGCGTCATGGCGGCCCAGCCGGGCAACTCCGCAATGTGGGCGGCGAGGCGGCCCATCGGCATGGATTTTTCGTGCGGCTTCCAGGTGGTTTTGTCTTCCGGGACGCGCTCGAGGAATTTCCGAGTGGTCGCCATCTCCTGCTCGAATTCGGGAAGCAGTGCATCACGTATTGGCATCAGCTTAGCTCCGTGGATAATGCGATTTTAGTCCTGATGACGCATTTGAGGCAACACATGGCCCACTCAAGGGCGACGGACAAGTTGGGCGTCAACGGCCGCGGGTGGCTGTGCGCGTGAGGAGATTGGTGACGGCTGCGGGATGTTGCTCTGCGGCCGGGCGCGCGACTTGCGGGGACTGCTTGGGGACGACTTTCTGGGCCTTGGTTTCTTTCCAGGTGCGCAGGATGCGATGGACGACGGTGACGTTGGCGCCGATGGCGATTATCCAGAGCACCAGCGGCATGCGATTGAAGACTCCACCGAGAATCATCAAGACCAAGCGTTCGGGGCGTTCCCAAAAGCCGACTTCGCCGACCGTAACAAGAGATTCGGCGCGGGCTTTCGCGTAGCTCACCATCACTGCACCGGCCATTGCGATGCACGCCAGGACAGCGTAAAGAAAACGATTCACACTGACGTAATAGACGAGCAGTCCGAGGAACAACATCAGGTCGGCATAGCGATCGAGAATTGATTCGAGAAAGCCGCCAAACAACGAAACCCGGCCTTGGCGCCGAGCGACGGGACCATCGAGCAGATCACCCAAACCAGCCAACGTCATGAGGCAGGCGCCCGCGAAGAATCGGCCAGCGGCAAAAAACACAGTCGCCCAAAGGTTGATAATTAAAGCCGACCAAGTGATGACATTCGGAGGGATTCTGACGAGTGCCAGCAGCGCCGCGATGCGTTCGATCGGCCAGGAAATCCAGCGGCCGATAGTGCGAGTCAACATAGAAGCTTCCAGCGATCAATCTTCGTCATAGATGGTCGCCAGTTGGACGACCTCGTATTCCTTGACACCCGCGGGAGTGGTGACGGTCACTTCGTCGCCGACTTTTTTCCCGAGAAGCGCCTTTCCGATCGGCGAAGTGGTGGAGATGAGGCCCTTGGCGACATCCGCTTCCTCGACCGTGACGAGCTTATACTCGATCTTGGCCGATTTAGCCATATCGAGGACGGTAATTCGGGAGCCGTAGGCGGCGCGGTCCTTGGGCAAGTTATTCAAGTTGAGCATCGAGAGATCGGCCATGCGCTGGTGAAGCTGGCCGAGCCTGGCGGCGACGTAGCCCTGGCGCTCTTTCGCGTATTTGTACTCCGCGTTTTCTGAGAGATCGCCGTGCGCCCGGGCGACTTTAATTTCCTTGGGAAGCTCGTCATGCAGCTCGTGCTCGAGGACGGCGATTTCGTCCTTAAGCTTTTTCTTAATCTTTTCGGCTAGATCTGTCATGAGAACGTCAGACTCAGATGATAATGGAGATGGACTCCCCCGTGACTGCGGTTCCCCAAGATTATAGAGGATTTGCGCACGTGCGGCAAATCAGCGTTAAGGTATCAGGGTAGGTTGCGAGACACGGCCACTGCGCGAAACCATAACTGCATGGGCGCAGATTCTACAACCAAACCGGGTGCCAGCGCGATGTGACGGCTTGAACGACCGTATCTTTGATGATATAAAAATCTTTCGGCAATAGTGTGACCGATCGGCACCGCACGTCGTTGCCCAGCCCTTGTAATAGGAGAACTTTCAATGACCTATGTAATTGCAGAGCCCTGTATTGGAACCAAGGACACGGCCTGCGTGGACGTGTGCCCAGTCGATTGCATTCACCCCCGAAAGGATGAGGCGGACTTCGAAGGGGAGAAACTGCTCTCGATCAATCCCGATGAGTGCATCGATTGCGGCGCGTGCGTACCGGTCTGTCCAGTAACGGCTATTTTTGCCATGGAGGACTTGCCGGAGAAGTGGGCGTCGTTTGCCGCGGAAAACGCGCAATATTATAAAAAGTAACGGCACGCGACTTCAGGCAGGGGTTTCCAGAGAGAATATCGGCGGCTCAAACGGGCCGCCGTTTTTGTTTATAGGCAGCGAAATGTGTTGTGTAGATTTGTAAATTTAATCCTTGAGCTGGGAACTTTCTTTGCAAATCGGGGTATGCTGATGAGCGGCTCCGAGGAACTTTGTGGCCAAATTCCAGCTCGTCCTTCTCCTGCACGCGCACCAGCCGGTCGGCAATTTCGATGATGTAATCGAACGCGCGTATCAAGATGCTTATCTCCCCTTTATTGAAGTGCTCTCGCAGCATCCTGCGATTCGAGTGGGGCTGCACTATTCAGGTCCCTTGCTTGAATGGGCCGAACGCGCTCATCCCGAGTATTTCGATAAGCTGCGCGACCTTGTGGAACGCGGTCAAGTGGAAATGGTCGGCGGCGGGTTCTACGAGCCCGTCCTGATCGCAATTCCGGAACGCGATCAGAAAGAGCAGTTGAACCGGCTGGCGGATTACGTCGGGAAGCATTTCATAAAGCGGCCCACGGGTGCGTGGCTTACGGAACGCGTTTGGGAGCCGCAGCTTCCTTCTTCGCTGGCGCAAGCGGGTGTGGAATATACGCTTGTGGACGACAACCACTTTCTCGGCTCGGGATTTGAAGAGGAGCAGCTCTACGGCTACTACACGGCCGAGAATATGGGGCACGTCGTAAGGCTCATACCTGGCCTCAAGATTCTGCGATACACAATTCCGTTTCGCCCACCGGAAGACACGATCCAATTCCTGCGCGAAGCGAGCGCAAAGCAGGCCGCCGGTTTTGCTGCGATGGGCGACGATCTGGAAAAGCTCGGTTCGTGGCCGGAAACGCACAAGCATTGCTATGACGACGGTTGGGTAACGAATTTCTTCAGCGAGATTGAAAAGTGCGCGGATTGGCTCGAGACGGCCACACCGAGCATCGCGATGGCGGCACGTCCGGCACAGGGCCGCGCGGACCTGCCGACGGCGTCGTACACGGAGATGATGGAATGGTCGCTGCCCACGCGCGCGAGGATTCGGTATCACAATCTGGTGAAGGAATTCGAATCGCGGCCTGAGGCGCTTCCGTTTCTGCGCGGCGGGACATGGCGAAATTTTTTCAGCAAATACTCGGAAGCGAACCTGCTTCACGCCAAGATGCTGCACGTTTCGGAGAAGGTGGATGCTTCGGCGCGCGCGAAGGCGGCGGGCACGGCTGAGATCGGCGACGCAATGACCTCGCTGTTGCGCGGCGAATGCAACGATCCGTATTGGCACGGGGTTTTTGGCGGCCTTTACATGCCGCATCTGCGTACGGCGGTGTGGCGAGCTCTTGCACATGCCGAGGCACTAGTTGACGCATGCGCACACAAGCAACGCGAATGTGCGCATGCGCAGCGGCTGGATTTCGATGCGGATGGAAACGAAGAAATTTATCTCACGTCGAGCGAATACAGCGCGCTGATTCAGCCCTCCGACGGAGGAACGCTGAGCGCGCTAGATATTCGCAAAACGAACGTGCCGCTCATCAATTCGCTGATGCGCCGGCCAGAGGCCTATCACGACGCGGTTCGAAAAACGAAAAGCATCGTGCCGGAACATTTCATTTCTATTCACGATGAAGTCCGCACCAAGGAAACGGATCTAGATAAGTGGCTAACGTACGACCGCTGGCGGCGGAACAGTTTCCGCGTGCTGCTTTTCGCGGCAGAGAGAAACTTCGAGGATTACGCACCGATCCGGCTGGACGAGGACGGAACTGTGGCAGCCGGCCGATATTGTGTAACGAACACGTCGAACCGGGCTGTCGAGCTGGTTTCTGAGGAATCGTGCAACTGGTCGGTGACGAAGTTGTTTTCGTTTGCACCGGCTGACGATGGCTTCGAGTTGATATGCGACGTCACGCTCAAGAAAATCAGTCCAGGCGATGCGGCGGTGCAAGTGGGCCTGGAGGTAGTTGTGAATTTCCTGGCTCCCGCGGCGACCGACCGCTACTTCGACGCGAACGGACAACGCTTTCCCCTGCGCTGGTCCGCAAAGACGGATGCGAACCCATTGCGCGTGGTTGACGAATGGCAGAAGACAGGCGTGTCGCTTTATGCGCCGGGCGCGCGTGAGTTTTGGCTGGCCCCTATCGAGACGGTCTCGGAGTCCGAGGGCGGGTTTGAGCGTATCTATCAGGGGTCGCAAATCGCGCCCATTTGGCTAGTACCGATTGCGCAAGGCGGTGAATGGAGCGGGAAGCTCACTCTGAAAGCTTTTCGGGTACGATAGATTTTTCGCCGAGTCGATAGGAGAGCCGAATGGCTGTGTCGCAGGAATTGTTGCAAATGTTGGTTTGCCCCGTCTGCAAAGCACCGGTGAAGATGACCGCGGACGAGAAGGGTTTGAAATGCGCGACCTGCCATCGCGTCTATCCGGTGCGCGACGATATCCCTATTATGCTGGTTGACGAAGCCCGCGTCGAAACCTAGCGACGCGAAGACAGACGAGAAAAGCAAGAGGGGTCCGGACGAATTTCGTTTTACGAAATTTAGTTCTTCTTGCTCAGGTGGGCGGAAAACTGATCGACTCGTCTTTAAATTGCACCCACAATCGCACCTTGGTCTTGCTGCCCTTGATTGGATCATCGTCTGCGGGAAACGGGCTGTAAGGGCTTACATCTATAGTGATTGAAACGACGGTGCCTTGCTTCTGCGTCAGGTGATTGTCGATCCGATAGCTCTTCACCGGACCGTAGTAACCGTTCGGCCCCCAGTCCTGCATAAAATCCTGAAATGTGTAAGAGGGAGAAGGCTTCCAGATCTGATACGCATGCTGGAAGTTACCTTCAGCAACGGCATTCATAAATTGCCGCACAGTGTTGCGCTCAGTATGGAAGCGCAAAAGAACGGCAATCGTGATCGCAGCAATCACAACGGCGGCACCGACGGCAATAGCTAAGCGGCGATATTTCCACGCCGGTTTTATGGGAGGCGCATCAAAGATAGTCATAGTTTTCTTCCCGGCATTCGAGCATCATAACTGCCGTTGAAAAAGAGCGATGCAGCCGGCGGTCATCAACACGGTAAACCCCAACAAAACTAACACGTCGCTGTAAATTCCTTCAATACCGGTATTTTTAAGGGTGAGATTTTGCAGCGCATGCACGATCGGGGTGAGCGGATCGACATTGGCGATCCATCTCAACCACGAGGGGAACGCTTCGATAGGGTATACCGCCCCTGAAGGAAAATAGAGCAGCGTATTGAGCACGCCGAAGATTGCGCGCGGCACCAGCGGGTCAGACACGCGCACCATCAGCAAAAACATGAAGCTCATCATCGCTAGAGACGCGGCGAAAATAACGCATGCGATGTACGCAAGCCGTACGGGATCCCAGAGACGAGGGATTCCCACCATCAAGCCCCCGATGACGGCAAGGCACATTCCGGCCATCAGCCCTTTAATTGCGCCGGCGCCGATCAGGCCGAAGACCAATTCGGATTTATGAATGGGCGTGACGAGATAACCTTCGTGCAACCCGCGAGACTTATCGTCAATAAAAGTGATGCCACCGCCGATCATCGCGACCGAGAAGATTCCAAGCGTGACGGCGCCGGCCAACAGAAACTTTGCATACTCGATATACGGGTAAACCTCAACGACATCCAAGGCGACCTGTTGATTAAGAGCCGGATGAACAGACGGAGAATTCAGTTGGTTGACCATACCCTGGATTTCGGATTCCAGCGCCGTAGAGATGAATTGATCGGTGTTGTCTTCGCTGAAGGAGATGCGAGGGCGGTTTTTCTGGAAATATCGCTCGGAAAAATCATGCGGAACTTGGATTACGCCGCGCACGAATCCCGACCGAAGATCCTGAATGGCATCGGGAAGGTTATTGTAGTCGACAATTTTGAAAGTCTGCGGGCCGGCGGCGACAGCCTGAAACATCTCTCGCACTGTGCGCGACTCGACTGAATGATCGAGGTCCACAAACGCCACGGGAGCGTTTTTGATTTTTCCTCCAAAGGCGTAGCCCAATACGAGGAGCTGGACGAGCGGGAAAATCATCGAGACCATCATCAGCGCGGGGCTGCGAAAGAATTTCCGCAGGTCCCGTTCGATAAGCGCCCACACTCGATAGAACTTCATCCGCAGACTCCCCTGTGCGCACAAATGGCGCGCGTTTACTTATAGAGATGGCTGACGTCGAGCTTGCCGCGCTGCGTCGTATCGCGCAAATCGTTGCCCGTGTAATGGACAAAGACGTCGTCGAGCGTCGTTCCTTGAACCGTAACGCGTTTTACCGTGACGCCACGCGACCGCGCTAAGTCCATGAGAGCCGCAACCGTCGCCGGACCTTCGTGCGACCCGATGTGAAACGCGCCGTCGCGCTCGACAACGTTTGCGGCTTGCGGCAACCCGCGAAGCTGTTCAGTCCAGTCGCTCGGTGCACCCACGAATTCCGCTTCCACGGTATCGGTCCCCGGCACGTTGTCTTTCAGGTTGCCGGGCGTATCCAGCGCAACAAGACGGCCGTGATCGACGATGGCGATGCGCTCGCAAAGCTTATCTGCTTCTTCCATGTAATGCGTGGTGAGCAAAATTGTGAGATCGGAGCGGTCGCGCAACGCACGAATCATTTCCCACACGTTCGTGCGAGACACTGGATCGAGACCCGTCGTGGGCTCATCGAGAAAGAGTACCCTCGGCGAGTGGACCAGTCCCCGCGCAATTTCCATGCGCCGGCGCATGCCGCCGGAGAATGTTTTTACGAAGGCATCGCGAAAGCGCGTCAGATTTACCGATTCGAGCAATTCGTCAATCAATTGATCGCGGCGATCCGCGGCAACGCCGTAAAGTTTGGCATGCAGAAGCATATTTTCGTAAGCCGTGAGCTCCGGATCGGACGTGAAGGCCTGCGGGATCACGCCGATCGAATGGCGAACGCCATCAGAATCTTTCGCAATGTCGTGACCGGCGACGATGGCGGTGCCCGACGTCGGCGGTGTCAGGGTCGTCATCATACGGATCAAAGTGGTCTTTCCGGCGCCGTTCGGTCCGAGGAGTCCAAAAATTTCGCCGTGGCGAACGTCGAAACTGATGTCATTGACCGCGATAAGGTCGCCGAATTTCTTTATTAGATGCTCGACGCTGATCGCGTTCATGCTTGCGTGCGTTGGGATGTTCACACACGCCTCAAAAGCCGCGTGAACCAGTTGCCCTGCTGCGGAATGGGCAGAAGCACAGTCGCAGTCATACCGGTGAAGAGTCCGCCGTTGTCGGACGGCAGCGAAACTTTGATCGCAAAAGTTTTGATGTCGCGCTTCGTGCGACTTACGTCGCGCTGAGTGGCAAATTCGTTTTCGACGCCTTTGTAAAACACTTTTCCCTGCAGAATTGTGCCGGACGGCAACCGGACACGCATAGTCTGACCGAATTGGATGCTGTCGATATAAGTCTCTTCAACATCCGCGCGTACCCAGAGATTGTTTATGTTCACAAGCACTACGATGGGTGAGCCTTGCGCGACCACCTCGCCCTGTTTGGCTACACGCACCGAAACGACACCGTCGCTCGGAGCGTAGATTTGCGTATAGCCTAGTTGTGCCGCTACCTGGGCTTCGTCCGCGCGTGCTTGTTGCAATTGTGCGAGAGTGGCGCTGACGTCGCTGTGCCGCACGTCTACTTGCTTGCGATTTGCCTGAGCTACGTTGAGAGCAGCTGCTTCGGCCTGTGAGGTTTGCTTGATGGCATCGGCGTTGGCTTGAGCCATCTTCACCGCGGCGAGAGCATGATCGTAATCCTGCGCGGAGATTTCTTTCTTGTCGTAAAGGTCCTGCATTCGCTTCAGATCGGACTGATCCAGCGCTAATTGGGCTTCGGCCTGCTGAAGCTGCGCATCGCTGGACGTGACCCGCGCCTTCGCCTGGTCGATCGCGGCACCTGTCTGATCATTCGTCCACGTGTAATTGTGATTCGCGGCGTTTACCTGCGCCTCAAGGCTCGTGACGTTCGCTTTCGCGGCCTCGAGAGCCGCTTCCATCTCTTTAGGATCGAGCTCGGCGATCAGATCGCCTTTCTTCACTTGCGAGCCTTCATCCACGTCGAGCTTGATAATGCGCCCTGTGATTTGCGGGCTGACGACTACATCATTCCCATCGACCACTCCGGTCAGCGGCAATTCCGAGCCGTGCGGCGTGGTGAAGTAGTAGACACCGAGGGCGATCAAAAAGATCACGGCAATCAATCGAAAAAACTTTGCGCCCGTCATCGAATCGTTTCTCCTTCAGGAATCAACCCGTGCTCAAGGAAATCCAGCAATGCCGTTCGCCGCGCCGTAATCGCCCTGGGAGTGAGCAAATCTCGTCCGGCCATCTGGCTCAAAATGGGCGCCGCGGCAAAGTAGGATGTCGTCATCCCCAAAATCGAAAAAGCGGTGTGCTCCGGATCGACATTTCTAATTTCGCGTGCAGCGATACCGTCGCGAATCGTCCGCACGACTTCCGAGTGAAATGGATCGAGGTATTCACCCACGATCCATTTAAAATTACCGCTTGCTTCCATCGCCTCGCGCTGCACGAGCCGCGGGTAATTCTGATGCGCCGCCAGGAAATCGAAATACCCTGCCGCCAAGGCGAGCACCCGGCGCCGAGGCGAATCGGTCTTTTCCCGTAATGCGTAAACGCTGGACCGAAATTCCCGAAAAAGATTTTCGAGCACCGCGCGATGCAGATGCCGCTTATCCCTGAAATAATAGAACAACATTGCTTTGTTCACTCGCGCTGCTGACGCAATCTCTTCGGTACGGGTGCCAGCTAGACCGTGAGCTGCAAAGTAATTCTCTGCCGCTTCCAGAATCCTTCCGGCCGCCTCTGGCTTCTCCTGTTTCTTACGTCCACGTGGCATGGTTTATTACGCTCGGTTATGTCCGCTCGTAGGAGCGCCGGTATGCATGCCGGCAAGTACACTCAGAAATGTCAACTAACTGGTTAGTTTAAATAAGAGGAGTGGCCATGTCAACGAATCGCTAGCGGCGCTCTAGCCGAAGAATCAGGACAGTAGCTGAGAATTACTTTTCGCCGATTAGATAAACGATGCCGGCGGAAATGCGGTAACCCACTTGATGAGCGTTGGCTCCAGCTACCGAAAATGAGGTCTCGCCGTAATCGCCTTCGATCAGGCGAATCGACCAATGCTTTTTAATCCGCACGTCCATGCCGCCACCGACTTCCCAGGCAAAGCCGCTGTTGGTGGTGACGTTTGCTGAAAAGCCGCCAAACGCGGGAGCTTTCGTATAGTAATAGCCGTCGCCAATAAGGATGTGTGTGAACACCGTCAGCTTCCGGTGGCGGAGCGGGTAGATTTGCGGACCCACTAGGCCCGTAAAGATCGTCAAGGTTTGAGACGTCCCCAACGACTGCGCACCCTCTTTTCTCACAGTCGCGCTTCCTTCGGCGGCGATACCCACCCAGGACAAGAGGTTATAGTCCACCGAAGCGAAGCCGCCGTTGAGTTTCACGGTAGTCGAAGGCGTGGGTGAGTACGCGCGATAGGAATAGCCTCCTGAAACCTCAAGCATAGGTGTAGTCCGCGTATTGTATTGCTCCGCTGAATGAGCTGGTGGCGTCGAGGAAGGCGTGCTGGACGACTCTTCCGGTGTCGGCGATGGCAGTGTCGTTGTCTGTGGTGTAGGTGCTTGCGGCTCCGGCGCTTGTGATGCGGGTTCTTGCGCCGGCGGCTCTTGAGCATGTGTGACGATTGGTACGGCGCACAGTACCGCGATGCATACAAGCGTGCCAGCCAGCTTTTTCATTCGAGGAAAGCCCCTCGCGTCGAAATTCGGCCTTCGAATTGCGTTCAGATCAGCCGTGTGTGTCGGATGCCCTTGCTTGGACGCCGCCGATGGCAAGCGGGTTGGATAACGAATTGTGAACGTCAACGCAGCGTCGGCAATATTTCCGGCGCACCAATTTAGCGCAAACGACGCATATGCGAAAAACAAAAAACGCCGCCTGAGCGGATACGCAGCGGCCTCCGGCAAAGCAAAGGGTCTATGCGCTAAGAATATGTCGCTGTAACAATTTGCGTATTTTTCGAAGGCGCGTCCGTTTATCAGGCGAAGGCCGGTGCTGCCAGGCTGTCGCAGGCCTGCTCAATAAATTCGCAGAAGCTGGAGAGACGAGCGGGATCACTGTGGGCAAAGAGCTGACGAATCGGAACTGCGCCAACCATTCGGCCAAAGAGCTGGAACTCCTCGGCTCGGGACTTCTCAGAAAGGGCTCTCGTCGCGTAGGAGTTGGCGATTAGAGCAAGCAACTGGTCGCGCGGCGGCAGTTCTTCGATGCCAGGCAAATTTTCGCCGGTCGAGCGTTCGCCGAGCACAAAAACAGCACCGAGCGGGACAGGCGAATGTTGGAAAGCAGAAGGGGCAAAACGGCATTTTTCAAAACCGGGCAACAGAGTCGGCAGCTTCGTGTCTGGGCCGCAAATCATCTCGGCGGATTGTGGCCATAGAGAAACGTAGGGATAGGCGGGAACCGCAAAAATTTTTCCGTCACGTTCGAGGATGCCCACAATGTCGTCCGCGATGAGGGAATGTCCTCGCATTGACATAGCTGCAGCGGTCGTTGACTTTCCGGCTCCTGGATCGCCGAGGAAGAGGACTGCTCGCTCATGCAATGCAATCGCACTTGCGTGCAAACAGACGACCCCGCGCAACCGAAGGAAAAGTCCAAAGACAGGTCCAAGGAGATAGAGAGTCACGTCGTGCAGGCTGAGACTGTCAGGCCATCTAGCCCAAATTCGGCCAGCCAGGGGATCGAGCCAGAATTCGGTGCCGTCGCTGTAAATCAGATGGTTCGTTCCAGCCTGCGTCCGGTACAGCTTTAATGCCGGTTCTCCCGATGGCGTGTTGATCACACTTGTGTACGCCAACTCTTCAGCACGGCCGCCCACTTCGGCAGGAGAAGGCATACAACCGAGCGTTACGACGATGTCGGGAGACGCGACACGAACGGAAACCAATCCCGGGAGGGCGTAGTTAGACACTACAGAAAAGCCAAAGAGCTCAAAGGCGTGAGGCACTGTCGTCAGGCGAAACTGGTGTTCATCTTTAGGGGCTGCTGCCCACCGTCAAGTGAGCCATCCCTACCGTTGCTTCTTGTGACGTGATAAACCGTACCGTAGATTGTGAGCACTGGTGGCTCATAGGGCTTCCTGACGGATTCCTGTTCGACGACCCTAGGCATTTCGGATCTCCAGAGACAAGTTATAGCGAAGTCGTCTAGAGGACTGCAACCACAAGTTGAAGCAAATGGGCCGAATACAGGAATTTCCATAATCGGAATACTGGAATTCCGACTCCTCGAACACGTGTTTACGGGAAATATAGCGGTCTATGTCCTCAGACCAATCGATGCTCCGCAACGGTTTGTAACCCGCTCGGCGCAATGTGGCGACGCATGGAGCCGTTCCGAGCGGTGTCTTCGGTCGCGTGAGAATGTCCTTTGGCAGTTTGCCTCTCATTGCCTCCCGCTCCAGTTTCTTACGCAGGAAGAGCGGAAAGGGCGGAAGTGCGAGCAAGTAATCAACGATTCTCAGGTCCAGGAAAGGGCAGCGAACCTCAACGAGTTCTTGCGTGAATCCAGCGTCGCTCAATTCAAAAAGCCGCGGCCATTGTGGGAGTTCGAGCGACGCGTGCGCGACGGGCAAGACGGGGTGCGCGGGCGAGACTTTGGGAAGCGCAAAGCATGCGAAACGCTCTTGGAGATTTACGCGACGGGCAAAGTCCGGCGAAATCCAGCGCGGCACTTTCATCTCTGATCCCTTGCGCCCAAATCGCCGGAGCGCGCGATGCCAAAGCCGATGCCATCGGGAACGCTGCCTCCAGCAATAGCCCGAAAACGCTCCTGCTAGCGCGAGCCATTTACCGGCGCGGGCCAATTGTTTTAAGTATGGAGCCAACTGGAAATACATCAGGTTATCGATGCCTTCGCCATAGAGAACTACGCGCGAGTGTTTCGCGATAGCGCGGAATTGTTCGTGGATGGCGAGCGCGAATGGATCGTCGACCGGTTCGGGGAAAACGAAGTCCTCGTTGGTGCGAGGGCTAAATCGAGCAAGATCGTCCATTGGAATCATTTCTAGCGGAATATTGAGAGAGTCGGCTGTTTGCTGAGCGAAGTAGCCTTCGCGATCACCGAGCAACTTCTCGTAAGTGACTGTGTAAGCCTTAAGGCCAATGTTGGAAGCCGGAGAAATCTCCTTTGCGATTGCCGCCAACGCGCCGGAATCCATGCCGCCGCTGAGAAGAATGCCCGCGCTGTCTACGTTCATGCGGTCGGCTAGCGCGAGGCGCAGGTTCTGAAGGAAATGTTCGGCATATTCTTCGTCACGGCGATAGCGAATCCATCCATCCGTAGGAGCAGACCAGTACCGCTGCGCCCGAACGTTATTGGGCGAGGCGGAGAGAAAATGCGCGGGAGGCAATCGTTGAATATTTTGAAATGTCGTGGTCGCCTTGTCGCAATTGAGGCCAAAAAGCAGGAAGTCCGCGACAGCCTGATCGTTCAAGTCATCGGAAACAAAGGGGTGCTGGCGGATGCAATCGAGAGTATTGCTGCACAAGAAGAAGTCCCTGGTTTCAGCATAATAAAACGGCTTGATTCCGAAATGATCTCGCGCGCAGAAGATCCGCTGTTCTCGGCTATCCCAGATTGCAAAAGAGAAATCGCCGAAAAGGTGCGTTATGCAATCGTCGGACCATGCGAGGTATGCGTGCAGGATCAACTCAACGTCGCCTGCATTGCGGGTGACATCTTGACCGGTGCTTGTGAGCTGGTCTGTAAGTTCGGCACGTCGATCCAGGCGCGCATCCGCGACGATCCAGGAGTGACCGTCGAAGCTGACCGGCTGCCGCTCGTTCGCACTTGATCGCGAAGTACGGAGGAGCGTGTGTCCCAAGCCAATCGATCCCGACGACCATGTTTCGAGCGCGTCGGGTCCACGGAAGGAAAGGAACTAGGTTAGGGCGTTGAGCAAGCTGCGATCGACCGGAGCGCCGTTTCGCTGGAAGAGCGCAACGAAGCCGCTCAAGGCAAGTCCCTTGTTACAAAGGCACTGGAATTGCCGAACGCGGAAAATCGATTGTGCTCATCCCCCACATCGTTCAGCGGCGTGCCCGAATATTCCACCCATGCGTGCGCTTCAAATCGTTTTCCGTCTTTTCGGCCGCCGATTCGAAGATCGGCGTCGAATCCACGACGTCGCAATAGCCACCAGAGTCCAAACGAACGTTCAAGACAGGTTGGATGGAACGGCAGATTTCGCGCCGCACTTTCCGCAATACGGGCAAAGTGGCCAGGATCTGCCGGTGCGACGCAATTGTTTTTGGCAATGTGCGAAGCGCATACATTGCGCGACGTCAATCTTGAAAGCAGGAATTTCCAGCGCCGGTATCCGGCGACGCGCAGCCCAATTCGGGAGGCGAGGATTACGGCTCCTACTTGCAGCGCCTCAATCCGGTCGCGCCGACCTAACTTCCAGAACCTGTTCCAAGTCGCCATAAATTTCCGAAACCAATCAATCGGCTACCGATGTGCCCGAGAAACGAACCACGAAGTTTGCTCTTGCGGCCTGCACGAGTTTGTTAAGTATTCGGCTACGCCGTGGGAGCGGACATGACTTCGATCAGACCCTCGTTGCGCATGTGTTCGAGAAGTTGAAGCAGATCTTGCTCACAACGGGCGGGTTCCACATCGTACTCGTCAACAAGGGCATCTCGAAGCTGCACAACACTTCGCGGCTGCCCGAGCATATTCCAGACGCGAGTTCCTACGACGTTCATGCCGTAGTAAACGCTGTTTTTCATGCTTAAGATGGCGGATTCATCCCCGAGTGCGCAGGAAACCTGCTCGGGCGAAGCAATTACTACAGAACGGAGCGAGAGAGGTTCGTCCATATGAACGTGTGCCTTTTCAATCCCCGCAGGATAGGTGGCAGGGACTTTCCGGGCCAGCCGGATCGGAGGAAGTTTGGGCGGCTCAACCCCTGAGCTACTTACGAAGCCTCGCACACAGTGTAATGAGATTCGAAAGGGCAGGCAACTACTTACCTCGATCGATCCCGACCGCCATTGGCAACCTGTTTGGCCCGGCTTGTGTCCAATATCACCGACACAGATTCCAAATGACTTTTGCGATCCGCTTCGGAAACAACCCGATCTCGGTGTATTATTTGCAGTCTTTGTTTGCGGCGCGCTAATCAGGGGAGCAGGGCGAAAAGTGGCAACAAACTCAAAACGGGTCTTGTATTCGGCAGCAGTCTTCGCACTGCTCTGTTTGGCAATGGGAATATCCGGCTGCGGCAATAACGCCACTGTTGGTACGGTGACGGCGGTGAATATTACGCCGACGAGCGGAAGCGTCATCGTCAATCAGCAGCTTACCTTTACGGCGGCCGTCACTGTTGCTGGGCAAACCACCACGACCACACCCAGCACCGTCACCGCAAACACCGCGGTCACTTGGTATGTAAATGGCGTGTCCGGCGGCAACTCGCAATTTGGGACGATCATCACCGATCCGAGCGACGTCCAGGTGGGTATTTATACAGCGCCGACTACAGTGCCCTCTGTTAACAGCGGACAGGTTACAATTACGGCGACCGCACTCAAGAACCCGAATGGAACGAGCGGCGGCGGAGCGAATCTTCCGGTAACTTCCAATACGGCAACGATCACGGTCAGCCCAGGGCTGGGCTTGCAGATTGTTTCGCCGCCAGCGACCGTACCCGCGCTTGGCAGTGCGCAGTTTAATGCAACACTAAACGGCGTGGCCGATCCGAACGCGACTTGGACAGTATCATCGACCGCGGGCGGCGACATTGGAACAATCAACGCAAACAGCGGCGTATACCAAGCGCCGAGTTTTCCGCCGCCGGGAAACACGGTCACAATCACCGCGAGCGATCAGGGAACGACCGCCACCACGACCGTTTCAATCGCTTATTCGGACAACGTCTTCAAAGGCTCTTTCGCATTTTCCTATAGCGGGAACGACTCTCAGGGATTTCTCGCGGCGGCGGGAAGTTTCACGACAGATGGGGCGGGTGGAATCACGAGCGGTGTCGAAGACGTTTCAAGCTTTGGGACTGGCGTCGACACGTCCGTACAGATAAAGAACACCAGCCGATATATTGTGAACGCTGACGGTCGCGGAACAATAACCCTGGATACGGCCGAGGGGACCCAGCATTTGGCCTTCATCCTAACGACGAATCAACATGCGATTATCACGCGCTTCGATTCAACGGCGACGGGAAGTGGCTCGATTGACGCACAGACAAGCACTCAAGTCTGTTGTTCTCTTTCGGTGGTCTCTGGGACCTACGCGTTCAGTGTCATGGGTACTGACGCCTCCTTCAATCCCGAAGCGATTGCCGGGCAATTCTCCGCTAACTACGTGAGCGGTGCCACGGGCACAGTCTCGGCAGCGGGCTCACTCCTCGATATCCACGATGGAGCAGACTCCTCCGCAACGATCACGACGAACACGAGCCTTACTTCGGATTCTTCTTATTCATTGGATACGTTCAGTTCCGGCAGTGGCCGTGGCACGCTATCGCTTAACACAGCAGGCGGCACTCTGAACTTCGCGTTCTATATCGTAGACAGCACGCAGTTGTACGTTGTCGAGATAGATCAGTCACCCGCTCCTCGGCTGGCCGGAAAGATCGTAGGTGCGGCTGTTAGCCCTGCCGGATTGGCCGCGGCGAATTACGTCATGACCGCCGGTGGATCGGCGACTCTGCCGAGCCAAAGCAATATCGGTCCTTATGCGATGGGCGCTGTTTTCGTGTCAAGCGGATCGGGGAGCGTTTCGAGCGGGATTTTCGATGCGAACAACCAGGGGACGGTCACGACCAACGCAGCACTGGGAACGTCCTGCGGTTATACGCTTGATTCCACCTCCGGGCGCGTCGACTTGAAACTTTGCCCCACCGGATCAGGCACTGTGACATCTGAATTTGCAATGTATCCCTACCAGACAAGCACAAGCACGCAGCCGCAGAATTTCCTGGCTGTCGAAATCGACTCCAACGCGCTTTCCGCCGGCGAGGTCTTCGAGCAGACATCTGCGTCATCTCTGAGTGCTGGAGGCTTTGCCTTTGGTCTCGCAGGCCAGGGAATCACGCACGCGACTCGATCAACCTCCGCTCGAAATCTCGATGGTCATGTCGCCGGTTCAACCGGAACCATCGATATGAATTTCTTTGGCGCAACAAATCCATATCCGATCACGGCCGCCAGCCTGGGCAGTCCAACGTCCGGCCGCGGCACGCTCACGATGACAGCCACAGGTCCGGGTACGTTTAACCTCGTCTACTACATCGTCAGCGCCAACAGTGCTCTTTTGCTCGATCAAGACGCCAACAGCTCATTGGTGTTGACCGGAACGCTCAATCGTCAGTTCTAGGTCAGAGATCCAATTACGGATTAAGTTGCACGCGCCGGCTCAAGACGGTCAAATCGCCTTCGCCGGAGGGAACGGTTGTCAGCGGACGCGCGTTCGTGAGAAACGCACCGATATCGGGAAGACCATAGGAATGATCTACCACGATAACCGTAACCGGCTTGCCTATCGGTAACTTGAAACTTAACTCCACGCCGCGCGCGGGCATCGAAGGGCACGCATACACGAACCAGCCGCTGAAATAGCTTCGAACGCGCTCCAACTCAGGTGGGACCGCAACATCCTCCATGCGGACCATTGCTACACCTGAGTCTGACGGAAACATTACCATTGCGCCCGGTGCGGCTCGTTCTGAACGCAACAGAGCGTCGAATTGCCTTTTGTTTCCCATTACGACTGAGTCGAGCACGGTAAAGGAGGGCGCACCCAGGTCAAGCGCCGGCGCATCGGAAAGAAACGCAGGGCCGTGCTCCCATGGCAACTGCCCCGCGTGGGCACTGTGAAAAGTGGCCGCCACGCTGATCGGATCCGGGAGTTTTCCGGAGTCTGGTTGAACAACCCACTGTGCTTTGCCAGAGTCAGCATTCTGCCAGAACTGCATATTCATTCTCTCGGGAGCTTGAGCCGAATAAGCCGGCATCACGGCGGCTGCGAAAATGCCTAAACCCGTCACGAGGATAGGGAGACCCGGTATGGAAATGGCAAGAAGGCCACCGGCCTCGTTGAGATCCACGCACAAAGGAATCATCGGGGTGAGCACCAGAGCCACGAATATTGCCACTAACGTCAGCACGCGCGTACCAAGCGCAGGGTAAAGCAAAATCAGCGGCTCAAAGCCAACGAGCGCCGCTGCGGCCATGGGTAGAACTCCGGCTAACCATTGCCTTAATGCATTCTCTCCGCGCCACGCGATGACGGGTAATCCCACAATTGCGGCGGCACATGCCGGCACTTGCAGGAGGTAACTCATCCCTGGCTGAAGCGTCGAAAGCACAATGCTGCCGATTGCCCACCAGGTCCAAACGCCCGACCAGAGTCCCCAAAAACCGGCACGCCTAGCAAATGCAATGCCGTGGATTACGACTACCGCCAATCCGAGCACCCAGAACGCAATTCGCGCAGGAGCCGGGTGGGCAATCCAGTTGACGGGCACCGCTCCGAGCAAGCGCAGCAGCCGGTAGAGAATCAGTGCGAGCGCTCCGGTGGACACGAGCGCTAACGGGAGAGCTGCAAGTCCGGAGAGAAACTCGCGCGATGTCATACGCTTGGTCCAGAAGAGGAACGCAACATCAACGGCGAGCAGAAGAGCGGCAATGATGCCTATCGGGACGGCGCGGCTTACGGGCCATTCGAAGACACGGCGTCCGAATACGTCGAAATAGACCGCGTCTTTCTCCGGCACATTCGAAAGGTCCGTATTCGCCAGCGCCCACGTCATGGCCAGCGCGTTGTCACCTTGCTGTTGAACGCTGGCCGGATTCACGTTTGCGAAGTTATCGAGCGGAGTATGGTATTGCGGCTCGCTGCCGATATAAGCGAAATTCGCGCCCTGTTGCTCGACGGACTTGAAAACGGTCATGTCCGTGTCATTAGGCAACCCGCGGTAAACGTCGTAGAAAATCGAGCTTGTAACCGGCCTCGGCCCCGCCTGCTGCAAAAGTTGAATGATCCACTGATTCGCATTGCCTGTTTCGAACAAGACGCTCGCGCCTGACGTACCGCGCGCGTCCAAATTCACGGCGGCGCGCACTTGCTTGGCCCAGGGATGCCAATCCACGAATGCGCGAGCGCCAATAAGCCCTGCCTCTTCACCCTCGTCCATCAGGAAAATGATCGGATGGCGCGGCCGCGGCAGGGATTTCAGATCATGGGCGATCTCAAGAATTGCCGCTACGCTCGCTCCGTCGTCTGACGCTCCAGGCCCGGCGGGAACGGAATCGTAATGCGCGACGAGAAGCACGGCGTCGCCCGTTGGTGACGAATCGATTCCGTCGATTCGAGCAAGTACATTGTTTACGACTGCGCAACTCCCGTATCCGTTGCAGTCAAAGGCACTCTGCACTTGCGGGCTATAGCCGAAACTGGTTAGTTGGGCGAGAATGCGGCCGCGAATCGCGTCATCGACAGAGCTTCCGACCGGGTGAGGCGTATCGCCTTGAAGCAATTCGCCAAGCATCGCGACGGCGCGTTCAGCTGAAAACTGGGAAGGCGGAGCATTGGCTGGTTTCGGTGGCGGAGGGCGCACTCCAAAATAGCAAAGCGCGAAAATCGCGACCAGAATCAGGACGCTAGAGGCCGCTCTTCGAATTCCCGGTGAACGCTCGGCTCCCAACTGTCCTCCGTCGCGCCATGCTAGGCGTAGACACCGGGTAAGTCAACGCCGTTCGGAATGAGGACGTTGCGTATCAATCGACGTCTCCGTCCTACGATTTGCAAGTCTGTTCATGATCGCTCGTTACGCATGGTTTGCGGACACAAGCAAATGCAATACGTTACTTTACGGCGAAAAAGTCATGACCAGACCCTAGTGCGGTTGCTGTGGTCACAGGCATCCAATCATAGGGCTGCTTGCCCCCACGCCTGGGAGCCAAAGGCCAACACAAAATGCCTCGGCAAAGTTACAGGGTTTGATGAATGATCGAGACACACGCACAGGCGCTAACTTCTGTCTTCGTAGTTTTTGCCAGCAAAGTCCTGGAATGGTTCCATCGCTTGGGCGGGCCGGGACTTATTCTCCTTGGAATTGTAGATAATTCACTGATCCCGGTGCCGGGCAGCATGGACGTGCTCGTGATTCTGCTCTCGGCCTATCACCGGGCGTGGTGGCCCTATTACGCCTTGATGGCGATGATCGGCGCGGTAGTTGGCGGCTTCTTTACATTCCGATTAGGTGAAAAGGGCGGCGAAGAAACACTCGAGAAAAAAATCGGCAAGAAGCGCGCTCAAAAGATTTATGCGCTGTTTCGGAAGCGCGGTTTCTCGATGATTGTGATCAATGCCGTGCTGCCCCCGCCTGTTCCGATGTCTCCAATGTTGATTGCCGCGGGCGCCATGCACTACCCACTCAAGAGGTTTTTCGCATCCCTGTCGATCGGTAGAGCAATTCGCTTTTTCACGGTGGCTTATCTGGGTCACATTTACGGGGGCGCGATAATTTCCGGACTTTCCCAGTATTACAAGCCGGTTCTCTATACTCTCTTGTCGCTGGCGGCGCTGGCCGGCGTCGGCGTCCTGGTTTATTTCAAGTGGTACCGCCCGAGGAGGCAGCACGAAGAACGGCAGCACGGGGAACGCGTCGAGCAATTTCCGCTTCCGCACCTCAAAAAGCATCGCTGATTCTTCTCAAGACTCTCGTTCACCAAAGGTGATAATGGCCGTTGTGCTTACTGATTTCGACCGGCAGACCGAAGAGCGCGGAAAGCTGATCGGCTGTTAAAGCCTTCTCTTTGCAATCATCAGTGATGAGACGCCCGTCGCGCATGAGCACGACGCGCTTAATCTCGGGAATGATGTCAGCCACGTGATGCGTTACTAACACGATTCCCACGCCAGATCGTGCCAGTTGGCGCATAGTTTCGCGAAGTTCACGCTGTGCATGTACGTCCAAGCTATTCGTTGGTTCATCGAACACAAGTGCCTTGGGCTCATGCACGAGCGCGCGCGCAATCAAAATGCGCTGCGCTTCGCCGGAGGACATCTCTTCCATAGGCCGCTCAGCCAGATGCTTGACCCCCAGGCGTTCGAGCGAGATCATCGCTCGGAGCTCCTGATCGGGTTGAACGTGGTGGTTGCGAAACACGCGTTGGCTGCTGAAAAAGCCAGAGAGTACGACCTCAAGGCCGGGTGTCTCTCCTTTGCACCACGTTAAGAGATCATTCGAAACGATCCCGAGCAAAGATCGAAGTTCGAAGATGTTCCATCTCTCACGCCCGAGGATCGTCATCCACGAGCCTTCGCGCGCGACGGGATAACATTCCCGCGTGATCGTCTTAATGAGGGTCGATTTTCCGCAGCCGTTTGGGCCGAGAATTGCAACGTGCTCCTCGAGAGCTATGCGCAACGAAAAGTCATTCAGAGCAGCCTTGTCGCCGCGCATCACGCGGATGTTCCGCAATTCAATCAGTGCCGTTTCATTCAATCGATGAACCTCCGACGGCACATGCTATCAGCAGAGCATGATTCCGGCGAGTTGCTCTCTTAACAGCGCGACTCGCACACCCAGAAAATCCCCATTTTACTGTCGATTAGAACTGCTTTGCGCATTGCAGTCAAAGGACTTACTGGCGTTTTTAATCAGGTGACTGTCGATTAGAATTCTTGGTTTGCGGTGACCGAAGGGGAGAATCTTTAGGTTGCCCGACTCGTCGACCGCCGATCGTTTCCACGCATATATTTTATCAGGCCGTACAACTTGACAGGCGTGCATAGGTTGGCGCAAGGCATAGGTGGGCGGGAGGTTAGAGTTTTTGGCCTCTTTTTAGAGAACCAGATTAATTACCAACGTATCGCCTTAACTCGTTCAGTTGTATGACTCTGGCCAACGATACCAATATTTAGTGGCTCGGTTGCAAAAGCGCGCTTTACATCGGTATTTTCCCGTGTTAGCTTGTTGTCCCGTAACCGCCGAATCGTAGCGCCAGGCGGAAGGGCTACCCGATTAGGAACCCTCCGAACGTCTCTGTCTCGAACGTCCTCCGTAAGGAAATGAATAGGCATCTTTTTCTGCCTAAAATGCGAGGAATTGCGTGCTAAGACTCCGCAAAGTCGAACTAGTTGGGTTTAAGTCCTTCTGCGAGAAGACGCCAATCACCTTCAGCGGGACTGGTATCACCTGCATTGTCGGTCCAAACGGCTGCGGCAAATCGAATGTGGTGGACGCTATCTCCTGGGTTCTTGGCGAGCAGAGCCACAAGATGCTTCGCGCCGAGCGGATGTCTGACTGTATCTTTAACGGTACCGCCAAACGGCCGCCGCTCGGAATCGCCGAGGTAACACTAACCCTTATAGATCCAGAACTTTCCGAGGCAGTAGCAAAAGTAATTGATGGCCAGATCGAGAGCGATGCTCCTCCCGCAGAAGCATCCGAATCCATAGACGCATCTTCGTCTGATGCCTCAAGCGAGACTGCCCCTGCCCCAGAAATGCCCGTTGCCGAAGAGCAGAAGCGTAAGCGCCGTGGTCAAAAGAGCGGTATTCATCTTCGACCTGGGGAGGTGGTTGTTGGGCGCCGCTTATACCGTTCCGGCCAAAGCGAGTATCTGGTGAACGGCCGGGCAGCGCGCCTGCGAGACGTGCAGGAAATCTTTATGGGTATTGGCCTCGGCCCGGACAGCTACGCCATTATTGAGCAGGGCCGCATCGGCCAGATCCTCAATTCCAAGCCGATGGATCGCCGCGCCATAATCGAAGAAGCCGCTGGCATCACGATGTATAAGACGAAGCGACGGCTCTCGGAGGCCAAGCTCGAAGCTTCGAAACTCAATCTTTCGCGCGTAAACGATATTTTGGTAGAAGTTGAAAAGCAGCTTGCCTCATTAAAAAGGCAAGCGTCCAAGGCGCGTCGCTATGCAGAACTGCGCGAGCAAATGCGGGGTTTGCTGCGCACCGTGCTTGCGAGCAAAGCCGAACATCTCGATATAGAAGCCGCGAGGCTCGAAAATTTACTGCGCGAAATGCGTACAGCCGAGGAGCGCGAATCCGCTGCTCTCCACACGCTGGAATCCGAGCAGGAGCGCCTGAGTAATCGAAATTACGAGCTCGATGGCGAATTGCGGCAGGTGCAGGCTCTGCTCAATCAGACGGCCATCGAACTTGATCGCGCCGAAAACCGCATTACGTTTAATCGCGAACAGGCTGCGCAGCTTGAATCGCGCGCGCTGCGGCTCACAATCGAAATCGAAGACGCGGCCCGTCAGGCAGAAGGTCTCTCCGCGCGTCTGGCGGCACAACGCGAAGCCATTGAAGGGCTCCGTGGCCAAACAGGAGCGCTTGAGGCTGCTTTGCGCGCCTCAATGGAGCAAGTTTCCGGCAGCGCGTCCGAGCAGCAACAACTGGAAGCTCGTACGGAAGAGCTCCGATTACTGGCCGCGCGCTATGTGGAGGAGTCCTCCCGTGAACAGGCTGAGGCTCAACGCGCTGAGGAATTGGCGACTCGGCTTGCTGGCGCCGAACAGCAGCGTTCAAGTGCGATCCGCTCGATCGAAGAGCAATTTGCCGCGCTGGAATCGCAGGTAAAGGCCGCAAGCGAGGCGTACGACGCCGCAGAAAACGGAAGCCGCGAAATTGCTACCGTTGTCCGGGAGGCGCAGGCAAAACTCGCTGCCTCGCGCCGTTCGCAGCAAGAAATGTCGCGGCAGCTTGAGAGCACAAGGCAGGAGCTCTCCGCGGCCCGGGCTCGGCATGCCTCCATCGAACAAATTCTCCGCGAACGCGCCTATACAGCGGATGCCGTTCAAAAGCTTTTTAATGTTGGTGGCAGTGGCGCGGCCGATTCGGGTAAGTTCTACGCCGTCGGTCTTCTTGCTGATTACGCCGAGGTGCAAGAGCAATATGAATCCGCAATCGAGCAGTTTCTCCGGGACGAGCTTGAATATGTGGTGGTGGAATCATTCGATCATGCGCGCGCGGGCGTGACACTCCTTCGCGAAGAAATGGGTGGGCGAGCCACGTTCTTTGTCGACTCGTTGAGCTCGCTGAATTTGGACTTGAAAGAGGCGGATGCAAACCTGCCGTTACCCGACGGCGTGATCGCTCGCCTTGACCGCCTCGTCGAATTTCGCGATCCGCTCGGGCCCGCGACGAAACATTTTCTTACCAAGCTCCGCACGGCCTATGTGGTCGAAAGCGGCGCCGTTGCCGAGCGGATTGCTCGGGAAAATCCCCATAGCTATTATCTCGCTCCGGATGGCACCTGTTATCACGGCCGCATGGTCACGGGCGGACGTGCAGGCGATGCCGGGCCACTCGCACTTAAGCGCGAACTTCGGCTCCATGAGACCGACGCTACGCGCCTGGAACGGCAATCCGAAGAGGGGCAGGCCGAACTCGCGCGCAGTGCGCAGGAAGTTGCGGACACCGAGAGCCACATTTCCGTTGCGACCTGCCAGCAAATGGAAGCCGAGAAGGCGCTTGTCGCGGCGGCACACCAACGCGATCAGGCTTACAACGATCTTGCTCGCGTTGAACAGCAACTTGACCGCGAGCGCGCCGAAATCGCTCGTTTGCAGGCAGAGGCTTCTGCCGCGCGTATTCGAGCCGAGCACGCCCTCAACAAGCATTCCGAGGCAGCGCGTTTGCGCGCCGCTGCCGAAACGGAAGCGGCTGAAGCTGCGCGCACTCTGGCATTGCTGCGAACATCGTTCCAATCTCTGCAGGAAGGTGTTACCACTCGGCGGGAAGAACTGGCCGCGATGTCCGAACGCCTGGCAAGCGCCGAAGCGTCTGCCGATCGCATTGCCGAAGAATCTTCCGCGGCCGGCGAACGTGCGGTCACGCTCCGGCAGCAGCACGACTCTCTTCTAACCGAAAAGGCTACTCTCGAATCCGCTTGCGATCAGCTCGTGGGACAGGTCACGGCATTGCGCGCGGACAAATCGCGCTACGAGGAAAGCAAAGCGGTGCTGGAAGCGGAATGGCAGCAGTCTCGCACGCGCACCGGTGAACTCGAAGAGGCGGTTCGCTCCAAGCGGCAATCCGTCGAAGATCTCCGGACTCAGCGGAGCGATCGCCAGATCGAGAAAGCCCGCAACGATGCCGATCGTGACTACCTGCGGCAGAACTGTGTAGCCGAGCTCAACGCGCAGCCGGAAGAGCTGATGGCGCAGGAAGCGAATCTGCTGGTCGGAGAGGCCCTCATCGCTGCCGAAACCAGTTATAACGAAATGAAGGCGCGCGTGGAGGCGATGGGCCCCGTGAATATGATGGCGCTCGAGGAGTTTCAGGAATGCGAGCAGCGGGACGGCTTCCTTCGCCGCGAACGCGACGATCTTGTGCAATCGATCGAGAACACGCAACTCACGATCAATGAGCTCGATCAGGTTTCGCGCCAAAAGTTCGAAGAAGCGTTTAATTTCATCAATGCGCATTTTGCCATCGCGTTCCAGACCCTCTTCGGAGGCGGCCATGGCGAGATGCGGCTCAGCGAACCGGATAGTTCCGGTGACGCGGGCATCGACATTGTGGTGCAGCCGCCAGGCAAGCGCCTGCAAAGCATCATGCTTCTTTCGGGCGGCGAAAAGGCGCTCACGGCTCTGGCACTCCTCATCGCGGTTTTCCGCTATTCGCCAAGCCCGTTCTGCATCCTCGACGAAGTCGATGCTCCGCTCGATGAGGCCAACGTGGGCCGCTTTAACAAAATGCTTGCCGATATGTGTGGCCAGACGCAATTCATTGTGGTAACGCACAATCGCCGCACGATGGAAATGGGGTCCGTGCTCTATGGCGTCACGATGCAGGAGCCGGGAGTTTCGAAGCTTGTTTCCGTGAAATGGGAAGACTCTGACGCGGCTGCCGAGCCTCGCACTGCTGCGGCCAGCAACGCAGCGTAAGGGTTCAATTCTACTGCCTTTGCAGGAGCCATTCGCGATTTATGCGAAGGGAAAATTATTTTCCACAGAAAATTTTTGTATCCTCTTACCGATTGACTTCCGCGGTCCACGCGCTAGAATATGCGCCTCTCGTACGTGAGGTCGTCATCCAGTGGCATCTCCAAAAATGAATGTTGCAATTTCACAAACGGATTTTCCCGGTCTTTCACTTCGCGGGCGCGGTAAAGTTCGAGATATTTATGAAGTCGGCGACGATCTGCTGATTGTCGCCACCGATCGCCTCTCGGCTTTCGACGTGGTTCTTCCGACGCCGATTCCCGACAAGGGCCGCGTGCTGACGCAGCTTTCGCTCTTCTGGTTCGAGAGGCTAGCCGGCATAGTTCCGCATCATGTGATTACGGCGAGCAGATTCGGTGGTGTTCTCGCTCCCTACGCTGATATGCTCGATGGCCGTGCGATGCTTGTTCGCCGCACTGAGCCGTTACCCGTGGAATGCGTGGTCCGTGGCTATATCGTCGGTTCCGGATGGAAGGACTATCAAAAGACGGGCGCGATTTGCGGCATTCCGCTGCCCACCGGGTTGCGCGAGTCAGACAAGCTGCCACAGCCGATTTTCACGCCGTCTACGAAGGCGACTACGGGCCACGACGAAAATATTTCCTTCGATCAAACGGTGGAACGCATTGGGCGTCCTCTCACTGAGAAGATTCGCGACGTCAGCATTGAGCTTTATAGCCGCGCTTCGGAATATGCATCTGCCCGCGGCATCATCATCGCCGATACGAAATTTGAGTTTGGCCTGCTCAATGGCGAGCTGATTTGGATTGACGAAGCCCTTACCCCGGATTCTTCGCGCTTCTGGCCGGCAAGCCAATATCAGCCCGGCGTTGCGCAGCAATCTTTCGATAAGCAATACGTTCGTGATTACCTCGAACGCATCGGTTGGAACAAGCAGCCGCCCGGTCCTGCTCTTCCGCCCGATGTGGTCGCCGCTACACGGGAGAAATACAGGGAAGCCTACCAACGCGTCACGGGCCACGCACTCGCCTAATTTCGAACTCGTCCAGGGAGCGTGCTAGCGTGAAGGAGCAACTCGAGTCGTTGATCGGAATGATGGTGGA
>JBOGMU010000253.1:0-10374 GCA_050746865.1 Candidatus Acidiferrales bacterium
CCGGGATCTGAATCAGCTTCAGCCCGGCACGAGGCAGGCGAATCCCACTGACTCAATCAATTACGTCCGCCCCTACCAAGGCTATGGCGATATTCTTTCGACCACTAACGGTGCAATCTCTAACTACAATTCGCTACAAGCGCGCGTTACGAAGCGGATGCAGCGTGGCGGCACACTGGGTGTTTCGTACACGTGGTCCAAGGGCCTCACGGACGCGCAGAGCTATAGTTACTTGCCAGAGAATAGCCGTAATCTACGAGGCGATTATGGCCGGGAAAACTTTAATCGTAATCAGATCCTGGTGATTAGCTACGTCTACCCGCTCCCGTTCTGGCGTAACGGAGACCAGTTGTATAAGAAGCTGCTCGGCGGCTGGCAGCTTTCAGGCGTGACGAACATATCTTCAGGTCTACCGATCAATGTGACCGATCCGACTGGCACCGATCCTGCGGGCGATGGCCTCGGTGGCACGACTGGCCCAGGCCAGTCACAACGTCCCAATCTCGTAGGCAATCCATTCGCAGTCGGCGTGGAGCAGAACCAATTCTTGAACGCAGCTTCTTTTGCCGTACCTGCGTCCGGCTTCGGCAACCGGCAAGCTTATGGGATCACAACCCGGACCTTTAACAACTGGGATGTTTCTATCCAAAAAGGCTTCCCAATCAACGAAAACACGGGATTCGATTTCCGGGCTGAGATGTTCAACTTCCCCAACCACATGTCGCCGTTCGGTTATTCGACTCAGGTTGGCTCATCGAATTTCGGTCAAGTAACCAGCGCAACGGATCCCAGAACTGTAGAATTTGCGCTGCGATTCCATTTCTAACTTTTAGGATGACACTGAGCCTCGACGGACTCATCGCCGTCGGGGCTCAGTTGCCTTCAACACCTCTTCTAATGCTATCTCAAACCTACGGGCTTCCCACCGTTGATGCAGTCTGGTCGCCCGGAGTATTCTTCTCGCATACATGTGATCGCTGTGAAAAACTGATAGGGCGATCATCGAGTACGGCGGGAAAACCGTTGAGCGTCAGCGTTTGCGGCAGGTCTGAGCGACCTAAACCTGCGAGAGATCGGAAGGACTGGACTGCCTGAAGCACAGGCAGCGGGCTGAGTGACAGAAATGAGTACGGCTACAGTGACGGCACCGCTTTGTAGAAACTTTATAAATGGTCGATGGGTGGAATCGCGTTCGGGTCGAACGATTGAGCGGCGGAATCCGGCGAATCTGCAGGAAGTGGTACATGTTTCCCCGCTTTCCACGCGCGATGAAGTAACCTCCGCCGTTGCCGCGGCGAAGGCGGCATTCCCTGCGTGGCGAGGTACACCGGCGCCTGTTCGTGGGAAGATGCTCGGCCGCGCCGCCGCGATTATGGAAAAGAGGAAGGACGAGTTGGCGCTGACGTTGTGCCGGGAAGAAGGAAAAACACTTAAGGAATCGATGGTTGAGGTACTGAGATCGGTTGGCATCCTCGAATTTTTCGCGGGCGAGGGGCGACGCCTTCACGGCGAGACGATGCCGAGCGAGCATGCAAAGACTCTCACCTACACGCTGAAGCAGCCTTTGGGCGTTGTAGGCGCAATCACACCATGGAATTTTCCCGTAGCGATCCCGGTGTGGAAGCTCGCACCGGCGCTAGTGACCGGCAACACGATCGTACTGAAGCCAGCCGAATTGACGCCGCAGTGCGCCGTGAAAATTGTGGAGATGTTTCAGGAAGCCGGTCTTCCTGAAGGCGTTGTGAATATGGTGCTAGGGGCAGGTGAAGAGGCCGGCGATCAGTTGCTGCAAGATCGCGATCTGCGCGCGATTTCGTTTACCGGATCGAATGAGATCGGCAGCCTGATTTACGGGCTCGCCGCACGCCAAATGAAGAAATGTCAGTGCGAGATGGGCGGGAAAAACCCCGTCGTGGTCCTGCGCGACGCGGATTTGGAGCTGGCCACGGAATCTGCCGTCGTGGCAGCCTACGGATCGAGCGGCCAGCGCTGCACGTCGACTAGCCGCGTTGTCGTCGAAGACGCTATCGCCCACCGATTCGTCGAAATGATCGTGGAGCGTACGAAGGGAGTGAAAGTTGGCAACGGCGTCGATCCAGAAGTTCTTGTCGGGCCCCTCGTAGATGAACAGCAGCTAAGGACCGTTCTGCATTACTTCGAAATCGGGAAAAAGGAAGCGCGACTGCTTATCGGCGGCGAGAGAATGACCGGGCGCGGCTATGACAATGGATATTTCGTTGCGCCTACGGTGTTCGATCACGTGGCGTGGGACAGCGTAATCGCGCAAGAGGAAATTTTTGGGCCCGTCATATCCGTGATCCGAGTTCCTAATTTTGAAGAAGCGTTGCGCGTGGCGAATTCGGTGAAATATGGACTTTCGAGCTCGATTTATACGAAAGATGCGAACAGGATTTTTGAGTTTATCGATCGCATTGAATCGGGAATTACGCATGTGAATGCGCCGACGATGGCGAGCGAGGTGCAATTGCCGTTTGGCGGCATAAAAGCCACGGGCGTGGGGATGAGGGAAATGGGGCGCGCAGCAATCGATTTTTACACTGAGTTGAAGGCTGTCTATATCGATTACAGCCATCGCACATCGTGAGTCTCAATTCTCTCCTGGTCACATTAGAGGAATTACTATCTGAGATTGGAACTGGTTTTCGGCAGTCACCTTTAGCATTGCGCGCGACCGATCTGCGAGCGGTAAAATTGCGTTTGCAGGGCTCTGCGCTTTCGGGCCATGGCCGAACGAACGACTCCGGCGAATCTTCGTGATTGTCCGAAATTGGTATTACGGAAGACGAGGGTCACGCAGGAGCTAATCGACGTTATCGATCGCTGCACAAGACAGCTCCTCCCACGACTTAGCGACCCCTCAGAAATTCAGCTTTAACGCGAACTGGAAAGTTCGCGGGTCAAAAGCCGACGTCGGTTGACCTGCCGTGCAGACGCCAGACGTTGGGTCGCAGAGTGGGCTCACATCGCTGACGTTCAGTCGATTGAAGATGTTGAAACCATCTGCGATCACCTCAAGATTCGTGCGTTCCGTCAACGAAATGCGCCGCTCAAGCCGCAAGTCAATTTGGAAGAAGCCTGGGCGCGTAAACGCGTTGCGCGGCAAATTGCCGACACAACCAAACGGCGGAGCCGGAACGGTGGGAGCAAACGCGAACGGCTGGCTATTTGGCGCAAGGCATTCGCTGGGCAAAATGAATTCGTATCCCTTTACGTAAGCCGACGTAACTGCCGCTGGGAAACCGGCCGGAGCAGCGGTTCCTGCCGGCAAAAATGAGGGACGGCCGGTTGCTGTGCCAAAGTCAAGGTTTGTATCGGAACCGATCAGGACATTGTATGGGCGACCCGACGCAAGTTCGATCACGGGAGCTATCGTAAAGTCGCCAATCAATTTTCTCGCGAAGGACTCATCCGTCTGCACATGAGGACTGACGAAAACGGCGCTGGTGATCCAGCGATGCCGCTGATCGAAATTGGAGTTTCCACGCTCCGCGTCAGGGTCGTTGTTGTTTTGCGGATTCAGTAAAGTCGACAGATCCGTCGAGTCGTCAATGGTGTGCGACCACGTCCAACCGGAAAGCAGTTCAAAATTGTCAGAATAGCGCTTCGTCAACGTGAAGGTAAGCGCGTTGTACAAGGAATTTCCTGTGGAAGTTTGAGGATTCACGTCGCTCCAGGGAATTTGCACGCCCGAAAAGCCGGTGGGGAAACCGGCCAGCTGCGCGAGGCCCACCAGCGTGTTGTATCCGCCGGGGACGAGGCTCGCGAAAGACGGATTCGGTCCGGACGGGCGGAAATAATTAAAGACGGCGGGAGTGCCAATCAAGCCCACCGGAGAACCCGCACAACCTCCGCCTGGAAAACCAAGTGCGAGTATGCCCGGCGCTTCGAGCAGGAGGCTGCCCGTTCCTGTTTCGACGCAAGAACCCGTCGCGCCATTGGGAATTTCAACCGTAAGGGGATTTGTTCCGGGCGTGACGAGGCCTGCCTTGATTGCAGTGCTGTCGTTTGAGACGAGGAGAGCCGGATTCGAGGCGCTGATGTTAAGCGCGCGGTCAAGATGAGTGCCGTGCGTGTAATTATAGGCGAGGCTGACCTTCAGGTTTTTTGTAAGCTCGCGCTCGACCGTGAAATTCCCCTGTTGCGCAAGGGCGTATTGAAAATTGCTCTCCACGGGAATCGTGAATGGCAGCAACGTCAGCGGGAATCCGACTGTGAGGAAATTTTGATTCGTAAATAGCGAGTTCGGCTGGAAAGCGTTGAACCGCTGCTCGCTGGGTTGATAGCACATCGACGGGAATGCCGTAGAGCAACCGGCAATGTTTCCAGTCAGCAATCCCTGAAAGATGTTTGTCGCGTTCAGCGCGAACGGATTTACGTCAGCATCGCAAGCCGCGCCGGCGCAGGGCGCGCCGCCAGCCGTCTCAAGAAGCGCCGATCTTGCGCCGTCTTCGGCCGTCGCGAGGAACGCCAGAGCCAACGCGGGATGATCATAGAAAAACCCGTATCCGGCGCGGATCACTGTCTTGCCATTGCCTTGCGGATCCCAGGCGATGCCGATTCTAGGCGCGATGTTGTTCGAATCTTGCGGGATACCTTCGACCACGCGAAAGGTCTTTTCGCCAGTCGCATTTAGCGCGGTGGCGGGTGTAAATTGCGGTAGAAACTCCGCGTCATAACGCACGCCGTAATTCGCCGTGAGATTGCGATTCAACTTCCAGCTATCTTGCACGAATAAGCCGAGAGTCTTGTTCGTGAACGGACTGTGCGATTGCCCAATGCCTTGGATAAATGACGTGGGAATTCCGAGCCCGTAAGCCTGAACGGCAGAAAAACCGGGCAGGCCGGCAAATCCGCTATTCAGAGATCCCGCGTCAAGTGCGCCGAACGAGTAGACTCCGCCATAATTCAACGTGAAGATTTGCGATTTCGACGAGGTGAGATCGAGCAAGTTTGTGTCCACCCCGACCTTGAAGGTGTGCGCCCCCTTCGTCCATGTAAAATTGTCGGTCCACTCGTATCGATATTCCGTCCGATCTTCCGTTGAGAAAGGCTCACGACCGATGAAGGCGAAGCCTGTGACGTTCATAGCTGCGGCGCTGCCTCCCGGCAACGGCGAAAAGCCGTAGTGCAGACCTCGTCGCGCAGACTGGAAACGAAACTCATTGAACCTGTCGTTGCCGATGGTCGTGGTGTGCTGGCCGACAATGGCAATATCGCGCGTTTGTTGAACCGAAGTGCGCGAGCCGGCGTTCTGGCCGAAATTCTGATTTTCCGCGTTTACTTCGATGCCCGTGATCGTCGAAGGTGAGACGCTGACGCGGATGAATGACGCGTTTCGAGTGTTCCAAATATGATCGAGTTTCAACGACCACAAGCTGGTGCCCTCGGACGTGGGAAAATTGCCGACTGTAGATACGAGCCCGGCGAACGACACGGGAAGCGTCGCGCCGCTCGATACAAAACTATTGAGAGGAGTACCCGTCAGCGCAGGCGTATTGCCGAAGAGCGCCGTCTGCGAGGCGAGCGATGCCGCGCAAAAATACTGCTCGGCGGCCAAACCGGCCGAATTAATAAGAGCGGCTTGTTCCGCCGTTATTAGCCCGGCCGTCTGGCCCGGGAAGCATGGTGCCGGGGCCGCTACGTTAACGAGGCCGAAATTATTCTGGCCGATGCTGCTGAAGCCAGTCTCCTGCCGCCGCGTGATTTCGTAGCTGAAAAAATAGAAGGTCTTATCTTTCTGCATCGGGCCGCCAATCGTAGCGCCACCTTGCACGCGGGTGTATGACTGCTTCACCGGTACTGCCTGGAAGCCCGTCTGCACATTCGGCACAACGCGCACGGAAAAAGGATTGCGAGCCTGTATGGCGCTATCGCGAAGAAATCCGAATAGATCGCCATGAGTCTGATTCGTGCCGGATTTCGTGACGATATTCACGACGCCGCCCATGGCGCGACCGTATTCTGGCATGTAGTTGCTGGTGATCACCTGGAATTCCTGAACAGCCTCCTGCGAAACCGTGGCTCGTACGCCGTTCGTAGAATTGTCGACGGCGTCGGCACCATCGACCGATACTTCATTTGAACGCGCCCGTTGTCCGCCGAAATTCAGGCCGCTCGTAGGCGCAGCGCCTATTGAAGGAGTCTCGTCGCGCGCGGACTGCGGGTTGAGCAGAGCGAAATTTATGTAGTTGCGGCCGTTGATCGGCAGATTATCGATCTGCAACTCCGTGATGGTGGTTGAGACGTCCGTTTTGCCGGTTTCGACGAGCGCTGTTTCACCAGTCACATTTACGGTCTGCGCGGCGATTTGCACCTGAAGCTGAGGATTGTATTCGGCGGCTGTTCCGATGGTCAGAGCGAGCGAGTCGTTCTTCAGGGTTGCAAAACCCGGTGCATCCACCGTAAGGGAATACGTTCCCGGAGGATTACCGACCAGTCCGTAGCGACCGCTGGAATCAGTTGTGACGGAGCGGAGCGCGCCGGTACCGGAATTGGCAAGCGTCACAGTAGCGCCTGCCACGGCAAGTCCCTGTGGATCGAGTACGATGCCCGACAGATTTACGGTGTTTACTTGCGCCGCAGCGCGATTTACCGTCACGGCGGAAATGAACAGCACCAGCGCACAAAAGCGAAGCCAGCGATATCGCATGTTCCTCTCCCCATTACCCTTTGCAACGTCGTTTAGAAAGGCTTACACGGTCCCTCGTGGAAAGGAGGCGATGCTCCGTTCCACCGGCGAAGCTGTGCAATGACTTAATGTAGCGGAGCCACTAATGGGGCGGTTCTAATTCAATGGACAGGGCATTGCAACAGGAATCTTGGATCGCAGCTTTGGAAAGTGACGTCTCAATTACGTGGGCGCGCCGAAGTCACGCGCGCCCACCGGATCGATATACAGGATTCGCCGTCGGACGAGGGCCTCCGCACACATGCCGATCTCATTTTGCGCGAGCCAGGTCTTGGCCGGCGCGAAGAGGAACGAAAGCGTCCTGCGACCCAGGCAATTGGAAATAAGAGACTGCATTTCCATAGCAGATGTTTTCGATCATAGGGCCGATCAACCCCTCTTCGCGCGGTAGGTCGCCGCTCTCCATCTCTCCACCGAGCAAGTTACATAGCACTCGGCGAAAATACTCATGGCGCGGATATGACATAAAGGAGCGCGAGTCGGTGACCATTCCGACGAATCGCGAGAGCAGCCCGACGTTTGAAAGGGTGTTGAGCTGCCACTCAATGCCCTCCTTTTGATCGAGGAACCACCAACTCGTGCCGAACTGAATTTTCCCCGGTATTTCACCACCCTGAAAGCTATTGATGACGCTGGCAAACGCATAGTTGTGAGCTGGATTTACGTTGTAAAGAATCGTTTTGGGAAGGTGATTCGAATCATTCAACCGATCAAGATAGGCGGTAAGCGGCGCCATTTGCGGCCAATCGCCGATGGAATCGAAGCCGGTATCCTTCCCTAAAAGTTTCAACATGCGCGTGTTGTCGTTTCGCGACGCGCCGAGATGCAGCTGCTTCGCCCATCCTCGCTTCGAGTCAAGTTCGCCGAAGAACAGCATCAGAAAGCTTGCAAATTTTGAGGAATCGTCGGCACTCACCTCCTCGCCCCGGCGAAGCTCTTGAAAAATTGCGGACGCCTCGGCGCGGCTGCAGAAATCCACCGGGCAGGAGTCAAGACCGTGATCCGAGAGCCTGCAGCCGTGCTCGTGGAAAAAGTCGTGCCGCGATTCCAATGCATCGAGAAACGCCGCAAAATCGCCGATGCCGGCGTCGGCGCTCGCCTCGAGCCGATCAACCCACGCATTAAAAGCTGCCGGATCGGCCGTCCGAAGAGCTGCATCCGGCCGGAAAGCGGGAAAAACGCGAGTGGACACTCCTGAGGCCTGAATTTGTTCGTGATATTCGAGTGAATCCGTTGGGTCATCGGTAGTACAAAGCGCCGTCACGTTGAATTTCTTGAGAATGCCCTGCGCTGTCAGCTCGTGGTCCTGCAATTTAGCGCTGGCGCGTCTCCAAATGTTTGGCGCGGTCGTTTCATCGAGGAGTTCGTCGAATCCGAAATATCGAAGAAGCTCAAGGTGCGTCCAGTGATAAAGCGGGTTGCGAATGGTGTACGGCACGGTTTTTGCCCATGCCAGGAACTTTTGGTAGGGTTCAGCGTTACCGGTACAGAATTCCTCCGGAACGGCGTTCGCGCGCATGGCGCGCCACTTGTAATGGTCGCCTTCCAGCCAAATTGCGAAGAGGTTTTCGAAACGTCGGTTTTCGGCAATGTCCTTTGCGGAAAGATGACAGTGGTAATCCAAAATCGGCTGAGACGCTGCATAGGTGAAATACAAATGTTTAGCGGTCTCGCTATGAAGGAGAAAATCTTTGTGGATGAATGACATGTTGCCCCATTTCCGTACCATGAGATCTTATAATTCGCAACTACGAAGCGTTCGAATCAATCAGCTTGCCATTGACTCGAACATTGTGAAGCGAGAGCTCTTTCACATTCTCTATTACGTTTGGACTCGCGGCGTTTTCGAAAGTGCAGTCTGTGAGTCGAACGTTTTCGATCGGTGAGTTTTTAAAACCGCGCAGGTATAAGGCGTACTTAGTCTTTTCGACTGATAACGACTGGATGTCAATGTTGCGGGCAATCGGCGTGTACTTGCCGTTTTCGCCTTCCTCATAATTAAAGTCGATTCCGACGCCCGCGTTTGCCACTTGGCCCACTTTGATGTTGCGTATGTAAAAGTTCTCAATGTCGCCACCCCGCATGGCGTTATTTTTGACCCTGATCGCCATCTGGAGATTCGGGCTGTCCATCTGGCAGTCCTCGGCAAATATATTGCGGATGCCGCCGCTGACTTCACTGCCGAGGGTCACGCCGCCGTGGCCGTCTTTCATATGACAGCCCTGAACGACAATATTCTCCGAAGGCGTGTGCACACGGCGTCCATCGGCGTTGCGTCCGGATTTGATGGCTATGCAATCGTCGCCCGTCGAAAAGATGCAATTCTTGATGAGGAAATCGCTGCTGGAGTCGGGATCGCAGCCATCCGTGTTCGGGCCGGTACTGTGAATCGTGAGGCCTTGCACGGTAACGTTTTTGCACAGTGCCGGCGTCACCTGCCACATCGGAGAATTCAGCAGGGTTACGCCTTCCATCAGTACGTTATGGCAGCGGAACGGCTGGATAAACTGCGGCCGCAGGTAGTGGCCCGGACCGAAAACTCTCTCGTTGACGGGAACGCCGCGCTCGCCCATGTCTTGGAGCATCTTGCGGTCCTTGGCGAGCGTGTGGTCCTTGTCTTGGGGACCGCATCGCATTCCGCCGACCCAGGCCCACCAACTATCGCAGCCAGCATTGCCGTCGATGGTGCCTTGACCTGTGATTCCGATGTTGTTCTGTTCGAAGGCATAGATGAACGGCGAGTAGTTCATTAGCTCGGTGCCTTCGTAACGGGTGTAGACGACAGGGTACTTCGAAGTGTCGTGTGTGAAGCGGAGAATGGCGCCTTCGCTTACGTACAGGTTGATGTTGCTCTTAAGTGTGATGGCACCCGTAAGGAACTCGCCCTTGGGAACGACCACCCTGCCGCCACCTTTTGCGCTGCAGGCTGCTATCGCCTTTTCGATGGCGCTGGTGCAGTCGGTGCTGTTGTCACCGACGGCGCCGAATTCGGTGATGTTCACATCATGCTTCGGGAATTTCGGAGGTTTGATGCGATCAAGGATCTTTGGAAGCGTGTCCCAGGCAGCCTTCGCGTCATCCGCAGAGGAAAAAGCATGGGCAAAAGTGCTGCGACGCTTCGCGAGAGAACCGGCGGCCAAGCAGACGCCTCCTGCGAGGCCAGCTTTGAGAAAGTCGCGACGGCGGGTCACGCTGCACCGCAGGGGAGGGGAGCCAAAATAGGCATTTTGATTGCGATTAGAGCGATCACTTTCATTGAGACGATTGGACTTAAGCGGTTTTTTAATTCTGTGCAGTTGCGATTAGAAATCATTGTGTTCGCGTAAAATTGAAGGCATTCCAAGTCAGCCATGGCTAAGCCCTCCACAATGAAGAAACATTAAATCTCAGAGTCCATTCGAAATAAATCTAAAAACTCTGAAGCGAACGTTTAGATTCTTTAAACGTCTGAGAAAACGTATGGGGCCTGTGGTACGCCTACGACGCTAGTTGTGAAGCAGCGAGCGCCGGAAGGCTCAGCTATAAAGAAACGCCAGAAAAGCATCCCCTGCCGGACTGAACCACTCATAGCCCCTGATTGCAAATCTGCGCTTCGAAGTGCCGCCCCGAAGGCCGCAGCGCTACGTTTAAACCTTAAGACCGTGGCGTTCACAACTCTCTGCAGC
>JBOGMU010000254.1:0-13692 GCA_050746865.1 Candidatus Acidiferrales bacterium
GTGACACCTAAATGGAGCAAATATGATTCCCGCAGTCGGCAAATTCGGCGGACTAGCCGAGGCCGTTCAATCGGTTCTTATTCGTTTGGCAATCGTCGCCGTGATGGCGCTCGCTTTTTCAGCCCACGCTTTCACCCAGGGCACTCAGGTGCCGGAAATCCAACCAGGCCAGATTATGGGCACTGTCACGGACGTGAACGGCGACATCGTGCCCGGAGCGGCAGTTGTCCTCGCTGGCCCCGCAACGGCTGATCGTCGCACTGTAGAAACGTCCGAAAATGGATTTTTCCAGTTCGACGACGTCACGCCGGGGGTCGGCTATAGAGTCGATATCAGCGCACAGGGTTTTGCCGGATCATCGTCCGCTATCACGATTGCTCCGGGCGAAGTCAAGATTCTTGGAGAAGTCCGGCTCGCTCTCGCAATGCAACAGACCACCGTGCGAGTTTCCGGCAATCCGATAGAGATTGCGACCGAGCAGGTCAAATTTGAAGAAACGCAGCGTGTTCTAGGCATCATCCCGAACTTCTACGTCTCGTATGAAGGCGATAACACGGCGCCTCTAACAACCGGGATGAAGTTCAGGCTTGCCCTGAAAGTCTCTCATGACCCCGTGGCCGGTGCCGGAATTGCGATTATGGCTGCCATCCGCCAGGCAACGGATACCCCCGACTACAGGCAGGGGCTCAAGGGTTACAGTGAGCGGTTTAGTGCGGATGCTACTGACAGCTTCACGGACATCATGATCGGCGGCGCCGTTCTGCCTTCCCTTCTGCATCAGGATCCGCGGTACTTCTATCAGGGAACGGGTACGAAGCGTTCACGGCTTCGCCACGCGATGTTGGCGCCATTCGTATGCAAGGGCGACAACGGCAGATGGCAACCGAACTACTCCACCGTCGGAGGCGATCTCGCATCCTCTGCCCTCTCAAATCTCTACTATCCTCAGTCCGACCGTGGAACAGGATTGGTGCTCTCCGGATTCGCCATTAGTACGGCTGAGCGGCTGCTCTCCACGGTAGCGCAAGAGTTCGTGCTGAGCAGGTTCACTCACCGTGGCGGTGGTGACGCAAACCCATCCCTTGCTTCACTGCAGCAATAGGGTCGGAGCCGCGCTGTCGGCCTCGCCCGTAATTCATAGTGGGCTGCTCGTCGTCGCCGCCGTGTCTCGCGAGCGCGTTTTGACTCCACGGCGTATGGGCTGTTTTCGTTAAAAAAAGCGGTTCCCTATCCAGCCTTCCGCAAAGCGCTAAATCGCTACGCATCAGCGGATTGCATCGTCGCATGCACGGCTGTCAACTTGTGCCGCTTGGTAAAATATAGGGGTGAAACGGGGACGCAGTTCGGAATGTCGCGTAACAGAAAAACAACCACTCTCTAATCGACACCCGGCCCAATTTCTAATCGACAATCTGCCGATTAGAAACCCTCGTAAGTCTCGCTCTCTCAACACAAAATCGATTTCTAATCGACAAAAAAGGACGTCTTTTTTTAATACGCTTTTTAGCTCCATTGTCTGCTATTCCGCTGGATTTCCCTTCCCGCTTTTGGCAGGATGTGGCGCACCCCGGCGCTGCCCGGTCTGGGACATAGCGAGGTGACCATGAAAATTTCGCGAATCGGATTTTTTATCCTTTCCTCAGCGCTGATCGCAGGCATGGCAATCGCGCAGGCCCCGGCGGGTCCTCCGCAGGCCGCCCAGACGGAAGGCCGAGGAGCAGGTCGAGGGCGCGGCGGACGCGGCCCGATGGTCGTCTCGCCTCAGATCAATCCGGATCGCTCAATTACGTTCCGTTACTATGACCCAAGCGCGCAAAAGGTCACCGTTAGCGGCGAATTAGGTGGCCAAACTGCCACTTTGACGAAGGGAGACGACGGCGTCTGGTCCGCGACAATCGGGCCGCTCCCGCCGGATATTTACGCTTATTCGTTCAACGTCGACGGCGTAACCGCCCTGGATCCGCGCAATCCCAATACGAAATACGGATATGGCGGCTTCGGCGCCACGAGCGTCGTGGAAGTTCCCGGCGACGGCCCTCAATTCTATGACGCGCAGAGTGGCCCGCACGGCCAAGTTCGCATCGTCCCCTATATTTCAAAGACTCTCGAAGTCAGCCGCACCGTCTGGGTCTACACTCCCCCAAACTACGAAAAAGAAAAGGACTTACCCGTTCTATATTTGCTGCACGGCGCAGGCGATGTTGAGTCCGGTTGGGTAATGATCGGTCGCGCCAACATCATCCTGGATAATCTGATCAACGCCGGAAAAGCCAAGCCGATGGTCGTCGTTATGCCCCTGGGTCACACGATCCAAAGTTGGTGGACCGGCCCCGCTGAAAACTCTCCCAACGCACCCGCGCAGGCTTTACCCGGCGGCGGAAGGGGAGCCCAGTCCGGCGAACTCCAACTCTTCGGCAAGGACCTTATCAACGACGTTATGCCCCTCGTCGAATCGAACTTCAAAGTCTCCAAAAAAGCCGAAGATCGCGCGATTGGCGGCCTTTCAATGGGCGGCGGCCAAACATTAAACGTAGCATTCAATCGCCCTGAGCTATTCCGCTACGTGGTGATGATGAGTCCCGCGGCCGGCCCGCAAGCCGAGCAACAATACCCGAAAATTTTCCAGGACCCTTCCATCGCCAACAAACAATTCAAGTTGTTTTGGGTAGGCGTCGGAAAAGGCGACACGCTCGTCGGTCCCGGCGTTAACGGTTTCGATGCCGCTCTCACGAAGGTAGGGATACACCACAAATTCGTAGTCGGAGAAGGCAGACACGAGTGGACAGTCTGGAGACACAATCTCAACGATGTGGCACCGCTGCTATTCAGATAAGTTACGCCAATTTGGATCTTAGACTTCGTTGTTTTTGAGCTCCGCATCGCGCGTGAGTGAAGTCAATACGCTTCGAGCAATTGGGTTCTCGGCTTTGAAGCCTTTCTTCTTGCGACTGTCGTCGCCTGGCGGCGGCAACATCCACTCATTGACGGCGGCCAGAATCGCACTGACTGTATTCGGCGCGAGCGCTTCGAAGACTGCCATTGCGTGAGCGGCCGCGCCCAGAACGACCTCGCCGCTCCCGGCGACGCATGCATCCACAATTTTTCTGGCGGCACGTTTTGCATCCATCGAAACACCGGGCAATGAATCGCCTACGGCAAACCAGCTATATTCCTTCTCATGCTGCCCGACCGTTTCGACGTTTCGTGGGCTGCCTGTTCGCATCAGCCCGGGCACAATCGTCGTGACAGAGATGCCATCTTTCGCAAGCTCTGCCCGCAGACCTTTGCTGAATCCAACCAACGCGAACTTGCTTGCCGAATAGGGCAGCAGGTGCGGAACTGCGATTTTTCCGCCTATAGACGTGATATTTACGACGCGTCCGTTTCCCCTGTGCTTCATTCCCGGCAAAACAGCAAGGGTGGTGTGCACAGCTGACCAGAAGTTCGTTCGCATTGCCGCATAAAAATCGTCGAGCCGCTGATTTTCGAGTGGCCCGACCTGAATCGCGCCGGCGTTGTTTACGAGCACGTCGATTGGTCCAAACGCTTTCTCAATCGTCTCCAATGTGAAAACTACTTGATCGTTGTCAGCCAAGTCGCATTGAATCGCCAAAAAGCGATCCCCAACAGGCGCGAACTCTTCGCGCGCACGGGTCAACTCTTGCTCATCTCTGGCGCAAACCGCAACCTTGGCACCGCGATCCATAAATTCGCGCGCAAGCAGAAGACCTAGCCCGCGTGATCCACCGGTAACAAAAACAACCTTTCCGTCGAGTCTGAATCGCGGCGAGTTTCTTCGCGCAAGCAGAGCTGCGGCCGCGCATGCAGCCGAACCAAGCACCGCCCAGGTCACTGTTTTTCTAGTGCTGCGTGCCATAGAACCTCCATTTTCGGCGCGGAGCCGACGACCAATTCTTGTAAATTGCGATTGATTCTCGCGCGCCTACCGCGGCCATTCGATAAGGCAGATTGTGTATTCAGGATGAAGAATTCGCGCCTTGGGAAGCGCTCTGATGAGTCGCCGCAATATGGCGCCCGACCCGCAACCGTCTGTCCGATTAGCGAAGGTACATTGTTGCCAGGAGGTCCAGCACAATCCTCTTACGTGTAGCGCAACCCGTGGCTTTGAAACGACATGAAGGAAAAGCCAACGTCGGTGAAAAGGAGAGGTCTTGAGCTCGCCTGTTCGGCGAGCCCAAGAGACTTAGTTTCGCTACTTAATCTCCATCACCTCTTTTTCCTTGGCGGCGGAAAGATCTTCCATTTTCTTGGTTTCAGAGTGCGTCAACTTCTCAAGCTCCTCGAGCGAACGCTTCTTATCGTCTTCGCTGATTTTTTTGTCTTTTTCAAGACGCTCGATAGCTTCTTTCTGATCGCGCCGGATGTTGCGCGCCGCCGTGCGATGATTCTCAAGAACCTTGTGAAGGTGCTTCACCAAATCCTTGCGACGATCTTCCGTCAGCGGCGGAATCGGGATTCGAACCACCTTGCCGTCATTTGCCGGATTGAGTCCGAGATCGGATGTGCGAATCGCCTTGTCGATCAGCGGCACGGCACCAGGATCCCAAGGCGATACAACGATCGTCATTGGATCGGGGACATGCACAGTTCCAAGCTGATTCACCGGCATCGGCGTTCCGTGATAGTCGACACGGATCTGATCGAGCACGGACGCACTGGCGCGACCAGTTCGAATCGAGCTAAGTTCTTTGCGAAAATCGTCGACCGCTTTTTCCATGCGCGTCTTCGCTTGTGCCAAAGCTTCTTTGCTGTTGGTAACAGTCATTGAGCGACCTGCCTCCGATTCGGGCCTATTGTATTCGAAAAGTACTGCGCAGCAAGCCTGCCGAACAGCACAGGCGTGTGACTTACGTGCTGACGAATTTATGCGGCTTCGACTACGGAGCCTACGCGTTCACCCATCACGACACGCTTCAAATTCCCGGGCACATTCATATTGAAGACGACGATCGGCATTTTGTTGTCCATGCAGAGCGAGATTGCCGTGGAATCCATTACGGAAAGTCCCTTTTGCAACACATCGAGATAGGTGATCTTATCGAACATCTTCGCATCGGCGACTTTTTCCGGATCGGCATCGTAGATGCCGTCGACGCGCGTCGCCTTCAGAATGACCTGCGCCTTAATTTCCATCGCTCGTAGAGCAGCGGCTGTATCCGTCGAAAAATATGGATTGCCCGTGCCGCCCGCGAAAATCACCACGCGCTGCTTTTCCAAATGTCGGGTGGCACGGCGGCGAATAAACGGCTCAGCCACTTCGTGCATCTCGATGGCACTCATGAGGCGCGTGTGGCAGCCGGATTTTTCCAGCGTGTCCTGCAGCGCGAGTCCGTTGAGCACCGTGGCGAGCATGCCCATGTAGTCGCCTGTGGCACGGTCGATGGAAAGCCCGCCCTGGCGCGCACCGCGGAAAATGTTTCCGCCGCCCACCATAATTGCCACCTGCACGCCGAGCTCATTTACCTCTTTGATTTCCCGCGCAATGTCGTGAATCGTTTGCGCGTGAATGCCGAATTCATCTGGTCCGGAAAGGGATTCGCCAGAAAGCTTAACGACGATGCGCCGGTAATTCGGCGCGGTGCGGGTTTCGGACGGTCGGACGGCGGATTCGGAACTCGTCATGGAAATTGGTGTTTAGGTCCTTACCTGTTGCTCAGGCAAGGGCATTTTAGCAGAGATTCGCGATGGGCGCGCGCTTTCGGAATACGGCGAAATAAAAAAAGGCGCAAATAAGCCTGCTCTCGACGGGCAGTTTTGCGCCCCACATTATCTCTGAGCTAAACTGCGGGCACAGCTTCCGCTTCTGATGGGGGCAGTTGCGACACGCTATCCATCTCTCCCACTTTGAAACGTGCAAAGCGGCGGATGGAAATGTTCTCACCGATCTTAGCGATCAGTTGCTCGACCATCTCCTTGACCGTGACGCCTTCGTCCTTGATGAAGTGCTGTTCGTAGAGGCAGTTTTCCTCATAGAACTTCTCCATCTTACCGCTGACGATTTTCTCGATCACCGCGTCCGGCTTACCCGTGGCGCGTGCTTGCTCGCGAAAGATCTCGCGCTCGCGATCCAGTATCTCTTGCGTGACCTGCTCCCGGCGCAAGAATCGCGGATCAGTGGCGGCGACATGCATGGCGAGATCGTGACAGAGCCGCTGGAAGTCTTCTGTGCGCGCCACGAAATCGCTCTCACAGTTCACTTCCACTATCGCGCCGATCTTCCCACCGGCATGAATGTAGGATCCGACGATGCCTTCGGATGTGGCGCGCTGCGCCTTTTTCGCAGCAGCGGCCTGCCCCTTCTTCCGTAGGAGATTGATGGCCTGCTCAATATCGCCGCCGGACTCCGTCAACGCCTTTTTGCAGTCGGAAAAGCCCGCACCGGTGCGGTCGCGCAGCTCCTTTACAAGCTGTGCGGGAATACTCTTCTCAGGTGTAGACATAGATGCAATCGTTCCTTCTAATTAGGATGCTTGGATGTTTCTGGATTTAAGACGCTGCAAACCGCCGGATCACGAAGACAATCAAGATTCCGTTGCGAGAGCCGTCACCTATGTGCGTTGGCCGCTCTCCTCTGACCCATACTGCACGGACGCCTCTTCCGGAGGCATGACCTCCGCGTCTGCTGCGGCAGGCTCGCCTTCGACGAAATCGCCTTCCTGCTTTTCGTAGACTTCGTATGCGCTCGTATCGACGTATTCCGGAGAGTCCTCGGAAGCCGAATCGCCCGCCTTGCTCTCTGCTATCTGCGTCTGTTCGAAGGACTGGCGCCCGACGAGTACGGCATCAGAAATCTTCGACGTGAAGAGGCGAATGGCGCGAAGAGCATCATCATTGCCCGGTATGACCCAGTCGACGAGACCGGGATCGCAATTCGTGTCCACGATCGCGACGACCGTTACGCCCATGCGGCGCGCTTCACGCACAGCGATTACCTCGGAGTTCGGGTCAATGACAAACATCACGTCGGGAAGTGTCGTCATGCTTTCGACGCCCGCAAAATTTTGCTGGAGGTGCTTCAGCTCGCGTTCGAGCCTTGCGGCTTCTTTTTTCGGAAGCGCCGCCATGCGGCCGTCTTCGATCATGGCTTTCAATAACTTGAGGCGCTTGATCGATTTCTGTAATGTGACCCAGTTGGTCAGTGTGCCACCGAGCCAGCGGTGGTTAACGTAATACATGCCGCAGCGCTCGGCTTCTTCCTTAATGGCTTCCTGTGCCTGGCGCTTCGTACCAAGGAAAAGAACGCTTTTGCCTTGACCGGCGCGTTCGGAAACAAAGCGGGCCGCGTCGCGGAACATCTTCAGAGTCTTCTGGAGATCAATGATGTGAATGCCGTTGCGCTCACCGAAGATGTACTCTTTCATCTTCGGATTCCATCTGCGCGTCTGGTGGCCAAAGTGAACACCCGCCTCCAGAAGCTCTTTCATTGTGATTTCGACTGCCAAAGTACCTCCTTTTTTCGAAGGGATGCTTCGATTTCGGACTTGCCGCTGGGCGACTCGCCCGAACAGCATCCTTTTTCGCCGGTTCCTTGCCGGCCGTGAGATTCGTCCGGCCTTCCGGCCGGACGTTTACAAATTACCGCTTGCTGAACTGGAAGCGACGACGCGCACCCTTCTGCCCATACTTCTTCCGCTCCTTCATGCGCGGATCGCGCGTCAGAAAACCATTCTTGCGCAGCGAAGGCCGCAGCTCTGGATTGAGCAGCGAAAGCGCGCGAGAAAGCCCCATGCGTACCGCTCCGGCTTGTCCGCCTACGCCGCCGCCCTTCACTTGTGCACGAACTTCGAGCTGATCGAGCATCTGCGTGAACTTCAGCGGCTCGACTGCGGCTGTGTGCCACGCCACGTTGCGAAAATAATCTTCCACCGGCCGGCCGTTGATCGTGAACTTCGCCGCACCAGCCTTAATGTAAACGCGCGCGATCGCCTCGCGCCGGCGGCCCGTGCCGTAAAACTGTTTGGCACCATTGCTTCCCAAAGAATTTGGCGTAGAACTCAACTTTCCTCCTCAAATGTGCAACGGACACTAATCCGCGCGCAGACATCAATCGACCGATACACATGGCCGAAAAGCTATAGCGAGATAGGCTGGGGTTTCTGTCCGGCGTGCCGAGCGAGCGATTCTTTCCCGGCGTAAACGCGCAACTTCTTCGCACGGCGAGCGCGAAGCTTGTTCTTCGGCAGCATTCCAAGCACTGCTTCCCGCACCACTTCTTCAGGACGCCGCGACAAAAGTGACTTCACGGATTCTTCCTTCAATCCACCCGGCCATCCGCTGTGCCGGCGATACACCTTCTGATCGATCTTATTACCGGTGAGCTTCACACGCTCCGCATTGATCACCACAACATGATCACCGCAGTCCAAATGCGGCGTGTACTCCGGTTTATCTTTGCCAATCAAAAGACGCGCCACGCGCGTAGCCACACGGCCCAGAACCTGATCCCCCGCGTCAATCACGAACCAATTCTTGCCAACCATCAAAGCTTCGGCCTCGCGGCCTTTGGGAACATACGTCTGCATCGATCCAGTCACACCTTTCGGATAGAGACAAACCCTAAGTCTAGGGTATGGAACAAGGCAAGTCAAACGAAGATCTTGGGTGGGGAACATGGACAATTGCTAGTGGTCGAGCTGCGTGAAGAGGGTCCTGGGGAAAGGAGATACGTGCAATACCGAGATGGCAACAACAAAGTTCTTAGCATCGTTTGGGTCGAAGGGCAGCGACCGGTGAGTCTCCAAACGCGAATTCCTAGTTTCAAGATACCGGCGAATACAGTTACAATTGTAGAGTCGTGCTCTCCGTTAATAACATCACGATGCGCTACGGCGCCCGAATACTGTTCGAAGACGTCAATTGTACGTTTTTCGCCGGGCGCAGGTATGCGATTACGGGTCCGAACGGCGCGGGAAAATCCACGCTGATGAAGGTCCTCACCGGCGAACTCGATCCGACCAAGGGTGACGTAACACGCCCGAAAAAATTGGGCATCCTGCGTCAGGATCAATTCGCGTTTGACAAATATCGCGTCATCGATGCCGTAATCATGGGCAATGCTGCTCTCTGGAGCGCCCTACAGGAGCGCGAAGCCCTTTACGCAAAGCCGCACGAGGGACTGACCGACAAAGACGGCATGCGGCTCGGCGAACTCGAGGGCATCATCGGCGACGAAGGCGGCTACACCGCTGAAGCGGATGCCGGTCTACTGCTTGATGGCTTGGACATCGATCATTCGCTTTACGAACGTAAGATGAGCGAGTTGCAGGGCGGCCAGAAAGTGCGTGTACTGCTGGCTCAGGCTCTCTTTGGAAGTCCGCCGTGCCTGCTGCTCGACGAGCCTACGAACCATCTCGATCTGGATTCGGTCCACTGGCTTCAGGATTATTTGTGCGAATACGAAGGCGTCCTTATCGTGATTTCGCACGATCGGCATTTCCTCAACAGCGTTTGCACCCACTGCGCGGACATCGATTATCAGACCGTCATCATGTACAACGGCGGTTACGACGATATGGTGATCGCGAAGACGGCGGTCCGCTCGCGTGTTGAATCTGAAAATGCCCAGCGCGAAAAGAAAATCGCTCAACTTCAGGAGTTCATTGCGCGCTTTTCGGCCGGCACTCGTTCTGCTCAGGCGACCTCGCGCAAGAAAGAAGTCGAGCGCTTGCAAACTGCCGACCTCGCCAAATCCAACATCGCGCGGCCGTTCATTCGCTTCCACGTAGATCAGGCGTCCGGCCGGCATCCTTTGGAAATTAAGAGTGTGGCGAAATCGTATGACGGCCTGAAAGTTTGGAAGCCTTTCTCAGCAAGTATCGAACGAGGCGAAAAAATCGCGTTGATGGGCCGCAACGGAATGGGTAAGACCACGCTGCTTCGCTCGCTGGTGCGCAGCGCGCCAGGACAAATTGACGATGCAGACAGAAACTTCGCGGTCGACGGCGGCCAGGTAATCTGGGGCCATAATGCAGCAGTGGGCTATTACGCACAGGATCGGTCGCACACCATCGATAAGAAAACCACGACAATGCAATGGCTCGCTGACTTTGATCCCCGCGCCACGCAAGAGCAGCTTCGCGGCCTTCTGGGCCAGATGCTCTTCAGCGGTGACGATGCTGCGAAGCCGACTAAGGCGCTTTCCGGAGGCGAATCCGTCCGGCTTATCCTCTGTCGCCTCATGCTCGCTAAACCGAATATTTTGGTGCTCGATGAGCCCACGAACGATCTCGATCTCGAGTCGATCAACGCGCTAAATGTCGCGCTGCAGAAATATGACGGTACGATTTTGATGGTCACGCACGATCACGATGTGATTGATGAGGTCGCTACGCGCATCTGGCATTTCAAAGATGGACACATTGAGGATTTCAAAGGCCCCTACGCCGATTATCTCGCATACGCCAAAGAAAAAGCCTCTTAGCTCAAGACGTGCTACGCCGCCGCCGCTTTTTGCCGGAAGAATCGATTGTAGAACCCGATCGCTATTTTGAGCGAAGCGCTGGCCGCTTCCGAGAGCCGCTTGTCTGAAACACTGTCTGCTGAAATCCCGTAGCCGCCGTAAAGTTTTTTGAATCCCTGTTCCAGCAGTACGAAGGAAATCTTCTCCTTCAATCTCCATTTCTTCAGCCACGCTCGCTTTACCGTCTCGAATAGCGAATAGAACTGTTTCCAGCTTGCCCCGATTTCAGAGAGGATCTGCTCCTCTGTCATGTTGGGATGCTTCGTCACCACGCGCGGGAGCTTCTCATCGAGCCAAAACCTGTACCCGGGTTGGCCAATAATTTGAATTGAATGCTTCGGCCTCCGGGTATCGTTGCCGTTCTGTGCCGATGTTCGTATTTCCCGGTCTCGCAGCATCTCCGTTGTATCAACTGTCCCAAGAAAAGGGCTATAAAGAGTAAATTGCGCAGCCGTCACGCCGGATCTCGCCACGAACTCCCGCATCGTTCGCGCGGTCTGCGGAGTATCGCTCGGTAGGCCAAAAATGATGGATGCAAGCACGGATATTCCCGCCCCTTCAACCGTTCGGATGACCTCGAGCATCTCCTCGCCTTTCTTGTTCCAGGTCTTGCGAACGTCTTTCAATCCCTCATCGCTGAAGGATTCGACACCGATCAACGCTGCACGGACGCCTGCCTGATCGTGCGCAGCCTTCAGATATTCGTCATCGCTCGCGATCTCGGACGTCATTTGCGTAAAAGCAAACGGCTTGTCCGGCACCTGTTTGTGATAATCCTCGAAAAAGCGGAGCCGCTCTTCCCGGTTTCGCTCCAGCATACGCCTTACGGATGGGCTCGATTCGCGCTCGATCCGCGCTTTCGTGCCGGGATTAAAATTGTCGTCGGCGAAAATCACCACGCGAAATCCCATCCTCCGCATTTCGTTTACCTCGGACACGATCTGCTCCGTCGGCCGTTGCCGCGGCACGCGGCCCTCTGTGACCCATACACTGCAAAAGCTGCAGTTTTCCGGGCACCCGGCCGTGGTTTGCACTGATGGACACATATACCGGCTCGTGTCCAGAAGATCCCAGCGCCCCGGGAGCAGTTGTTCTCCGGGAACTCTACCCCCGTCGTATCGCTTCTGAAGTTTGCCGGTGAACGCATCCTCAAGTACCTCGCGCCAGATAATGTCGCCGCCACCGGTCACGACCGCGTCCGCTCCCATTTCCAATGCCTCGCCGGGAAGGATCGTCGCGTGGATTCCTCCCACCACGACTTTGGCGCCCCGACTTTTTGCTTCGCGAAGCACTTTGTAACCAGCAAGGCAATTGAGCGTTCCGATCCCAATTCCAACAATGTCTCCGGCTTTAATGCGCGCGGGATCGAACGCCTGGATGGTTTCGTCGATTAGGATTGGATCGCCGAACTTCCGTGGTGTGGCTTGGGCTATTACTACTAGCCACCTCGGCACGATGAAACTGAAGCCCACATTCTTTTTCCGCGCGGGATTGATAAGGACTATTCGAGGCTCCATTGCATTTTCTCCGTTGGAGGATGAGTACGTGAGGTTCGCCGCAAAACGGAGCTAAAGATGCGCACGCACATTACTATCGATCATTTTATTTCAGAGATTCACGACCGATGCGGACAGTCGCTGGGATTACGATTCTCTCAGGTGCGCGACGTACTTTGCCATACAGTCTATGGTCTACGTTGAAGGGCGGGAGGTATTGTAGCTCGACCACATCGTCCTCAGTTCAGGTCCCCACTCCAGGTGCTTCGCGTGATTCGAAGAGAAAGCTTACTCTTTCTCCGAATATAGCAAGCCCCGAAGTAGCGCAATGTCTGTCAACATATCGCTTCCTGTGAGTGATGCTACAATCAAGCCGATCATGCCACGATCACCATTCACAATCGGAATTGTGCAAGATTGCGCTACGCCGGATTTTGCGGCAAACATTACGCGCACGGAAGACCACATTCGCAATGCTGCGAACCGGGGCGCACAGATCATCTGCCTGAAAGAGCTTTTTAGCGCGCCGTACTTTTGCAAGTCCGAGCAGCATGACCGATTTGATCTTGCAGAGCCGATTCCGGGCCCCACTACGCAACGGATGCAAGCGCTCGCAAAGGAATTGGCGGTTGTACTTATCGTGCCATTGTTCGAACGCGAAGCACCCGGGATTTACCGCAACTCTGCCGCTGTAATCGACGCCGACGGCGCACTGCTGGGCGCTTACCGTAAACTGCACATTCCTGACGATCCTCTCTACTACGAAAAGTTTTATTTCACTCCGGGCGACGTCTCGACCGGAGCGACGTCGCAGGACGCTTCCGGCTTTAGGGTCTGGAAGACGTGTTATGCAACCATTGGCGTGCTGATCTGCTGGGACCAGTGGTTTCCCGAGGCTGCGCGCATCATGGCTTTGCTCGGGGCTGAAGTTCTGTTCTATCCCACGGCAATCGGCTGGCATCCTTCTGAAAAGAAAGAGTGGGGCGCGACTCAAGTAGATAGTTGGCGCACGATGCAGCGCGCGCATGCCATCGCCAACGGAATCTTCGTAGCGTCTCCAAACCGCGTCGGGCACGAAGACGAAGTCGGCACCGAAGGCATCACATTTTTCGGCAACTCCTTCATCGCCGATCCGTCCGGCCGCCTCATTGCCTCCGCCGGTGAAGAAGAAACAGTGCTCATCGCAAAATGCGATCCGGCGGAGATTGAGTCAACCCGCCGCAATTGGCCGTTCTTGCGTGATCGGCGGGTCGATGCTTACGGCCCGATTTTGCAGCGGTACATCGCCGGATGAACCACCTCGCATCGCAACTGCGGATGCCCGCAGAGTGGGAGCCTCATCGCGCCACCTGGATAGCGTGGCCCCATCACGAACCCGATTGGCCCACAAAATTTGAAACGATCCCCTGGGTATACGCTGAAATCGCACGTGTTCTCGCGCAGTATGAGCCCGTCGAGATCCTTTGCCAATCCGCAGACGCTGCCGAGAGTGCCCGTACCGTCCTTTTTGCTCATGCGGTCTGCATGAATCGCGTGAGGCTTCGCGTTGTCCCCACAGATCGCGTCTGGCTGCGCGATAGCGCGCCGACCGGCGTAGTCGATCAGGCTGGACACATAAGTCTGTTGAATTGGGCATTCAACGGCTGGGCGAAATACGACAATTGGCACGCGGACGCACAGGTAGGGCCGGCAGTCGCAGAAATCACTGGCCTATCG
>JBOGMU010000255.1:0-28153 GCA_050746865.1 Candidatus Acidiferrales bacterium
CTTCCAGTCATCGCGGATTGGCAGCTTTCCGTTGGGCCAGAAGTACGGAGAGATTTCCTTCTCCCTGTACTTCTGCTGCGGCATGAGTCGATTCAGCGTAAGAAGCTGCATTGGATACGTCACCGACTTGAGGGCATGCTGCACTCCTCGCGGGTGATACCAGGAGATGTAATGCGCCGCGATCCACGAGAGGACGACAACAGCGATGCCTACGAATCCGAGGTACATTCCGATTGGATTGCGGTCGTCGGTGCCCATCACGATATGGTTCATGTTGCGCGCGAATCCCGTCATGACGATCAATGTGACGTGAACGACCAGAAATGCGAGGAAGCTGAACATAGTGAGGAAGTGGATGGATCGCGCGGATTGGCGACCGCCAAAAGTGCGCGCGTACCAGGGAAAGCGGTTGACCACGGCGGGAGACATTGCTATTCCAGTTGCGATTGCGAGCGGGCCGAACACGAATACAACTGTGAAGTAGGCGATCTGTTGCAAGGCGTTGTAGCCGTAAAACCCGTTCGGTTCGGGCGGCAAGTGAAACGTCGCATAGTGGACGAACGTGTTCCACGCTTGCAGGAGCACGACGGGCGAAGTGGGCACGATGCGCCGCCACTGCTCGGTATCGAACAGCATGCCGATGAAAATAATTCCCGTGACGATGAAGCCATGAACGTCAATGAAATGCCATACGCGCGCAAGGCCGATGGTGTGGCGATAACCCGGCGTGCCGACGAGAGGAGAAATGTAGCGGGCGTCATCTTTCGCCGTCCAGAGGCGGTCTTGCGGGACTTTCAATGGCGTGAAGCGAATCCACTCGCTGCCCGGGGTGCAGCCATCGTTGAAATAAAGACGCGGATGGTCCACCAGGATCGAGAGTCCGCTGCGAATCAGCATCATCACAAAAAGGAAATTAAAGAAGTGGCAATAGCGGACCCATACGGGGAAGCCGTGCGGGCCGGCGAAGTTGTTTGGATATATCTGTGGGATTTCGGGGACGCGAGGCAGTCCGGCAATTGCGACCTGAATCCAGGCAGCCGCAATTACCGCAATAATGAAAACGCCGATCCCGATCAGGATGGACGGCTTGATCCAAATGCGAAAGCGACGATCGGGAGGGTAATGAACAGCTCTGTGTGCCGCGTCGAACCGGACCATGCGTGCCTCCGCAAGATGGATTCACGGCCTACTCATTTACGCAATCAGGAACCGCTCGTATTTTGTGGCCATGCAATCGTAAGCAAGAAACCACTGTCTTCCAGCGCTTCGACATCGTGCAAAATTTCCGGTTCGAGCGTCAAGATGCGCCCGGCGGGAAGATCGAAAAGTTCGCTACCGATATGCATTTGAATATGGCCCGTAATTGTTTGCACGGAGATGCTGCCGGCGGCTTTATGGTCCGGCATACGCGCCCCGGTCTTCAGAACCACCAGCACTACCCGGAAATCGGGATACTTCACAAGGGTTTTGGAGTTGCGACCGGCTTGCCACGCTTCTTCGCGACGCAACCGCTCGGTTTCAGCATTCAAATCGAATGAAAGTATTGAGCTTTCCAAAGAGCCGGGCGTTCGGATTGCTGACGACTGGGCTGGTTTAGCACTGTCGCTCATGTTCGTCTCCTCGATACGGCCTTCAGAAAGCCATGTTAGCGCGACGCATTTCCTTCAGCGGCTTCCAAGTCCACGGCGCGCGGGAAAAGAATGTTGTTTTCAAGGTGCACGTGCTGATGAAGATCCGCGTCGAATGCTTTGAGGCTTTGGTAGAGCGCCTTAAAAGTTGTGCAAGCGCTCATTGGAGGCGTATACGAGCCGCTGAGGCTGCGAATCTGCTTCACTAATTCTCCGGCGGCATCGTGTTCTTTCATCATGGTGTGAATGGGGTTCTTTACCGTGCGAAAGAACGGAGGCTCGACGGACGTGTGCGTTTTTTCCGCTGCAGCCAAGGCGTCGATGTAGGGGAAGAGGACCTGCTCTTCTTTTCGCATGTGCGTGAGCATTTCATTGCCGACTTCCACGAAGATTCCGCGGATTTCCGCAACTTCAGGATGATTCGAGCCGTGTCTGGCCACGACTTTGTCTAACATGGCTTGCACCGGGGGCAGCGCCTCGCGAACATAGCGATGGTGCTTTTCGCGAATGTGAGCCGTGAGATCGCTGAGGGGTGCGGCCACCCAGTTTACGTCGTCGGGGCCGACATTTTTGCTGTTTTCGCCGAGGCGCTTCAGTATTTCGTCCGCGGAAACGGTAGCCTGGAGGCAGGCTTCGTAAAGAGACTTGCCGCCGCCGCAGCAATAATCCAAGCCGGCATCGTCAAGCGTTTGCCTGGCCGCAGGATTCGTAAGTGCAATGTCTTTAAGTTTCATCTCGCCGCTAAATTCCATAACGACCTCCGTTCACAATGAAATTATCTATGGCAAAGGCGTTCGCGCCAGTGACTAAAGTCACTACGCGTGGTTCCATTGTTATTGCGCATGAAAGACAAAGTATAGCGTGGGACTGAGAAGACAGCAGTGTTTCTGCGATCGCAGGCTTGTGCCGTAGCTACCGCTCTCTCGCCGAGATCTCTTCCACTCAGCGCTCACGCGCTGGGCTAAGCTATGCTGCGCCTATTGCGCTGCTTTGTGCGCGAAACCAACTGTCGAGCTTCACTTCTACAGATGCCTATGTGCTTTATTCCTGAGCGGATTGCTCACGCTTTAGTGCGGGCAGGTCTTTTACGATGATTGAGCGGCCGTCTAATTCCAGGAAACCTTCTGCCTGGAGGCGGCTCAGATTGCGAGAGACGAGTTCGCGCACAGTTCCCAGCTCGGCCGCCAAATCCTGGTGAGTGGCCATCAGCGCCAGTCGAATGCCTTCTTTTGTAGCGGTTCCGCTTTCGTGAGCTCGTCGCAACAGGAGAGAAATCAGGCGCTGCCTGACAGTCGTGAAGGAGAGATCTTCGATGATGCCGACGAGGCGGCGCAGGCGTGCGCCGACGACGGCGAGAACTTTAAGTGCGACTTCAGGATGCTCGCGGCAGTAGTTTTGGAAGTCTTTGCGTGATATGAAGAGTACTTCGGCGTCTTCCAGAGCGGACGCCGATGCGGGATAGACACCCCCGTCGAAAACGGGAAGCTCGGCGAACGAACTGCCAGGCCCTTCAACTGCCAATATCTGCTCGCGGCCAGACGGGGACAGTTTGAAGATGCGAATTCTCCCGGTGGCGACGACAAACAGGCCGTGACACGGGTCGCCTTCGCTGAAGAGCACTTCCCCTCTGTCGAAATGTTTCTTGCTCACGCGTGCGGAAAGGGTGCTCATTTCCCTATTTGTAAGGGTTGCGAATAGTTGTGTTGTCCGAAGGAGAGCTTCGGCGGTTTTCAGCGCCGTTTTGCTTAAAGTTGCGTGTTGTCCCAAGTCGTGCTCCGGAAGCGATGTCGCGAACGATCACGCACCGCTGAATGCGTTTGCGCGCAATGCAGAGTTTACCGGGAAGGTTTCAATTTGCGGAGAGTATAAGACGTAATATCTTGCTGGTCCGAGTTCGATTCAATCCTGGGCAGTTAAACGCTGCCTCGGCGAACTCCGGGCAAAAAGGCTTGGTATGATGCCCCGCCGATTCTCTATCTTTTCTCCGAGGGAAGCAAAAGTTCTTGTGTGTATGGTCGGCGCACTGATTGCGATCACTGACGCTTTTCTGCCTTCAAATATAAACATTGCTACTTTTTATTTCGTTTGTATCGTTCTGCTGATCTGGTCACGTTCCATCAGGTGGCTTTGGATCGGCACGGCTATTTTCATTTTGCTAACTTTTGAAGGCATTATGTTGGCCGCGGCGCCAGTCGTAGACGCTGTGAGCTGGGTGGATTGGCTGAATCGTGGCATGACCGCTCTGGCTCTTGCCGTTTCAGCCGTTCCGGATCATGTGCGGATACGTGCCCTGGAGGAACGCGAGCGAGCGCAGCGAGCTTTGGAAGAGAGCCACACCGATCTGGAGGCGCGGGTTCGGGAGCGCACGCGCGAACTGCAAGCATCCGAACATTCATTACGGCGGTTGTCGCTCAGCCTCATCCGTTCGCAAGACGAAGAGAGACGGCGGATTGCGCGTGAATTGCACGATAGCGTGGGGCAGTACTTATCCCACGCGAAACTGGTTTTGGAAAATTGGCTGAGAAAGAACCACGCGAGCGGGATAGAGATCGACGGCATTTCACCGGTGACAGACAGCCTGGAGACATGTCTCACGGAGACACGCAGCATTTCGTACCTGCTGCATCCGCCTCTGCTCGATGAACTTGGCTTGATCTCCGCGGTGCAGTCGTACGTGGATGGTTTTTGCCGCAGGAGCGGCATTCGCGTAAGCCTCAATCTTCCCGAGATTGATCGACTGCCTTCCGCGCTTGAGCTAGTTTTGTTTCGAATCCTACAAGAGTGCCTGACCAATGTCTTACGTTACGCGCAGAGTCCGACGGTCGATATTGCGCTGAAGAACGACGCCGATCAGATCGAATTGACAATACGCGATTACGGGAAAGGCATTTCACGCGAATTTGTCGAGAAATTCAATGCATCGGGGCAAGGAGCGGGCATCGGATTGAGCGGAATGCGTGAGCGTATCATCGAGTTCCACGGCATCCTCAAAATCCAACGATGCGAGCCTGGAACCGAAATTCGGGCAACACTCCCTTTGGTCGCGGTTGGGCTGCCAATCGTATCGGCGATTCCGCGCGAATCGATTCTCCTTCGTCGGATGATTTGAATATTCCGGCCCAGAAATCTCGCGGCGCGGCTTCGTAGCTATGCCCGTATTAAGACGCAAGCTGCTTGGTTGACTGCCGCTCGAACGCGGTAGTACAGTCTTCGCATCGTTTCTTTCCCCTGTGAGTGACGGAGGTCTGGATGCCTTATAAATTGATCGTGAACGGAAAAACGACGACGGTGGATGCGCCCGCAGACATGCCGATGTTGTGGGTGCTGCGCGATATGCTCAACCTAAAGGGAGTCAAATACGGCTGCGGCATTGGAATGTGCGGCGCTTGCACGATCCATTTGCGGGGCACGGCGGTACGCGCCTGTCAGACGCACGTCTCGGAAGCGGCTGGAGTTCCAATTACGACGATTGAAGGCCTCTCTTCGGACGGAGAGCATCCATGCCAGATTGCGTGGCAGGAGATCGACGTACCGCAATGCGGATATTGTCAGGCGGGACAGATCATGTCCGCGTCGGCAATGCTGGCGAAGAATCCAAAGCCGACCGATAAGGATATCGACGCGCAGATGATGGGCAATATCTGCCGCTGCGGAACTTACCTGCGCATCCGGCAGGCCATTCATCGCGCGGCAGAGTTGGCTACTGCCGCAAAAGCTACGCCATCCCGCAACGGGCATGGCAACTGAAGGAGGATAGACCATGGCTACGATGCCCACAGTTCCAAACAGGCCGGTAAAAAAACTGAGCCGGCGCTCCTTCTTTCGCGTGAGCGCGATCGCAGGCGGTGGCATGTTGCTCGCGTATTATGCGGAGCCCGTAAGGAAGCTTTTGGCGCAAAGAGGACCGCAGGCTCCGCTGCTGCCGAGTTCCTTCATCAAGATCATGCCTGACGGTATCACGACGATCATGGCGAAGAATCCGGAAGAAGGCCAGGGCGTTAAGGCGATGTTGCCGATGCTCATTGCCGAAGAGATGGATATCGATTGGAAGGATGTACGGATCGAACAGGCGGACGTGGACGCCGCGAAATATGGACCGCAGGTGGCAGGCGGCAGCACCGCAACTCCCATCAATTGGGTTCCGCTGCGGCAGGTCGGCGCGGGCGCGAGGCAGATGCTAATTACTGCGGCTGCAGAGACATGGAACGTACCGGAAGCGGAATGCACGACGGCTTCGGGGCGAGTAATGCACGCAGCGAGCGGCAAATCGCTCGGATACGGAGAACTGGCGGCAAAAGCGGCGACGTTGACGCCTCCCGATCCTGCGTCGCTGAAGATGAAGGATAAGAAGGATTACAAGATCATTGGGACGACGGTGAAAGGCGTCGATAACGCAAAGATCGTTACCGGTCAGCCGCAGTACGGGATCGACTTCGAACTGCCGGGCATGCTCTACGCGGTATTTCAAAAGTGCCCCGTTTATGGGGGAAAAGCGGTGAGCGCGAATCTGGACGAGATCAAGGCAATGCCGGGCGTTAAGCACGCGTTCATCGTGGAAGGCGGAACCGATTTGAACGGGTTGCTTCCCGGCGTCGCAGTGGTGGCGGACACGTGGTACCACGCCAACACGGCACGCAAGAGCCTGAAAGTGCAGTGGGACGAGGGCCCGACGGCTTCGCAAAGCAGCAAGGGCTTTGCAGACGCGGCCGAGGCGTTTTCGAAGCAGACGCCGCAAGACACGCTCAGGACCGATGGCAACATCGACTCAGCGATTGGGAGCGCGGCCAAAGTTGTGGAGGCGGCTTACAGCTATCCGTTTATTTCGCATGTACCGCTGGAACCGCAAAACTGCAGCGCGCATTTTCATGACGGCAAACTCGAGCTTTGGGCACCAAGCCAGACCCCGCAGCAAGGGCTGCAAGTAGCGGCGAAAACGATCGGAATCGAGCCTTCCGATATCACGATGCATCAGCCTCGGATCGGAGGCGGTTTTGGTCGGCGATTGGTGAACGACTACGTGGCCGAAGTCTCGTGGATCGCAAAGCAGGTGGGGGTGCCCGTGAAGCTGCTTTGGACCCGCGAGGATGACGTGCAACACGATTTTTACCGGCCCGGCGGCTTTCATTACCTTAAGGGCGGCGTCGACGCGTCAGGGAAACTGGTCGCATGGCACGATCATTTTGTAAGCTATGGACGCGACGGCCGATTCGTTCCCTCGGGCGATATTGGTGCGGACGAGTTTCCCGGCAGGTTCATCCCCAACTACTCGTTGCAGTATTCGCTGATTCCCTGCGGAATTCCAACGGGCGCGATGCGGGCGCCGCGCAGCAATGCGCTTGCGTTTGTGATTCAGTCGTTTATCGACGAGCTGGCGCACGCGGCGGGCAAAGATCCGCTGCAATTCCGGCTCGAAATCATGGACAATTCGCCACTCGCCGCTTCGCAGGGAGCTGGTGGACGCGGGCCTGGACCAGAGTTCAACGCGCCACGGATGCAGGGCGTGTTGCGACTCGTGCAGAAGACGTCTGGGTGGGGCACTCGAACGTTGCCCAAGGGCACGGCGATGGGCGTGGCATGCCATTTCAGCCACTCGGGATATTTCGCCGAAGTCGCGGAAGTGAAGGTAAATTCCGATAAGAGCATCCGCGTGACGAACTTCTGGGTTGCGGCGGATATCGGGAGCCAGATCATCAATCCGGGCCCTGCGACAAATCTTTCGCAAGGTGCTGTGATCGATGGCATGAGCCAGTTGATGGGCTACGAAGTGACGTTTGACAAAGGAGCGGCTGTTCAAAGCAATTTCCTGGAATTGCAGCCGCTGCGCATCCATCAGGCTCCGCCCGAAATCCACGTTGATTTCGCCGATTCGCAATATTCGCCGACAGGATTGGGAGAGCCGGCGTTGCCGCCTGTATTGCCGGCGATTGCGAATGCGATTTTCGCGGCTACGGGCGAGCGGGTTCGGTCGTTGCCATTGAAGAATTTGGGATACACCTGGGCATAGACGCTAAAGCCGAGTCGAAAAGAGGGCGCAGCCCTTCGTAAAAGCACTCAGCGTAAACAAGCAGCGTCCATACGGCTTGCTACACGGCAATTCGCATTCTGCGCGATTTTGTGAGATGGTTTCAGCATGGATGCGAAACTTCTGGCCGAACTCCAAAGACTGCTCGGGCCTGACAGCGTCCTCTATAAGCCAGAGGATCTCCTTCTCTATGAGTACGACGGCTCGGTCGAAATCGGTCGGCCGGACTGCGTCGTATTTCCCCAGAATACCGAGCAGGTGGTGGGCATCGTTGCGCTTGCGAACCGTTTCCAGACGCCGCTTGTGGGGCGCGGCGCGGGGACGGGGCTTTCGGGCGGCGCATTGGCACGAACCGGCGGCATTCTTACCGTTTTTTCGCGGATGAATCGCATTCTGCAAGTGGACGCGCAGAATCAGCGCGCCGTGGTGCAGCCGGGCGTGGTGAATTCGGATTTGAGCGCTGCCGTGGCGCATCTCGGATTGCATTTTGCGCCCGATCCCTCGAGCCAGAAGGCTTGCACGATCGGCGGGAACGTATCGGAAAATTCCGGCGGGCCGCACACGCTGGCTTATGGCGTGACCACCAATCATGTGCTCGGGATGCAAGTTGTGTTGCCGACGGGCGATGTGGTTCGCATCGGAAATTCGGCTGTGGATGCGACGGGCTACGATTTGACCGGACTGTTTGTCGGCTCCGAGGGGACGCTTGGCCTGGTGACAGAAATTACGGTAAAGCTGACGCGACTCCCCGAGGAAACAAAGACGCTGCTGGCTATTTTCGATCGCGTTGAGGACGCGACGGAAACGGTGGCCGAACTGACGGCGCGCGGAATTACGCCTGCGGCGTGCGAGATGCTGGATGGATGGTCATTGCGCGCGATTGAAGCGTACATTCATGCGGGATATCCCGTGGATAGCGCGGCAGTGCTGCTGATTGACGTGGACGGCTTGCGAGAAGCGGCGGCGGCGCAGGCGCAACAGGTAGGCGAAGTTTGCCGCGCACATAATGCGCGGGAAGTTCGCGCGGCGAAAGATTCGAAGGAACGCGATCTGCTGTGGAAGGGCCGCAAGAACGCGTTTGCGGCAGTCGGGCGGCTTAGCCCGTGCTATTACGTGCAAGACGGTGTGATTCCACGAACGAAATTGCCCGCTACGCTGCGACGAATTGAAGAGATCGGCAAGAAATATGGTTTTGAGATTGGTAATATTTTCCACGCGGGCGACGGGAACTTGCATCCCATTGTGCCGTTTGATCCGCGGGACAAAGAGCAGTTTCGACGCGCGGTAGCGGCATCGGACGAAATTATCGAATATTGCGTGGCCGCAGGCGGGACGATTACAGGTGAGCACGGCGTCGGAATGGAAAAAGATCGACTGATGCCGCTGATGTTCAGCGACGCGGAATTGGAATTGATGAAGCGCGTGCGAAACGCGTTCAACCCGGCGGGGCTGCTGAATCCGGAGAAAATCTTTCCGTCGAAGAAGGGCTGCGGAGAGATTCACTCGCGGCCGCTCAAAAGCGAGCCGAGCGAGGTTCCGGTCGCATGAGCAGTCCCGCGCCCGGGGCGATTTCGCGGCTGGAAGGAATCGTGGGTTCGGGCGGTTTTACCAACGACCCTTCGAGACTTTCGGGCTACGCAGTTGACGGCGTTACACCCAACGCCGCTCTCCAGCCATCGTCCCCAGAAGAAATTCTCGAAATTGTGAAATTTGCCGTGAGCGAGAACCTTTCAATTGTAGTCAACGGAGCGCGGACAAAAATCGGTATCGGGCTCGCGCCACGACGCTACGATATTGCGCTTGATGTGACGCGCCTCAATCAGATTGTGGCTTACGATCCGGGCGATCTCACGTTGAGCGTTGAGCCGGGCGTGGCGATTTGCCATTTACAGCGAACTCTTAACGAGCATGGCCAGTTTTTGCCGCACGGGGCGCCATTTATGACGCGGGCGACTGTCGGCGGGACGATCGCATCGGGCGTTGAAGGCCCACTCCGGCAGATGTATGGGACGGCGCGAGATTTTGTGCTGGGAATGGAATTTGTCACGGGCGATGGAGTTGCGGCTAAGAGCGGCGGGCGCGTGGTGAAAAACGTGACAGGCTACGATCTGCACAAGCTGATGATCGGATCGCTGGGGACGCTAGGCATCATAACCAAAATCAATTTGAGGACGTTCCCTGCTCCGCAGTCCGTGCGCGGGTTTGCGGCGCATTTTACTCATGCCGCCGATGCCGTCGCGTGCCGGAATAGCGTTGCGGCTTCGGCATTGCGACCGATGACTCTGGATATTTTGAGCCCGGGTGTCGCCGAACTTTTTGCAGGCGATGCGGCACGGCGCATTGAACCGAACGAATTGCCTGATGGCTTGCTTTCGCGCGGTGGATGGACGCTGACGACGGGCTTTTCGGGAAACGATGACGTTCTCGACCGTTGCGAAGCCGAATTGGGCGCGATGGTTGAAAGCGCTGGCGGTACACATTTTTCCCGGATCGGTGACGATAAGACTCCGAGCGCGATCACGGCTGCGTTTGGCCGCGTGAGGGAGTTCGCGCCGATTGCGCTGGAGTCATCACCGGCATGCACGATCATGAAAATATCGGTGCTGCCGGAGCATTTGGAGCACGCCATTGCGGCAGCGAAACACGCGGCGGACGATCATTCGTTGACGTGGACCGCGGTGGCACGCGGAGTGGGTGTAATTTATGTGGCGCTATTTGCGGATGGGAACGACGAAAAGCACATGAAGTGCGCGGCTGGGGCGACGAATCGCATTCACGAGGACTGTTGTGCGCGGCTCGGCGGCAATTCGACGATTCCGTGGTGTCCGAGCGAGTGGAAAAGCGCTTTGAGCATTTGGGGACCGGAGCGCCCGGACTTGCCACTGATGCACAGAGTGAAATCTGTGTTTGATCCGCAAGGAATTCTCGCACCGGGCCGCTTCGTGGGAGGGATTTAGGGCTTTGGCTTACCACGATTCTTCAGTCGTCACGGAAACTACCGAGAAAGAGCAGAGGAGCGGTTTTTCCGAGGCGGATCGGCCGCTATACCAGGACTACGCGCGATGCGTTCATTGCGGGCTGTGCCTGAATCACTGCCCAACTTACCGGCTTTGGGGACGCGAAGCGGATTCGCCGCGCGGGCGGTTGCGTCAGATGGCGCTCGTCGATCAAGGGCAACTCGCGCTCGGCGACGATTTTGTGACGCATATCGACCGATGCCTGGATTGCCGCGCGTGCGAGACGGCGTGCCCTTCGGGCGTGGAATACGGGAAATTGGTCGAGTTGGCGCGCGCGCAAATCGAACAAAATTATAAGAGGCCGTTCGGCGCACGGACTGTACGCGATTTTGTTTATCGGCGACTGCTGCCGTATCCAGGGCGAATCGCGTTTGCGGCGCGCTTGTTGCGCGTTTACCAACGATCGGGTCTGGAATCAATAGCGCGGAGCACAGGAATTCTGCGCCTCCTGAGGATGGAACAGCGCGCGGCACTGCTGCCAAGGATCGATTCGCGATTTTTCTTCTCGGAATTGGGCAAGACGTTCCCGGCGCAGGGTACACGGCGGGCGCGCGTTGCGTTTTTCGCGGGATGCGTGGCGCAGGTCACGTTTGCGGAGTTGAATCGCACGACGATTCGCGTTTTGCAGGCAAATGGCTGCGAAGTGGTTGCGCCAGCCGGGCAGGTTTGCTGCGGAGCGTTGGCAGCGCACGCGGGAGTACGCGATGTGGCGCGCGGACTGGCGCGCAAGAACTTTGATGCGTTTCGGGCGGCAGACTTCGATGCGATTCTGACAAACGCCGCGGGGTGCGGTTCGACGTTGAAGGAATACACACACCTTTTTTCGGCGGGTGATCCGATGCATGCGCGCGCCGATGAATTTTCGACAAAGGTGCGCGATGTGACCGAGTTTCTCGCGCAGCTTGGGCTGACCGCTCCACTGCGGACAGTGCCGCTGCGCGTCACTTACCAGGATTCGTGCCATTTGCTGCACGGGCAGAAAGTTCGCGAGGCCCCGCGGATGCTGATTCGCAGCATTCCGGGCGTGCAGCTTATGGAGATGGCGCACGCGGATCAGTGTTGCGGGTCGGCAGGTGTTTACAACGTGACGCAGACGAAGGCGTCGCTCGAATTGCTCGAGCAGAAGATGGCTTGGGCGAAAGACACCGAAACGCACGCCATCGTGACGGCAAACCCCGGATGCATGATTCAGTTGCGCGCGGGCGCGGCGATGCATGGCACAGGACACCAAGTGCTGCACGTGATGGAATTGCTCGATCGCGCGATCTCGCAGTAAACCCAATTACATCTCGCCAATCAAATAGCGACAGCCGGTCGGACCCATTTTTGCGGAGTGCACTTCGCCAGCCCCGACGTCACAACGGTCGCCCACGCCGTAGGTTTGCGATTTGCCGTGGACGGTAAGCGTCATTTCTCCATCGAGGATGATGTGCGCGGTAAGTCCATCGTGCGTGTGGTCAGGATAATAAGCGCTTGGCCCATCCTGCCAGACGAATGTGTGCGAAAAGCCTTCGGCGTGCAATTGCGATTCGAGCTTGCGGACGTCCATGAGGTCTCTGGCAGGATTATACGCGGCAAGGATTCGCGGGCGGAGCCGGATATTTTTCCGCCCGCAAACCCCGGGGTGGAGCAAATCCAAACTGCCTCTACTGCTGCGGCGCAGGAGGAGGCGCGCCCTGCCGATTTCCTCCGCGGCGCGGACCAGGCCCGCCACCGGAAACAATCGTGTAATCGGACGGAACCTGGAAAAGCGCCGCATCCGGCTCCGAGCGGACCACGTTCGTCAACTGAAATACGGTGGTTCCACCGCGCGGATCGTTGCGTTTGACCAGAATGTCCATCTGAAGATCAGGGGAATACCACCGCTCGACAGTGACTGCGATGGCCTTTTCATTGCCGATCTGGCCGGCCGGAATTGTACGAGTGGTACGCGTGCCTTCGGCCGAAATTCCGCCGATCAACTGCGTGCCGAGCGATTCAGTGGCTACGTTAGGTGGATTTGCGCGCGTAGAGGAATTCGGTCCGCGATCACCGGCATTGCGGCGGAACAAATTATTCGGCAAGTGCATCTCGCGGGCGTCCTTGCGGCTGTCGTTGAGCACGTAGGAAACGCCGGCCACGGGATCGGTGATGACGACCGCGTGGGCAGGACCGCTACTGTTGCCGGAAGTGGAGTAGGCGCCGATCAACGGGAGCGTCAGATCACGCCGCGTACGTCCGGAGCTATCGCGAGCAATCGTTCCGGTCGTCTTATTGTCGATGCGATTGCCATCGGGCAATGCCTGCACGGATTCGGTCGAAACGTCCGCCGTGAACGGCGCGCCCGTTACGGTTTTGCCAAAAAGACCGGCTTCGAAGCCCACAAATCCAAGCGCCTCGTCTGGGCCGATTGGTCCAGGACCCCTGCCGCGAAAGCCGCCTTGAGGGGGAGGGCCACCTTGGGCGCTTACGCTGGCGGCCGCTGCGAGCAGGAATATCGCCGCACCGATTGTTGGTATCCATCTGGGATTCATTCGTCGCTTCATTGTGGAGCTACCTCCTCCAAGGGCTGAGTTTGCGTTGTCATTCAACTCTGGATCTCAAACCCTAATTCGTCTGATCCAAATCCGCATCCGCCACGAGCCGAATCGCTTGGGGAACACCGTCTTCGCTGAGCGCGATATCCGCCGGAATCCGTTCGGATGATCCCATCCCTGCAACCGGCAAGCCGAACGATGCAAGCGCCAATCGCGAAAGGGTGACGCGCACTACCGTGCCGCCTTCAAGCGTGCCGGGATCGTCCGCGTAAGGCAAAGAAACGAAATCCGTGGTGTATTCGGCATCCGACGAGATCGAATTATCGGCAGTAGCTTCATTTGCATCCGCTGGATTGGGTGTGTTCGGCGCGACAATCGCCACCGGGCTCCCCGCCCCAGGTGACCTATGACTCATCCAAAACGCCACCGTCATCCCAATCGCCAGGAGAAGAGCTGCGGCCATCGCGAGAGCCGTCCTCAAACGAAAAGTGCGAGGCGGATGAGCAGCCTGCGCATGCTGCCGCCGGAACTCTGCAAGCAGAGCGGTTTCGACATGGAGAGACGCCCGTTCGCCACGGTCTTGCACGGCGAGGCTATCCAAAGCGAACTCGAGCGCCATCACCTTGTCGAGAAGGTCGGCACAGCGAGGACAAGATTCCGCATGGGCAAGAGCGTCTTCGCGGAAATCGAAACCAGGCGTACCGGCACGCTCCAATTCATGGACGATTTCTTCGAATTGCGCGCAGTCAATCGCCATATTCCTCATTTTCCTCCTCTTCATTCGCCCACAGCAGAACGGAGCGGCGCTTCTTCGAGCTTTTCGAGCAGGATCGCCCTGCCGCGGTGCAGCCGGGAACGAACGGTTCCCACGGGACACTCCAACGTTTGAGCGGCTTCTTCGTAGCTCATCTCTTCCAAATCGCACAGAATGACGGCTTCCCGGTAGTTCTCGGGCAAGCTCGCGACCGCTTTGCGAACGCGCGTGACGGTTTCCTTCGACACGAATTCTTCGGGGACGCCCGGAATGGTACTACGACTTCCCTCTCGGCGCAGCCCGGTTCCCGACACGGCGCCCGTCTGAATCGCCACGCTGAATTGGGTCCTTCCGGCTCCGTTGTGAGATTCGCTGGCGTTCATATCTTCATTTCCCAAGCCCGAAGGAACCAGCCTCTTATCTAGTTCCCATCTCTTGTGCAGATGGTTCCGGGCAATTCCAAAGAGAAATGCGCCAAAGGTACCCCGCGCAGGGTCGAATCGCTTAGCATCGCGAATCAATGCGAAAAAGACTTCCTGCGTGACGTCTTCGGCCAGCGCACGATTGCCGCTCATGCGAAGGGCAAAGCGGTAGATAGACGGGTGCCGACGGCGGTACAGAGCGGTGAATGCCTCCTCGTCGCCTGCGATCATCTTTGCGAGCAAAGCTTCGTCTGTCAGCCCCACAGCTATCGGCATCGCATATCTTAGGACGGCCCATGCGATTCGGCGTTACATAGCGTTATTACGGGTTAAAGCGCGGTTAGTTCCCGCGGCCTGCGACGAGATAACCGGCGTAGAATTATCGCTTGGCCTTGACCGTCTCCGAGGCTTTCATTAACGTAGTTGCGCCTAGGCGCGTTGCTTCGGCCGAATATATTTTTCACGTTCAAAATTGCCCGCTACCGGAGGATTCATGCAAGAGTTTGACCCGCACGTTCTTGAAGAGAAACCCATTCCTCCGCCAGCTGAGTTCAGCAAGCGCGCGCACGTGAAGTCGCTCGACGAGTATCGCAAGATCTATGAGCGGGCCGAGCGCGATCCGGAGGGCTTCTGGCTGGAACAGGCGAAAATGCTGGACTGGTTCGAGCCGTTCGGGTCCGTGCTGGAGTGGAAGCTCCCCCATGCCAAGTGGTTTGTCGGCGGCAAGCTCAACGTGGCGCACAACTGCCTCGACCGACATCTCGAAAAGCGCGGCAACAAGCCTGCGCTGTTGTGGGAGGCCGAGGATGGCTCGCGGCTCGAGTTTACCTACAGCGAATTGCACGCGCGCGTCTCGAAGTTCGCGAATGCCCTGATGAAATTGGGCGCGGGACCGGGCGAATGCGTGACGATCTACATGCCCATGGTTCCCGAACTGCCGATCGCGATGCTGGCATGCGCCCGAATTGGCGCGATGCATTCGGTGGTTTTTGGCGGATTTAGCGCGACCGCGCTGGCGGACCGAATCGGGGATGCGAAATCAAAAATTCTGATTACCGCGGACGGCGGCTACCGTCGCGGGAAAATTGTGCCGCTCAAAGAGACGGCGGACGCCGCGATGAAGCATTGCCCGACGATCCAGAAGTGCATCGTAGTGCGGCGAACGGGAGAAAAGGCAGGCTGGCAGGAAGGCCGGGATCTTTGGTGGGAGGACTTGGAAAAGGAGGCGACGGCGAATTGCCCTGCACTTCCGTTCGATTCGGAGCACCCGCTCTACATTCTTTACACGAGCGGGACGACCGGGAAACCCAAAGGAGTGTTGCACACGTCGGCGGGTTATTTGTTGCAATGCATGTGGAGCACAAAGCTCGTTTTCGATTTGAAAGAGGATGACGTTTACTGGTGCACGGCTGACTGCGGCTGGGTGACGGGGCACAGCTATCTGGTTTACGGGCCGCTGGCAAACGGCGCAAGCATCGTGATGTATGAGGGCGCGCCGGATCAGCCGCGCAAGGACCGCTTCTGGGAGATCATCGAGCGCTATAAAGTGACGATCTTTTACAGTTCGGCGACGGCCGTACGCGCTTTTATGTCATGGGGAACCGATTGGATCAATGTGCACGACATCAGCAGCCTGCGTCTGTTGGGAACCGTGGGCGAGCCGATCAATCCCGCGGCGTGGAAATGGTATTACGAGATGATTGGCAAGAACCGGTGCCCGATCGTGGATACGTGGTGGCAGACCGAGACGGGGGCGATTTTGATTTCGCCGCTGCCGGGCGCGACGGCCACGAAACCAGGATCGGCGACGCTACCCCTTCCGGGCATCATTGCGAAAGTGGTGAACCTGCACGGCGAGGCAGTTCCCCCGGGTGAGACGGGCTATTTGACGATCCAGAAGCCGTGGCCGTCGATGATGCGTACTATTTATGGCGACGATGAACGCTTCGCGCGGGACTATTTTGGGCGCATTCCTGGTGTCTATTTCGCCGGGGATGCCGCGCAATGCGACAAAGACGGTTATATCTGGGTGCTTGGGCGCGTAGATGACGTGATTAAGGTGGCGGGTCACCGGCTTAGTTCGATGGAGATTGAAAGCGCATTGGTGAGCCATCCGGCGGTGGCTGAAGCGGCCGTGGTTGCGCGGCCGGATGAGATCAAAGGCGAAGCGATCATTTGCTTTGTCACATTGCGAGCCGGACAGAGTCCTTCGAAGGAACTGCGCGGCGCGTTGGCGGAGCACGTCGCGTCCACGATTGGAACGATTGCCCGGCCAGCCGATGTGCGCTTCTGCGATCTGCTGCCGAAAACGCGCAGCGGTAAGATCATGCGGCGTTTGCTGCGCGAGTTGGCGGCGAAGGGCGGAATTTCCGGCGACACGACGACGCTGGAGGACATGAGCGTGATCGATCGTCTCGCAAAGGCGCAAGGGCGGGAAGATGAGGCGTAGTTGATGAAGGGTGGCTGGTAATGGCTAGTAATTCAGGCGACCGCACGGTGAAGAAGTGGGCGGGGAAATGGGCGCTGGTGACGGGCGCGAGTGCGGGCATCGGCGAGGAGTTGGCTCGCCAGCTCGCAGCGGCGGGGACGCATCTGGTGCTAACGGCGCGGCGAACGGACCGTCTGCAGGCGCTGGCTGGCGATCTGTCATCGAAATACAAAACGAAAGTGGAGGTTGTGAGCGCCGATCTAACGCAAGCGGCGGCGCCGGAGCAGGTTTACGCCTTTACGAGCGCGCGCGGCATTGAGATCAATCTGCTGGTGAACAATGCGGGCTTTGGCGCGTTTGGATATGTGCATAAGGTTCCGACGCCGCGAATCGCCGAAATGATCCAAGTGAACTGCACGGCCGTGGTGGCGTTGACCCAGCTTTATGTCCCGCAGATGATCGCGCGGCAGCGCGGGGATGTGTTGATCGTCTCATCCGTGGCGGCGTTTCAGCCAGTGCCCTTTAATTCGGCATACGCGGCGACGAAGGCTTTCGATCTGCTGTTTGCGGAAGGAATCGCTGAGGAGTTGCGGCCGTTTGGCGTGCATGTGTGCGCGTTGTGCCCAGGTTCGACCACAACGGAGTTTCAAAACGTGGCGCAGCAGCCGGACCGGACATTCCGTTCGCCGGAGACGGCGGAGAAAGTGGCGCGCGTCGGGCTGGAGGGGATGGCTCGCGGCGACACGTTTGTGATTTCGGGCGGAAAGAACCGGGTGATGGTTGAGTTGGAGCGTCTTGCGCCGCGGCGTTTTGTGGCCAAGATGGCGGCAAAGGTGATGCAGCCGGAGGAGACAAGCTGATGCCGGCAGCTGGTCCCAACGCGGCAGGATCTTCTTACTCCCTTCGTTGCAATCTGCGGTAAGACCCTCATCTCTGTTCTGAACGACCCAAAATCCGTCAATAACAAGCGATTGTCCGTCTAGTGGAGATGATTGCCTCTTTGCCGATAAGCCTCTTAAGGAGGCTCGCGTGGACTCGCGGATTCTTATTGTGGATGACGACCCAGCTTCGTGCGCTCTCATGAAGGAAGTCTTAGTTCATGCGACGGGAGTAAAAGTGCTGGCTATGACGGACAGCCGTGCCGCCGTGGGACACCTGGTTAAGGAAAAATTCATGGTGATCCTGCTGGATTTCCGGATGCCTTCGCCAAACGGGCCGGAACTCGCTCGATTGGCTCGCAAGGCGGGGCTTAACCAGATGACGCCGATCATCATGGTGAGCGACGATCAGAGCACGTCCGCGATTTCGGAAGGCTTTGCCGCCGGGGCACACTTTTTCCTGTACAAGCCGATCGATAAGACGCGGCTATTGCGGCTGGTGCGGGCGATGCATGGCGCAGTGGAGCACGAGCGGCGGCGATTCCGGCGCGTTCCTCTGCGGACGCGCGTGAAATTGCAGTTCGATCACGAGGAAGTGGAGGCGGAAACGATCGACGTGAGCTTGAACGGCATGCTCGTTCGAACGCCGAATCCGATACCCGCGTCTCCGGTTCGCGTGAGCCTTTATACGCCGAATCAGGCGGGTATGCCGATTACCGGGTCGGGAGCGGTTGTCAGGGCGCTGAGCGATAACCGGTTTGGCATTCAGCTGAACCGACTGGCGCCGATTGAGAGCAGCCGGTTGCAGGAGTTCTTGCTGCCCATGATTTTGAATAACAATAATAATGAGGGTGATGCGGCCCCAGCACCGACCTTGGCACGAGCCTAGCGTTCGCCCAAAGACTGCATAGCGGCTGCGCAGGGGCGCCACTTGGCCCTATCTTGATATCGTGCCAATCTGTCTTCGCCCGCGAGACTGACCCCGCTTACAACAGACTTACATCGGATCATTTGACCGCCCGCGGGTCTCGTGGTACATCAAGGTGGGGCGTAAATTGATCCAGAGGAGGTCGAGAATGCGCCGCATTATGTTCGCCGGCATGGCCTGTGCGCTATGCCTTGGAACCGCAGTCGCCATTGGGGCCACATCCGCTCGCGTACCTGCGAGCCCACTCGCCACCCTGTCTTCCGGTAAAGTTCCGTTAACGTCTGCCGGCGCGCTCGCTTTCGGGCCGGACGGCATTTTGTTCGTTGGAGATTCAGTCGGAGCCAATGTGGTGGCAATTGACACTGGCGACCGCAAGGCCCCGGCGTCAAATGTGAAGATCGACGTGAATAATATCGATCAGAAGATTGCCGCTCTCGTCGGCGTTACGCCCGATCAGATTTTGATTAACGATGTGAAGGTGAATCCGATTTCGAAGAATGTTTATCTCTCGGCGTCGCGTGGACGCGGGCCGGATGCGATGCCGCTGATCCTGCGCGTCGATGCGAAAGGCGATATCGCTACGGTGCCGCTCGATAATGCGAAGTATTCGTCGGTGAGCCTCGTGGATGCGCCGGCTTCAAACACAACGGCGCGGCAGAATCCGCGGATGCAGACGATTACGAACATCAATTACGTCAACGGCGACGTGGTCGTCGCCGGCCTCTCCAACGAAGAGTGGTCTTCGGCGCTGCGTTCGATTCCCTTCCCGTTCAAGGACGCGAGCAAAGGAACGACGTTACAGATCTGGCATTCGTCACATGGACGATTTGAGACGGAAGCGCCGATCCGCACGTTTGTGCCCTATACGATCGGCGGACAGCCGTACATTCTGGCGGCCTATACCTGCACGCCGCTGGTAAAGATTCCCGTGAGTTCTTTGCAACCGGGCGCACAGGTGAAGGGCGTGGAGATCGCGGACCTCGGTGCGGGAAATCAGCCGCTCGATATGGTGCCATACCAGAAGGACGGGCACGATTACATCCTGATTGCCAACACAGCGCGTGGCGTGATGAAGTTGAAGGCGGACGATCTCGCTTCCTATCCGGCGATTGATTCGCCGCAGCGGACCGACGTGGCCGGCGTTCCTTACGACACGATGAAGGACTTGCAGAACGTGCAGCATTTGGCGCAGCTCGATGCCTCAGATGCGGTAATCGTAACGGGGAAAACCACCGGGCAAGCATGGGCGCCCGGACCTCCTGCTGGACCAATTAATCTGCAAACGATCGCGCTGCCGTAACGGTGACGCCTCCGCGGAAGCTAATACCTGCGGCCGTCGCGGTCATTCTTTTTTTCGTCGGAATGATCGCGGCGGCGCAAACCATCTCCATTCATTTTGACGGCGTGGCTTTTAGTGTGACCGGTTGGCATGCGCCTTCGCAACCGCCGGGTCGCGGATGGAGTTCCGTTTTTCGCGTGTATGCCGGAACGGGTGATGTCCCTCCGCTGGCTGGCAGCTATGCCGTGGAGAACGGCACGCTCGTATTTCATCCGGCATATCCGGTCTCTCATGGCGTGCATTATCGCGCCGTCTTTCAACCGCCGTCCGGAGACGCTGTGGCCGCGAGATTCGATGGTCCGCGGCCTGACAGAACACCGACCACGCGTATCGTGCATGTATATCCCTCCACGAGCGTACTGCCGAGTAATGAACTACGGCTCTATATCTATTTTTCCGCGCCGATGAGCCGCGGTGAGGCTGCGCGCTACCTTCACATGCTGGACGAAAACGGGAAAGTTCTCGACGGGGACGACGCGGTGCTGTTGCCGGGCGAAGAACTTTGGGACCCGAACTTCACACGGCTCACGATGACGTTCGATCCAGGACGCATTAAGCGCGGACTGACGTCAAACGAAAAACTGGGGCCGCCTATCGCCGAGGGAAAACACTATACCCTCGTGATCGACCGAGACTGGCCGGACGCGAAGGGAGCGCCGCTGGTTGCGGGCTTCAAGAAGATTTTCATTGGCGGACCGCCCTTGAGAAATCCTCCCGATCCGAAACAATGGCGGTTTACAACGCCGAGCGCAGGTACATCAGATCCCTTGGTAGTGGACTTCCCTACCCCGATGAATTATCCGCTGCTGCAACGCATGTTGACGATTGCCGGACCGCATGGAAATGTGGCGGGAACAATCGATGTGATGCGCAGGGAGATGGAGTGGCGCTTTACGCCACGCGCGGCCTGGAGTCGAGGCGATTACCGGCTCGTGGTAGACACGGCGATTGAAGATCTTGCGGGAAACCACATCGGGCAGCCATTCGACATTGACGAATTCAAGCAGGTAACGAAATCCATCGCGACGAACACGATTTCGTTACCGTTCTCGGTGCGCTAGGACATTCGTTTTGCCGATTCGTCAGCGCGAAGCTCTTTGTGCGTTGGCAACCATTCGCAGCGGTTGCACGGGCATGCGCTCCAAACGTCCTGGGTGCAGCCCGTTGCTGCGTAGCAAGCGAACGTCGCGGTCCGGCACAGCAGCCGACGCGGATTGTGCGGACGATGATTCGGGCAGCAAGAGGTCGGCGGCTTTCCGCATCAAAGTCACGCGGCTCTGTACGTTGAATTTTTCGAACAAGGCCGACATGTGAAATTTCACGGTCCGCACCGAAATGTTCAACTTCGCGGCGATCTCCTTGTTTGAGCCGTCTTGCATCACGGCGCAAAGCACTTCTCGCTGGCGGCCGCTGAGTTGAACAGGCGATCGATTTTCGGCGCAAGCCTGCACGAGGCTTCTGGCCATGGGCAAAACGCTGTCTAGCAAGTCTTCTTCTGGCGCGACCATCACGCCGAAGTCCTTCGGAGACTTGCCGCGAACGAAACAGTGAATCGCCATGAGACTCGCCGCCTGATCGACGGGCAGGTGACCATCCGGGCCGGCTTTTACCTCAAAACGTTCGGTGCCTGTACCCTTGTCGTAAAAGACGAAGCGTTTCGGTTGAACTCGAAACAGCCTGTGCTGTACGTATGCTGCGTGACGGGCTTCGCGTTGATTCATGTTGTTATTCCCCCTTAATCTTTCGGTCAGTTGCCCCTTACCTGTACCATCGTCGAGGTTTGCAGTTAACTTTAGTGTTTACAGACGAAGAGGCGTCGATTCAGGAGGCGTAAGCCAAGCACGCGAAGATTAGAAGAGGTTAATGCGATGGCCGTGACTCAGCGGAGCGGTGTCAGCTTTTTTTCGCGCACGATGAACTCGCGGTCGCGCCAGTGAATGCGGCGCGGGAAGAAGCTTGCGACCCATACGAAAAAACCAAACGCGTCGCGAATGACGAGCAACCATCCTTTGCGGCGAATAAGATTATCGCCCATGCCGCGCGCTCCGACGCAGAGGGCTGCGTCCGTGCGAAAGAGCGCGTAGGCAGTTGGGTAGATAAGCGCATACCAGCCCGGCGCCAGACATGTACCTAGAACTGTCCAGAAGAGGCCTTGCGAAAAGATCAGTCCTGCATGGCCCCACGGGCGCGAGAAACGGATGCTGAGATTCCAACGAAGCTGGTGGCGGAAAGCCGCCGCAAGGCTCTGGTGCGGATAGACGATCGCAACGGTCGCAGATGAAAGCACGACGCGAAAACCTTGAGCGGCGAGACGATTCCCGAGTTCATAGTCATCGCAAAAATAATCGGCGAACGATTCGAAGCCGCCAATAGCCGCGAGATGTTGTTTTGTGGTGGCCATAACGGCGCCGAGCATGAAGTCGAGCTTTCTCCCGTTGAGCAGCCACGCCGCGAGAACGCCGGGAGCAAAGTCCGCGCTGTTGCCGATCGCCTCGATGTCGGCAGGGAAAGAACCGTCCGTGAGGCCACGATACAGGCATGTTACGCCGCCGACTTTGGCGTCAGCGAACGGCGCGACAAGAGATCGCAAAAAACCTGGTTCCACTCGGACATCGCTATCGCTGACGAGAAGCAATTCATGGCGGGCTTCACGAGCCATGCGGCAGAGCTTATTGACTTTGTCGCTGGCGCCTATTGGATCGGAGCCGACCAGCAGGCGAATCGGACGGCCCGGGAACGCAGAAATGATTTTCTCGATTTCACGTATCGCCGGATCCGATTCATCGGAGACACAAAAGAGGATTTCAAATTCCGGGTAATCCTGCTCGCAAAAACTGGCGAAATTCTCATAGGTTTCGCGATCAAGCCCGCGGATCGGCTTGAGGATGCTAATCGGTGGCGCGAATTCGCCGCCGGCTGAAGGAGCAGAAGAAGCAATCGTATGCGGATGAAACAGCTTCGCGGCGGCGACGCTGGCGAGAATGTAGTAAACGTAGGGCGCGAGAGCAATGAGCAGGACCGCGTCGCGAACCGCCGTCCACGGCGTCATCGCATTATCCCTTGCCGAGAACGACCAGCACTACGCCAATGCACACGACGAGCACGCCGACCCATCGCTGCATCGTGACCCGTTCTTTCAGGAAAAACTTCCCACCCACCGCCCCGACGGCGTAGTTGAGCGCGGTTGCCGGAAATACGAAACTGGCATTGGCCATCGAAAGCATTCCCATCAATGCGAAGAATGCCGCCGCCATTAGAGAAATACCGAGCCACATCCAGGGCACTCGCATAACCGCGATCACATGGCGCGCGATGGCGTGAGGGCGAAAATCGTGAACTTCACCGACCGTCTTCGTGGCCCGCGAAAGGCACATCTCGCCCATCGTTCCCACCACGACCACGATGAGATAAAGAATCACAATTGTGATCACGGGAAATGTTCCTCATGAGATCTTACATGCGTCTGGCTGACGATGAAGACGCCTGAGCAGACGATAATCACGCCCGCCCATCTCACCCACGTGACGGTCTCGTGCAGAAAGAAACGCGCCAGAAGCGCGATGATCAAGTAAGAAATGGAGGCGGACGGCTGCACGAAACTGTAGTCCGCCCACGAAAGAACAACGAGAAAAGCGACAAAATAGGCAAGCAAAAGGGCTATGCCGGCCCAGATCGTGCCGTTCATGAACGCGGCGACAAAAAAGTGCCAGAGGTCAGGCAAAGACCATCCCTGCCAGACAATCTCTTTCATGCCTTTACTGACGAAGGTATATCCCACGGGAGACGCGCAGATGATGATAATCATCATCACCAACGTTTTAAGGCGCCGGGCCGGTGGGATGGTCATGCGCTACGCGATTCGCCGGCTGTACTGCCCTCCGCCGCGGACTGCATAGCAGGTACCGAAACCATCGCCCTTTTCTGAACGCCACCGCGATCGCGGGCAACTCTTATGCGGTCGGCGCGGAGCCGGAGAAAATCGACTGCTTCGTGGTAAAGGCGCTTGCGTTCGTTTGAATCCCAGAGGGCGTCGCGAACGATGCGCCAAACGACTTTCGGGCGGAAATAATAGCTGTCGTAAAAGCGGTTCACGGCCTCGACCATGTATTCCTTCGTCAGGCCGGGATATTCAAGGTGTGGCAACTGATGTCCGCCGTCGTCGGTGATCGCTTCACCGTGGAGGAAGCCTTCACGAACTCCCTGGTCGTAAAGCTCTGTGCCGGGATAAGCGTGCGCGAGGGAAACCTGGATCGTTTCGCAGTCGAGTTCCTTTGCGAAATCGATCGTCTTTTCGATCGTTTCCTTAGTTTCGCCGGGCAAGCCGACGATAAAGTCGCCATGTACGCGAATACCGACCTTTTTGCAATTTTTCACGAACTTGCGCGCCATATCGGGCGTAGCGCCCTTTTTGATCGTCTTTAATATCTGCGGATCGGCCGATTCAAAGCCGACGATCATCAAGCGGCATCCGGCATCGGCCATGGCGCTCAGCGTGTCGTAATCGCTATGGCAGCGTGCTGTGCATGACCACTGAAAACCGACGGGCTGAAATTCCTTGCAGAGTTCGAGGATGCGGTCTTTGCGGATATTGAACGTATCGTCGTCAAAGAAAAACTCTTTGGCTTGCGGAAACATCTTGTGCGCCTGCTTGAACTCACGCGCGACGCTTTCCACCGAGCGCGTCCGCCATGCGTGTCCCGAAAGCGTCTGCGGCCACAGGCAAAACGTACAGAGCGCCGGACATCCTCGCGACGTGTAAAACGAAACGAATGGATGCAGCAGAAACGGTACGTTGTAATTTTCGATCGTGAGATCTTTTTTGTACGTGTCGGTGGCAAAGGGAAGCGCGTCAAGGTCGGCCGTCTGAAGCAGAGGACGCGAGTCGTTGTGAACCACCTGGCCATCTTTCACATAGCTGGCGTTGCGAATCTCCGAAAGCGGCTTGCCCTCCGCATATTCGACGACGGCATGATCAAATTCGCCGCGAACGACAAAGTCAATATCCGGGCTGGAGAGAAGGCTCTCGGCAGGCTTGATCTGCACGTGCGGGCCGACGAACGCAATCTTCAGACTCGGTTTGCGCTCTTTCATAGCGCGCGCCATGCGAAGGTCGCTATAGAACCCGACGGTCGATGTAAACAGGACGACGAACTCGTAATCTGCCGCAGTGTCAACCACTTGCGCGGGCGTGATGTGATGAGGAGGCGCGTCCAAAAGGCGGCTGCCTGGGAGCATTCCTGCCGCGTATGCGAGCCAAACGGGATACCAATAGGATTCGATTTCGCGAGTCGCAGGCCAGCGTGATGAAGCGCCTCCGTCGAATTTTTCAAAGCTTGGTGGATTCAACAGGAGCGTCTTCATGACAGACGGCATTTAGCGTAGCCCTCCTCAGGAGTTCGAGCTTGACGGTAGCTTTCCGATTGTACTTGAAACAAGTATGCGCCCCAAGCCAAGCTTTCCATGTAGTTTACGGGAAAACTTTGGCTAGCTGCCCTGTAGCCTGCAATAGCGAAATCTGGGCCTTCTGCTGAGCGAAATTGGCGTCCAAAAATTCCACAAACTTTTCGCTTTCATCAAGTTGTGCCTGCTCCACATCGCCCAAGGTCGCCTGCCCCTGCTGGAGCTTCGATTGCTGAAGCTCAAGTGTTTGCTGTGCCAACTTGAGAGCCCAATTGGCAACATCGCGGCTGGCCTCAAGCTCGCGGAGATTCTGCTGCTGCTGCTCCACGCCGCTGCGAACCTGCTGGCGCTTCGTTACGAGAGTCGCTTCAGACGCGGCCAGTTCACTCTTTGCGAACGCGACGTTTGCCGACGTTCTTGCCGCGAAAATGGGAATCGTAATCTGAATTCCGGCATTCAGATTGTTCCGCTGAAAATGCGCGTAGTACTGATCGTAATTGTTGTATTTGCTCAGAACGCTATATTGGCCGACAAGGGTGACCGTTGGGAAATAACTGAACTTCGCGCCACGCAGTAGGTCCGCCTTCGCCACACGGTCGTGTTCGGCCTCGGCAATCGTTTTGTCGGTCTGCAGAGCCATGCTGACAATCTCATTGTCCGATTGCTGCGCGAGGTCCGCTGCGAACGACGTCTGGTCCTGATCGGAAATCTCGAGGGGCGCCGTGTCCGGGAGACCAGTCAAATCCCGTATTTGCCCGCTCAAGACCTCATCGCGGCCCTGAAGCCTCACCATCCGCTCGTGCACCTGTGCTAATGCAAGCTGGGCGCGAGTGGCTTCGATTGGCAGCTCCTGATCGGCGGCAATGCGCTGGTCGGTAACGTCGATCACTTTTTCCGCGCTTGCCTGTTCCGTGCCCAACAGTTGAAGCGAATGGCGAACCTCCGCCAGCTCGAGATAAGCCGTAGCCGTCCGCGCGATTACGTCGCTCTGCGTGCGTTCGACTTCAAGCAGCAAACTCTTGGCGCGTTCTTCGGCGGCATGCTGCTGAGCTCTCGTTTCGGGATCGAAAATGCTCTGGCTGTAATCGAGCTGAAAAACGGAAGGCGCGTTACCATTTCCGAGCGATGGAAAGCCATACGTGTACGCATATCCCGCGCCCGTGTAGAGATTGGGATGAAATGCTGCGCGATCGACGTTCACTTCCCCGCGCGCCACGTTGTATTGCATGCGCGCGAGCTTAAGATCGGCGCTGTTTTGTTCGGCGAGCGTCACGGCCTGTTTCAGCGAAAGCGTGCCGGAATTCTCTGTCGCCTGGCTCTGAGTCGACAGCGACTGCGTCTGTGTTTGTTGCGCGCGCAAAGCACTCGAACCTGTCGTAAACGCAAAAGCTGCGAGAAGTCCCGCGGCGAGCAGCACCCGTCGCCCGTTCCAGGCATGAAGCGTCATTGCGACTTTTCCAGTTTATTCAGCCGTTCGCTGGCGTCTTTGCGGCCCGGATCGAGTTGCAGAGCCGCTCGATACTGTTCCGCTGCGATGCCGGGTTTACCCATGCGTTCGTAGAGTCTGCCCAGCCAAACGCGTCCCAATGCGTGCGTGGGCCAACTGCTGCGATCCGGCGTGCTGGCAACATAGGACTTCAGATATCGCTCCGCGCTCGCCGCGTCCGTACCATTGAGCACGCCAAGTACGCCGCGATAGAAGTCCAGCCGCGCATCATTGGCCGCCACGGCTGTGGCAGCATTCACCGCAGCAAGCACGTTCGCGGGTTCATTGTGGTTGATGAAAAAGTTCGCGGCCTGCAAATAAGGTTCGATGCTGGCGGATTTCGATTCGATCACCGCGTGGTATTCAGCGGCGGCCTGATCGGGCTTTTTGAGCGCCTCATTGTAATAAATCGCTCTTGCGACGTGCCCCTCCACCGGATCGATTGCGGCAATTGCGTCCACTTGCGCCAGCGCCTCGTCCTTGCTGCCACCCACGATCCAGGGAGCGCCGATGCAGTAGTCTTCCAGGTCCCTGCGCGCAGCGATGTTCGAGGGATTAAGACGGATCGCCGCCTGAAATTCCCCTTTCACTTTCTTTGCGACAAAAAAGCTGTGCTCGCGATCGGCTTTACCGCCATACGCGCGGCCGAGCCAGTCATCATAGTCCGAGCTTTTGGGAGTGAGCGCGACGGCCTTTTGCAATGCGGAAATCGCGTTGTCGTAGTCGTGAAGCTCGTAAAAACCGCGCCCCATCCAGTAGTAGGCCGCAGCGTCCGAAGGATTCTGCGAGACTGCCGATTGCAAAGCGGAAATCGCGCCGCGGTAGTCGCCTGAATTGACTTTCCGCTCTGCATCGTTGGCCGCCGGCGAGTCCGCCGCCACGGCCGCCCTCGCCGCAAGCGAAAAGCAAAGCAGAGCCGCCATCCCTAGAATTATCGCCCGCAGTTCCCGCGCCATCCTCAACTTTCCCCCGCGGGACGAACATTCATCCCATCGTGCAGAGTGCGGTCTCGCGGCACGGCCACGCGATCGCCCTCTGAAAGGCCTGAGAGTACCTCGTAGCTTGACGCATTCGATACGCCAAGAACTACATTGCGGCGCTTGACGACTCCGTCGTTGAACACGTAAACGTAGCGCTGGCCAGTATCGTCGCGAACCGCGCCGCGCGGCACGACGAGCGCGTTTTTGCTCTCGCGAACCAGAATCTTCACGTCCACATTGGTATTGGGAAGCAACTCAAGCTTGCCGTTATCCACCGAACACAATAACTGCGCCACGCTCCGCATCCCGTGCTGAACGACTTCCTTCGGCACCTGCTCGGTTTGGCCTGTCCACA
>JBOGMU010000256.1:0-19234 GCA_050746865.1 Candidatus Acidiferrales bacterium
AGGAAACCCGCTCGTCAGCGGCGGATTCCCGCTGCCGTCGCCGAAAACGCCGTTCGCAGCCAGAAAGTAAATGTTGCCTGATGAGTCCGCATTCATCGCGGTGTTCGCCATCCAGATCGCGCCGCGCGCGCTGCTACCGCTCGGCGTGATGTTAAGGACGGGACCCGGCTGCAGGGTAGTTTCACTATAGGCCATGATCCAGCCCTGATACGGATCGACATCGCAGTGCGACGCCCAGCCGAGATAAATGGTTCCGTTCATCAAGAGCAGCCCTGCGCGTTCCTTGTACTGCATCGAATTAAATGTGTCCGTTGTCGACGTCCCGGGAATCGTGTACGTCGCGGATATCGCGACCGGACTGCCGGACTGCTCGTTGCCGGTCGTGAGATCGAGCGCGTGTAACCGTTGGTGATAGTTGCCGCCGGAATCTTGCGTCATTGCAACAAGAAACATCGTTCCATGGGGGCCTGCCGAAAGATCGATCACGGGCGTTGACGTCACACCAATCTTGGGCTCTACCTGACTGCAACCGTCAACCATGCCGGCGGGAGACTCCCCATTCCCAACCGACTTGCTCCAGAGTTGCGCAAACGTGTCCGCGTCGAACGCATATGCCATGTCCTGCTCGGTCACCACGAACACCACGTTGTGGCCGGCGCCATTCACCGTGAGATTCGAGACGTAAAGAGGCTCAGCGTCCACATTGCCGCTTACAGCCAAAGTGGCCAGCTTGCCGAACGTGGTGGAATTCACATTCGCGGTCGTGAGAATCGTTTCATTTAGGTTCTGGCCCGTGCGCGCATTGTCATTGTGATAAGTGAGGACGTTCACGCTGCTGGTCTGCACGGGATTCACGGTAAGTGTGGCATTTGCGCTGGTTGCATCGGGTACGGTTCCATTGCTGACGATCACGCGGAAGGCTGCACCGTTGTCCGCCGTCGTGGTTGCAGGCGTCGTATAGCTCGCGCTCGTCGCTCCTGAGACGTTTTGCTGATTCTTTTGCCACTGGTAGTGGAGCGGCGCGGTCCCCGTCGCCACCACTGTGAACGTCGCCGTTTGCCCCACCGTCACAGCGGCGTTTTGCGGCTGCGTCGTGATCGTTGGTGCGAGTGGCGCAGCATTTACGGTAAGTGTGGCATTCGCGCTTGTCGCATCGGGCGCGGTGCCATTGCTAACAATCACGCGGAAGGTCGCTCCATTGTCGCCGGTCGTGGTTACAGGCGTCCTATAGCTCGCGCTCGTCGCTCCTGAGATGTTTTGCTGATTCTTTTGCCACTGGTAATGGAGCGGCGCGGTTCCCGTCGCGACCACTGTAAACGTTGCCGTTTGGCCTGACGTCACCGTGGCGTTTTGCGGCTGCGTCGTGATCGTTGGTGCGACTGGCGCAGCATTTACGGTAAGTGTGGCATTCGCGCTTGTCGCATCGGGCGTCGTGCCGTTGCTGACGATCACGCGGAAACTGGAGCCATTATCTGCCGAGATTGTGGCGGGAGTCGTATACGTTGCGCCGTTTGCGCCCGAGATACTCTGCTGGTTCTTTTGCCACTGATAATGCAGCGGCGCAGTTCCCGTCGCCACCACTGTGAACGTCGCCGTCTGCCCCACCGTCACAGCGGCGTTTTGCGGCTGCGTCGTGATCGTTGGTGCAACGGGCGCAGCAGTCACAGTAAGCGTAGCCGCAGCGCTGGTTGCGTCGGGCGAAATGCCGTTGCTGACGATCACGCGGAAACTGGAGCCATTATCTGCCGAGATTGTGGCGGGGGTCGTATACGTTGCGCCGTTTGCGCCCGAGATATTCTGCTGGTTCTTTTGCCACTGATAGCTCAGCGGCTGTGTGCCGCTGGCAACCACGGAAAAAGTAGCCGCCGCGCCGACTGTGACCGAAACGCTCGCAGGCTGCGTAGTGATCGTCGGCGCCACGCTCTTCGTCGTTCCGGTTCCAGGGCCGGAGGAACATCCGGCGATGGCAACAAAGAGCCAACAGGCAAGGGCTCCGCCAAGCCATCGCAACCTAGTGCCATTTCGGAGCACTGCCGAGGTCATTGCGCAATCCTAGCGAACAGCGTCAAGAATGCCAAGAGAACGCGGGTACAGCTGTACCGTTGCCGCCTGCCGCAGGTACGGGGACAGCCAAGCCTTATTGGTTCCCTTGGGGAACATCATCGACACTGATCGAAGATCGCTCCGAGTCCCGATCCTTACTCGTGGCCGATTTCGGCCGAGTTGACGAGGCCATGTCGGAAGCGGCCGCCCGGTTCCGTGAGCGGACCGCTTTCGCGGAGCCGTGAAGCAGCCCGAAGACAACAACTCCGCGCGTCGTTCCCACGTAGACCTTGCCATTGGCGACCATCGGCGTGACAAATTTATCCGAGCCATTGTCCACAAATGCGTCGCGCTTGCCGGCCTGGCCGCTATCGTAGAGTTCCTGCGATAAATCCGTCGCATCAAACGCATATAGCGTTGCCTTTTTCGCACCCACGCCGGCGCACCAGACGATTCCATTCGCGGCTCCATTTGCCGAAATGCTTGGCGTACACCCCGGAAACTCAATCGTAAGGGGGCTCTGCGAGGAAGGCTGCGCCGAAAGCATGCCGTTGGAGAGGGGAAACGCTTTAATCGTATCCTGCTCCGCGTTGAAGTAAACCGTACCGTTGAAGTATGCGGGCATGGACAGAACCTGGCCTGTAAGTGCCGGCGTGCCTGACGCATCGCCCTGCGGGTCGTTCAGCTTCTGATAAATTGCCTGATCGTTGCTCGGGTTGTACTTCCCCATCGCATCGCGGTCGACCACGTAGATGTAGCCGTCTTTTCCTGCGCCCACGGCAAGCCGGTGCGTCGCACCCTGCGAATCCGCCAGCTCGGGAAGCACGATTGCACCGCCTGACCCGAGATCCAGATCCTTGTCCGATTCGGCATTCGCATTGAACATCGCGAAATAGTCCTGAACGAAAAGAGAGTTGTTCGCGGTCGAGAGCTTCAGAAATGCATTCCCGAAATTCGGCTGAGCCGGAAAACCGGACGAATTCAATTGAGGGTTTGCAGAGCCGTCGCCAAACGTCCCATTCCCGACCAGAACGTAGATGTTGCCGGAAGAATCCGAGGACATAGCAGTGTTTGCCATCCAGACGCCGCCCCGCGTACCCGTTGGAGTCAGGTTGAGAACAGAGGTTTGCTGCAAGTTGGACTCTTTGTAAACCATCAGCCAACCCTGATACGGATCGATATCGCAATGCGAAGCCCACGCGAGATAAATATAGCCGTTCACCAGCAGCAGACCCGCGCGTTCCTTGTATTGCATCGGATCAAATTTGGATTGCCCGGATGTAGCCGTGATCAGGGCCGGGCTGCCTGGCCGTTCGGCACCCGTAATCAGATCTAGCGCATGTAGGCGCTGGTGGTAGTTGCCGGCGGAGTCTTTTGTCATCGCTACGACAAAAATAGTCCCGTGAGTTCCCGCATCTAAGTCGATCACAGGCGTGGCCGTCACACCCATACTCGGCTGCACCTGAAAGCAATTGTTTACCTCATCCGAAGGCGACTCTCCGCTCGTTACGGACGCATGCCACAATAGCGCAAACGTATCCGCGTCAAACGCGTAGACCACATCGCTCTCGCTCGCCACAAACACTACATTGTGGGTGACGCCGTCAATCGTAAGGCCTGAAACGTAAAGAGGCTCGGCATCCACATTGCTCGGCACCGGCATAATCCCGATCTTGCCAAACGTCTCGGCGTCCACATTATCCGTCGTCAGAATCGTTTCATTCAGATTTTGCCCGGTTCGAGCATTGTCATTGTGATAGGTGAGCACGTTCACCGCAGCCGCCAGAGAATCCGCTTGGCCGGTAGAATCGCTGGCAAGCTCAGCCTTCACCTGACCTGTAGAAGCGCCAGCTGGCGCAGGGTTCTTGCTGCCTGAATCGGAGCTGCAACTTGAAAGACTAATCAGCCCAAGGGCCATAACGCCAATCACAATTACGGTAAGGGTCCGCATTCCATTTTCAAATTTCACAAGGCCTATCCCAGAGTTCCAGAAAGTCGAACAAATTCGTAAAGCGACCGCAATGACATGAAATTACAGAGGCAGTCCTGAAGCTATGAAGCCGTTTCAATCCGGGAGCGGGCTTCCCGGGGAAGATGCGCACGTTGCGCCTGGCGCTTTTTGCGGTCGCGTAGCCACGTGCCTACGCGCCATAACAGCAGCACCGCAACCAAAGCACCATAACGAAGCGGACGCGTTTTGTCCGATTTTACGAGCCAGAAGTAGTGAATGACCGCCAAGACCGCCGTGGCGTAAATGGCGCGATGGATGAACAGCCACTTTTCGTAACCAAGCCGCCGCACCATCGCTTTCGTCGAAGTGACCGCCAGCGGAATCATCAGCACGAATGCCGTGAAACCAACGGTTATGAATGGCCGCTTGACGATGTCCTTGGATATGTCGTGCAAATTGAAAAAATCGTCGATCGCGAACCACGTCGTGAAATGGAGCGAAGCATAAAAGAACGCATACAGGCCGAGCATGCGCCGAAATCGAATCAATTGCGGCTGGCGCAGAATTTCCCGCAAAGGTGTAACGCACAACGTGATGCAGATGAAACGGATCGTCCAATCGCCCGTGAAATGCTCGACGTCATTAATCGGGTTCGGGCCGAGTCCGCCCGTCAAAATCATCCATATCAGTTCGCCGAGTGGGACGAGGCAGAGAAGGAATAAGAATGCCTTTGTCCATTTGCTCTTCAGAATCGCGTCGAATCTCTTCACTTCAATCCTTGCCGAACAATTGATCCGGGCTGACACATGCCTTCTGGCGGGGCTAGCTACCTCTGACGTATTCGACGCGCTGAAGGGTTGCGCGGACGCTTAATACCACTTTTTCAGATCCATGCCGGTGTACATGGATGCGACAAAATCACCGTAACCATTGAACATGAGGGTGTCGCGCCGGAGGAATTCGCCCAAACGGCGTTCCTTCGCCTGACTCCACCGCGGATGATCTACGTGCGGATTCACATTGGAATAGAAGCCATATTCATTGGGCGCATATAAATTCCACGTCGTCGGCGGCATGCCGCTCACCAATTTGATTTTGATGATCGACTTGATACTCTTGAACCCGTATTTCCATGGAACCACCATGCGCACGGGCGCGCCGTCCTGATTCGGCAGCGTTTCACCGTACATCCCGACGCACAATAGCGTGAGTGGGTTCATCGCCTCATCGAGCCGCAGGCCTTCAACGTAAGGAAGCTCAATACCCGCCTCGGGGCCGAGCGGCATCTGCCGGATATCGTAGTAGGTCTGAAATGCGACGAATTTCGCCTTTGGCGTGGGCTGCACAAGATTAAGGATCGTGCTGAGTGAATATCCAATCCACGGAACCACGATCGACCATGCTTCCACGCAGCGATGCCGGTAGACACGCTCTTCAAGCGGAGCCAGCTTCATGATTTCGTCCAGCGTGAATTTCCGCGGCTTGGCCACCTCGCCTTCCACGGAAACAGTCCACGGATTCGTGACGAAGTTCCCAGCATTCTTTGCGGGCCCGTCCTTATCCACCCCAAACTCGTAATAATTGTTGTAGTGGGTCACGTCTTCCATTGGCGTGATCTTCTCGCCGGTCGTCGTGTATTTGCTTTTCGTGACGCCATTCAGAGGAACGGGCACAGAGCCCTTTGCCGAGGCCGCGAAGACGCTGGGCAGCTTCTTGTAAAGCTTTACGGCAGCGCCGGTTACGCCCAGGCCCAAAAGGAAATTGCGCCGGCCCATATATAGGGTCTTGGGCGTGATATCGGCATAGGTCAGATCCGCTTTCTTCTTGATAAGCACAGTCCACCTCCATGCGCCGCCCCAGCGCGTATGCTTCTATCTTACTCAGGATTAAAGACGATAGAAACGGTTTGTCGGTTGCGGTGTGTTGGCGAAACGTTCGTCCGCCGCGCCAACTCCAGAGGCTTGGGCCTCAGCGCAGCGAAAAATTTGCGGGGCACCTGTAGGTCAGCGCTTCGAGACTCTGCGTGGCAACTCGGGTTCCGAAAGGGCACGGCTTCGAGCGGTGCTGTAAGTGGGCGAAATGACTAGGCCTTTAGCCTCTGAAGCCATGAGTTTGCTTGTTTCCGCACAGACTGTTCGAGGCCGCGTAAAAACAGCGGCATCAGTAAGGCTGGCCGATGAAGTACCGCTTATGCTCTTTTTCCGGGGCCTGTTAGGGCGTAGTAGATATCCGTGCGAATTCTGGATGGATCGCTGTTCCAGTCGTCTTGCCAATGGCCGTAAATTTCCCAGGATGGCCCGGCGAATTCCAAATTTTGCTCTGTGCACCACTGCTCAAGCGCATCATGCGCTCGCCCCAGTGTGTGATACGGGCCAAAGTGGGTGATGCTCACAACTTCCCCGGCCGGCGTCGCAGACGCGTAGACCTCTCCAATAGCCGGAAACGTCGAAGGCACTTCGGCACCGACCTCTACGTCGAATTGTCCATCGACGACGCGCCAGTAAAGCGCGACATGCCGCCCCGCGTTTTGAATGTTTAACCCTTTGATCGCTTTCCAGACGAGTCCGCATGCTGCCGGTATCACCGCAGGCAGTTCGTTCTCGGCCGCCCGCCGGCGAACCACTGCCAATGGCAAGGACTTCACTATCTCTCTCCGAATCGATTGCTGCATCTGCCCGACCTCCTCACGAAAAGGTGCGTGGCAAGCTATTCTTCGGCGAGTTCTTTCAGCAGCGCGTTGCGGACGCTATCGATCTGCGGCACCGTAAGCTTTGCTCCGCCCGAGGTCAAATAAAAGACGTCGATTGCCGTCTGGCCCTCGGTTTCGATCAGCGCGATCTCGATATTGCAGTTTTCGTGCGCGAATTGCGAACTGATGCGATACAGAATTCCGAGCCGGTCCTGCGTTACGATTTCGAACAGCGTGCTCTGCCTGGAACACTCATTATCAATTTCCACCTGCGTCTCGACCTTCACCTTCGGCGGCTGACTTTTCTGGCCGCGAATCCGGTCGTTGAGCATGCGTTCGAGATCGGCCTTATCGGTAAGCACGTCATGAATGCTGCCCTTAAACCGTTCCCACTCCGGCAGGTTCAGCTCGAGCGTGCGGAACCGATCCGTAAAGAAAAACTTGTCGACTACGACTCCCGCCGCATTAGAAAAAGCCGCGGCCTTCACGATATTCATGCCCCACGCAGCCAGAACTCCGGCCATCCGCGCGAAAAGGAACGGCCGATCCGTAGTTACGAGTGTCAGCTCATACCACTGGCGCCCGCGCGTTAATTCCAGCTGCACGGAATCTTCGCTCAGCCGATTCGCCATTGCCATGTGGCTCAAGATGTCGCTCGCGGCCTGCGTCTGCAGGTACCGCTTGGGCAATCCATCAAGGAATGTCTCAAGTTTGGCGCCCGCAGCCGGGGCAAGTGTCCGCAAATGCGCCACTACCTCTTCATTCGCATCGCCGTGAACGCGCTCATCGGCGCTGCGCATCATAAAATTCGCCGTGCCAATATAAAGCTGCCAGATATTTTCTGCCTTCCATGGCGTAAGCGCTTCCGGGTTCACGGCCTTGATGTCCGCATAAGTCAGCAGACAAAGCATCTTCAGGCGTTCGGGCGTTTCCGTCTTTGCGGCGAATTGCCGGATCGTATCGGGGTCGAAAATGTCCCGGCGTAAAGCGGCGCTCAGCTCCATGTGCTTGCCTACGAGGAAATTGACGACCTCGCGATCGGGCTCATCCATCTCCAGGCGTTCCATGCAGCCTCGGGCAATCTCTAGGCTGCCCGTCACGTGGCTAGCTGCATCCGTTCCCTTGCCCGTATCGTGCAGGAGCAGCGAAAAATACAGTAAATCCGGCTGTTCGAGCTCTTCCAGCAACTCGGCATAGCGCTGATCCCATTTCGTTTGCGAGCGCCGCAGCTCGTGCAAATTTTCAATCGCGACGAACGTGTGCTCGTCCACCGTAAACCGGTGCGAATAATCGCGTATCACGAGCGAATCAATCCCTTTGAATTCCGGCAGCAGCAGGGTGAGCAGGCCGATCGAATGCATCGCGCGCAATGCGTTGGCGGCGTGTGGCGCCAGCAGGATTTCCTGCAGGTAATGCCACAGTTCCACGCCTTTCGGTGGATTCTCAACCAGTTCCCGCATCACTTGCTCGATTTGCTGCTCCGTTGTCGAACTAAGCGTGAGGCCGTGTCGCGCCATGAATCGGAACGTACGTAGCGGCAGCTCCGGATCGCTAAGAGTTTCGGGCCGGTTCAAAAAAATTCGGCCATCGACAACCGAAAACTCCGCATTCGAAAGCCGCGAGCGCAAATTCTGAAATTGCCTGTAGAGGGATGGACGCGCGGCCGGAAACTCCTCGAGCAACTGTGAGGATATACGATGGATGAGCCGCGCATGTTGGAAGTAAATACGCATCCAGTCCGCAGCGGAAAGCGCTCCATTGCCGCGAACGCCGACTTTCTGCTCAGCCGCCTCATCCTGCGCATTCCACGCGAGCGTATTGTCGTCGCGAGAATGGCGGAAATGAAGGAAGCAGCGCGTGGACATCAGAAAATCCAGCGCATCGCGAAATGAGCGCTGCAGAGATGCCGGCAATAGCGCGTCTGCTTCGGGCCAGCCGCCTGTCTCTTCTATCGCCGCAAGCAACGCAAGCCAGCAGGCGAGGTTATAGTCGCGTAAGCCGCCGGGACCATCCTTAATGTTCGGCTCGAGGTGAAAAACGCTATTGCCGAATTTGTTGTACCGCGCGCGAGAAAGATCCGTGAGGCGCTGCACGATATGCCGCGATTCGCGATTCACCAATCTCGGAATCAGGTGGTCGTGCAACTTCTTGAAAACCGAGGGATCGCCGGCAAGATATCGGCAGTCGAGCAAGGAGATCGTAAACTCGACATTGCTTGGATCAAAGCGATCGCATTCCGCAAGCGAGCGCGTTGCCGGACTAAGCCGCAAGTGCAAATCCCAAAGCTCTTGCGAAAAGGAACGGATGCGCGTCTTGAACTCGCGCTCGCCTTCCTGCGAATCGTACAGAAACAGGAGGTCAATATCCGAATAGGGAAAAAGCCAGCGCCTTCCAAATCCGCCTAAGGCAACCAGCACGAGGCTGGCGGGGCCCTCTTTTTCTGGAGAGATGAACTCATTCCACAGCCGCAGCGCGATCGTTTCCACCAGTGCCGTGCGCGAAAGTATGGCTGCGCGGCCGTCTCCGGTGCCTTCAAAATCGCGTTGAATGCGCGCACTCTCGCCCGCATAGAGCTCGCGGAGTTCCGCGCTCAAGGATCGTTGCATCTGCATAGCGGATATTCTAGCGGACTACCGGTTTATGTGGCGGCCGACCCGCCTTCGGTCGGGCGCTTCAGCTGTTGAACTGACGACCGGCGCCACGCTTTTGAGTCGGGCCTTGACCGTCCAACAATGCCCGCCCTTCCATTCGAGCCCGCGTGTTGGGCCGCTTACAAAGCACTGTTTCCGCGTTCGTCGTTCCTGATGCGGATGGCGTCGTCGATCCGCGAAAGAAAAATCTTGCCGTCGCCTATTTTCCCCGTGCGCGCCGAATTGATGATCGCCTGCACAGCGCGCTCCACCATATCGTCGGCGAGCACCATCTCCAGCTTGATTTTGGGAATCAGATCGACGGTGTACTCGCGCCCGCGATAATACTCGGTGTGTCCTTTTTGGCGGCCGTGGCCGCGCGCCTCCAGCACCGTCATGCCTTCCACGCCGATTTCATGCAGCGCGTCCTTCACAGCATCTAGCTTCGACGTTTGAATAACCGCTTCAATTTTTGTCATCTCGAGATGCCCCTTAATGTAATCGGCACACCCATGCTACCGCACGTTGCTTGTCGCGGGAACCGGATGCCTCAGGCCGAAGTCTCCCAGAGGTATCCCTCTTCGCCGTGCTGCGTCAGATCCAATCCCTCGATTTCCGATTCTTTCGAAACGCGTAACCCGATCAGTTTATCCACGATAAAGAGCAAAATCAGCGTTCCCACAATCGCCAGTGCCCATGCGATCGCGACTCCGACCAGCTGATTGAGGATCTGATGATAATTCCCCTCGATCATTCCCGAAGGCAACACCGTCCCGTTCGCAGACTTGAAAATCGGATTGATTACGCTGGAGGCAAAAATGCCCGTCAGAAGAGCGCCGATCGTCCCGCCCGCCCCGTGCACACCGAAAGCATCCAGAGAATCGTCGTAACCAAACATCGCCTTCACCGCGCTCACCATCCAGAAGCAGAACGCTCCCGCGATGAGACCGATGATGATCGAAGACATTGGGCTGACGAAACCGGACGCCGGCGTGATTGCCACCAACCCCGCGACTGCCCCGGAAATTGCGCCAAGCGCACTCGGTTTCCCTCTCGCTAGCCACTCAACGGCGCTCCAGCCCACCGCCGCCGCAGCAGCGCCGAAGTGCGTCGCCACAAAAGCCGACGTCGCCAGAGCGCCAGCGGAAAGAGCGCTACCCGCGTTAAAGCCGAACCAGCCCACCCATAGCATGCACGCACCGATGAAACTCAGCACCACGCTATGCGGTGGCATCGGCTCGCGCGGATACCCCACACGTTTTCCCAAATACAGAGCGCAAACCAATGCGGAAACGCCGGAAGTCACGTGCACAACCGTTCCTCCAGCGAAGTCGAGTGTAGGGAAAGCGCCGCCGAGCGACGCGTTCAGTAGCCCTCCCTTGCCCCACACCATGTGGGCCATAGGGCAATATACGATGAGCGACCACAGCGTCAGAAATAGCAGGAGTGCGCTGAATTTCATCCGCTCTGCGAACGCGCCCGTGATCAGCGCAGGCGTGATAATCGCAAACATCAGTTGGTAGATCATGTACGTCTGGATCGGAATCGTGCCGGCGTACGCCGGATCTGGCGTCAGGCCGACGCCGTGCAGGAAGATGTTATGCAGTCCGCCGATGAAGCTGCTTCCTTCACCGAACGCCAGGCTGTACCCGACGACCGCCCATACGATGCTCAGTACCGCCATCATCGCGAAGCTTTGCATCATCGTCGCCAGTACATTTTTCTTGCGAACCAGCCCCCCGTAAAAGAGCGCCAGTCCGGGGCCCGTCATCAGTAGCACGAGCGCCGCACTGACTAGCATCCAGGCGTTGTCTGCGTTGCTCACCGCCGGCGCCGCAGCCGCCTGTCCCGCAAATGCGGGAATGGCTGCTAGAAACACCAATACGAATAGTCCAATGAGTTTACTCGGCCGTTTGCTCATGACACTCCGTAGTTGCTGTCGATTGGTATTACAGAACGCGCCCACACTGTAGCCCGCGAGTCCCGTTTGGCCAAACTCAATGAATTTATGGAATACATCGAAAAATCTTATTTACCGCTGCAGCGACCGGTGGCCTGGAGCCATGACCGTTAACGAAACTTTTCCGCCAAACCGGTGTTCTACGATATGGCGGCCATTACAGCCCACCGCCGCTACGTTATACGAACTTATAGAAGTATCGGAGGCATCATGATCGTCATAAATAAGAAGATGTTTTTGGCTTTCGCTCTTTTCGCATTTGGAGGCTCGGCAGCCGTCGCGCAAACAGCCGCGCCGCAAACCACGAACCCCGCACCGATTCAGAACCGCAAGACAGATCAGCAGGATCGAATCGCAAATGGAGCACAAGACGGGCAACTTACTCCTGCCGAGAGCAAGAACCTGGAAACCAGAGAAACCGGCATCAACCACGAAGAACGCAATATGCGCTCGCAGGATGACGGTCATCTGACCACCGCTGATCGCACCAGGGTCAACAACCAACAGAACCGCCTCTCAAACCGGATCTATACCGATAAGCACAACGCAGCGTCAACGCATTATGGCCCCGGAGAAGTCGGGCAGCGGGAACGTTCGCAGCAGGATCGCATCTCGCAAGGCCTGAAGAGCGGTCAACTCACGCCAGGCGAAACATCGCGCCTTGAGCGCCAGCAGCAAAGCATCAACCGCGAAAAGAACGGGATGCGCGCAGCCAACGGTGGCAGGCTAACCACCGGCGATAAGACTGCGCTCAATCGCCATCAGAACAGAGCATCCGGAAACGTATACGCAAAGAAGCACAATCGCCGCTCCTAATTCTTGCGAGCGCTCGTCGCCGCGCGGCCGTCTCGGCAGCGCATGTCTCGCCCGTCATCCACCCGAAGGATGAATAGAAAGCCCCGGTTCGGTGCCCAAGCCGACCCGGGGCTTTTTATCTTCTTGCACAAACACTCCGATTGAGCGGAGCGGATCCAAACCCGGCGATCTCCGCGTGTTCGGCCGTGGCGCTCCCGCCTCGCACGGCTCGTATTGACATTCGATATGTCAAGGGTGTAGCTTCGTCCAGATCCTAATATCGGATGTCTATAGGAGATCCCGGAATCGTGAGCCCCGAACAAACCAATCTCCTCCAAGGCACGCTGGACCTCGTGATCCTCAAAGCTCTAGCCCTCGAAGAGATGCACGGCCTCGGCATCTCGCGCCGCATCGAGCAAATTACCAAAGGAACCTTTCAGGTAAAACCCGGCTCGCTCTTCCCCGCATTGCACCGCATGGAGGAAGCAGGCTGGCTGACCGCCGCATGGGGCGAGTCAGAGAACAATCGTCGCGCCAAATTTTACAAGCTCACGAAAGCCGGCCGCCGCCAGCTCGGAACCGAAACCGAACGCTGGAGCCGCATCTCCCTCGCCATCGCGCGAGCGCTCGAAGCGTCGTGAAAACGACCAAGGTCCTCGTAGCGGCCACCGTCCGCCCTGAGCAGCGAAGAGTGACCGCGCATTTAGCGGGCGCTCCTCGGTGGGCGCTTTTGACGTTGGTTTTGTCTTGCCCTGGTAGTGGCCGACTCGTCTTACAGTCGGGCGATTTTGCGGTTGCCTGTGTGGCGGCCGCCTTCTGGGCGGGCGCATTTGCCTTTTAACGTTATGTAGCTCGGGTCGGCGCTTCTCCGATTCGAGGCTTTTCGAGTCGTAACAAGCAGCGGGAGCCAAAAGCCATGCCATTGCTTTCGCGTATAACCAGCTTCGCTCGCAACCTCCTCCAAAAACGCGAGCGCGACAACGATCTGGACAACGAAATCCGCTCCCAACTCGAGTTACTCGCCGACCAAAAAATCAAAGAGGGCCTGCCCCCAAACGAAGCCCGCCGCGCCGCAAAGATCGAACTGGGCGGCGTAGAACAACTCAGAGAACAAGTCCGCGCAGTCCGCACCGGCGCCTGGCTCGATTCCCTCCTCCAAGACATTCGCTTCGCCCTGCGCATGCTCCGCAAAAATCCCGGCTTCACCGTCGTCGCCGTCCTTACGCTCGCGCTCGGCATCGGCGCAAACGGAGCAATCTTCAGCGTTGTCAACTCAGTGTTGCTACATCCGCTCGCTTACAAAAATCCCGAGCAGCTCGTTACGATCCTTCACTACGGCACCAGCCCGATCTCACCTGCCAACTATCTCGATTATCGTCGCCAGAGCACCTCGTATGAGGACATGGGCGCTGCCGAATATTGGTCGCCGAATCTCACTGGCGTGCAATCGCCTGAACACCTGCTCGGCCTTTACGTCACGCAAAACGTGCTTCCGTTGCTCGGTATCCGCCCCGCGCTCGGCCGCCTCTTCGTCCAAGGTGAAGACACTGCTGGCAACGATCACGAAGTCATTCTCAGTTACGGTCTCTGGCAGCGCCGCTTCTCCGGTGATGCGAGTGCGTTGGGCAAATCCGTTGTCCTCGACGGCATCTCTTACACGATAGTCGGTGTCATGCCACCGTCGTTTCACTTCGCGCCCTTCTGGGCCACGCACGCCGAACTCTGGGCCCCGCTTTCGCTAGAACCACGCGGTCAAAGTCGAGACGGCAACAGCCTTCGCCTCTTCGCACGACTCAAGTCAGGCGTGACGCTTAATCAAGCGCGCGCCGAAATGGCCACGATCACGGCGCGCCTCGAAAAAATGTATCCAGGCACGAATACAGACATCGTCGTCACATCGCTCAAGGAAAAAGTGGTCGGGAACATCGAGACTCCCCTACTCGTTTTGATTGGAGCCGTCGGTTTCGTTTTGCTGATTGCCTGCGCCAATGTCGCACACATGCTGCTCGCTCGCGCCGCTGCGCGTCAAAAAGAACTCGCCGTCCGCACAGCTCTCGGAGCGCGCCGCTCTCGCGTCATTCGTCAGGTGCTCACTGAAAATCTTTTATTGGCGGCTATGGCTGGCTCGGTCGGCCTGCTCCTCGCCTACGCGGGAACGCGCGCACTCGTCGCGCTGAGCCCTGCGGACATTCCCCGCGTCGAAACCGTTTCCATCGATGTGGGCGTCATCGTGTTCTTGCTCCTCATCACGATTCTTACGAGCATCGCCTTCGGCTTGGTGCCCGCGCTGCAAGCTTCGCGCGTAAATCTCACTGACACGCTGAAGGAAAATAGCCGCGGCTCAAGCGAGGGCATCCACCGCAACCGCCTACGCAACATTCTCGTCGTCTCGGAATTCGCGCTTGCGCTCACGCTGCTGATTGGCGCTGGACTGATGATTCGAAGCTTTATCGCGCTGGAATCGGTCGATCCCGGCTTCAACCCGCACGGCGTACTATCGATGATCGTTCCCATCGCAGGCTCCCGGGAAGCTGATCCCGGTCGTCGCCCCATCTTTTATCGGCAAATGATCGAGCGCGTTCGCGCCGTTCCCGGAGTCGAGTCGGCTGCTGGCATCAACCATCTCCCGATCGCTGGTGATCTTTGGGACCGAACCTTCCTCATCGAAGGCCGACCCACGCCCGCCCCAACCGATCTCCCGGACGCTGTCTATCGCGTCGCCACGCCCGGCTATTTCCACACAATGGACATTCGCCTCTTGCGAGGCCGCGACATCTCTGATGCGGATACTGCCAGCGCGCCGCCCGTCGTCGTGATTAACCAGACAATGGCGCGCACGTTTTGGCCAAGTCGGAATCCGCTCGGTCAACGCATCGCCTTCACGACCGACAAGAATCCCACTTGGTTCGGAGCGGACAATAGTCCCACTTGGATGACTGTAATCGGCGTCGTGAAAGATCCAATGCTGCATGACTGGACCGGCCGGCCCTACCCGGAGCTATATGTCTCCGCCTTTCAAGACCAAAGTTTCCTCGGCATCGCCGGAACGCACGCAGACTATATAACACTCGCCGTACGCACCGCGGGCGATCCCGCCGCGCTCACGCCGTCCGTGAAAAGTGCCATTTGGTCGCTCGATGGCGATCTGCCGATCTCAAACGTCCTCACCATGGACAATGTCATCGCCGAAGCCAACGCGCAGCCGCGTTTTGAGATGTTGCTGCTCGGCGTATTCGCGGCCGTGGCATTGGCGCTGGCAGCCGTCGGAATTTATGGCGTGATCAGCTATTCGGTAGCGCGGCGCACGCACGAGATCGGCATTCGCATTTCTCTCGGCGCCAGCCGCAAAGATGTTCTTCTGCTCATCATTCACCAGGGTCTGACCTTGGCGCTCATCGGCTCAGCGATCGGCCTTGCGAGCGCTTTCATGCTCGCGCGTCTGATGACGAAGCTGCTCTACGGCGTTGCGCCTACCGATCCCGTCACATTCGCAGGCGTCGCCGCGCTTCTTATCGCCGTCGCTCTGCTGGCCTGTTACATCCCGGCCCGACGCGCAATGCGCATCGACCCAGTAAGCGCCATGCGCTGCGAATAACGAGGTTTGTTTTTGTAGCAGCCGACTCGCTTTTCAGTCGGGCAGGCTTTGACTTGTTTTGTCTTGATTTTGATTTGGACTTGGACTCGGATGTAGCTTTTGTAGCGGCCGGCTCGCCGTTCAGTCGGGTGCTCTTGCAGTTGCATGTGCGGGCGGCTCTTTGCAGATTGCGGAAAAGAAAGGTTTCAGGGGGTCGGAGCTTCAGCTCCGACATAAAGCGGCCATTGACAGTGGGCTTTAGCCCCTGAGGTGCCGCCTTTTGCATTTTTCCGCAAACTGTTTTAACCGGCCGGTTTTGCAGTTTGACATCATGTAGCTCGGCTCAGCGCACTTCCGACACAAGGGCTTTCCGCAAAAGCCGCGAGCTGCTGCGATGTACGAGGAGCCAAACCATGCCCTTCCTTTTACGCGTAATGAGCCTCACTCGCAACCTCCTCCACAAACGCGAGCGCGACAACGACCTCGACAACGAAATCCGCTCCCAACTCGAGTTACTCGCCGACCAGAAAATAAAAGAAGGACTGCCCCCAGACGAAGCCCGCCGCGCCGCAAAAATCGAATTGGGCGGCATAGAGCAACTCAAAGAACAAGTCCGCGCAGTCCGTACCGGCGCCTGGCTCGATTCCCTCTTCCAGGACATCCACTTCGCCCTACGCATGCTCCGCAAAAACCCCGGCTTCACCGCCGTCGCCGTCCTCACCCTGGCTCTGGGCATCGGCGCCACGACGTCGATCTTCAGTGTGGTCTACGGCATATTGCTGCAACCGCTTCCGTATCCGCATTCCGACAGGGTCGTTGTGCCTTTCGAGCTGAATTACAAGGGCGGGCCAATGCATTTTGCTGATCCGAATTTCAATGATCTGCGAACGCTCAATCATAGCCTTGGGGCTGTGGCGGAATACGGCACAGCCATCGAGTCAGTCTCGCGCGGCGCCGAATCGGTAAGGACGGGCGTTGCGGCTGTATCGGCGGACTTTTTCCGTGCTATCGGCGTACAGCCCACGCTAGGACGCGCATTCGAGCCTGCCGATCAGCATTTGGGCGCCGCGCCGGTCGCGCTGGTCAGCTACTCTTACTGGCGGCAGAACTTGGGAGCCTCTTCGGACCTGTCGGCGTTCAACCTCACCATCGACAACCGTCTCTATTCGGTGGTGGGTGTTATGCCCGCGGGATTCCGCTACCCTGCCCAAGCTGATATTTGGTACCCACGCGAACTCGATCCAATCAATCCCAGCCGGACTTCCCATTCCGCGAGTGTCATCGGCCGTCTACGCGACGGTGTCTCATTAACCGAAGCTCGCGCTGACGTAGAGGCGGTCGGCAAGAGAATCGCGCACCAATTTCCTGACGGCGGAAATTTCGCGACGCGCGGGATGGGTCTAACGTCGTTGAAAGAGTCGATTACCGGCCAGGTGCGGACAAGTTTGCTCACGCTCCTCTGTGCCGTTGGCTCTCTCCTGCTCGTGGCCTGCGCCAACGTCGCAAATCTCCTGCTTTCGCAAGCTGCAGCGCGCCAACGAGAACTAGCGATTCGCGCCACGCTCGGCGCGGGCCGGAAAAGGCTTGTTCGTCAGTTTCTCACCGAATCACTGCTCGTTTGCGCGATGGCCACAGGATTTGGCGTGCTGCTCGCGCTTGCAGGCGTCAGGGCGCTGCCGCTGCTCGCGCCAAAGAATCTGCCTCGATTGAACAGCGTATCGGTCAACATTCCTGTGCTGCTGTTCACGCTTGCCGTGTCGGCGGCGGTTGCTCTTGGCTTAGGCGTGTTTATCGCCGTTCGAGCAACCAAAACCGACCCGAACAGTGCGCTGGCGGAGGGCGGCCGCGGATATACAAGCTCGCGGCGCGAGCAATTCACAGGCGCCGCAATTGCCGCAGCGCAACTCGCTATCGCACTGGTTCTCTTGATCGGTGCCGGTTTATTAGGTCGGAGCCTCTTGCGGGTGCTATCGGTGAATCCGGGCTTTCGCATCGACAGCATTCTCACGATGGACCTGGCAATGCCAACGCCTCCTGGTGACGATGCAAGATCGAAGGGGCGGCAAGAGAGAGAGAACTTCGACGAGCAACTCTTGGCACGCCTGCGCACAATTCCCGGAGTCACCGAAGTAGGTGCCGCGTCCGATATTCCGCTGGATCATGGCCTCGCGAATGGAGAATTCTTTGAACTCTCCCCTTCAAAGGCGCCCAAAACGCTCGCCGATCTGATTCATTTCTTCAACAACACGCATACACCGCCGGCAGGAGAGGCCGACTATTGTGCCGCCACAGAGGGGTATTTTAGCGCGTTAGGAATTCCCCTCATCCGCGGTCGGATGTTTGACGAGCGCGACAGAGAAGGATCGCAACCCGTCGCGCTCGTCAGTGAATCGCTGGCGCGTATCACATGGCCGAATCAGAACCCAATCGGTCACACACTGGAATTCGGCAACATGGATGGAGACCCACGTCTCTTGACGGTCATCGGCGTAGTCGGCGACACCCGCTCATACAGCCTCGAGGTACCCGTGCATCCCATCATTTACGTGGATATGCTGCAACGGCCTGAGGACCAGTTCACTGTCGTGATGCACACAGATGCGGAGGCTGCGCCTGTACTCGCCGCAAGCCGAAGTATTCTTCAGAGTCTATCTCCGGAAACGCCTCCGCGGTTCCGTGAATTTTCGCAGGTTTACTCGGCCTCACTCGGGTCGCGACCCTTCAATCTGGCTATCGTAGGCGTGTTCGCAATCATCGCGTTTTTTCTCGCAACCGCCGGAACCTACAGCGTCGTCGCATATTCCTTCGTCCGGCGCACCCACGAGATCGGCATTCGCATGGCTTTAGGGGCACAACGGAAGGATGTCTTTGGCCTTGTTCTGCGCCACGGGATGAAAATGGTCTTGGCCGGAGTCGCCGCGGGTGTGGCTGGCGCGCTGGCCGTGACGCGACTCTTGCAAACGTTGCTGTTCGGCGTCAAAGCGAGCGATCCCCTCACAATCGCAAGCGCTGCCGTACTCGTTGCGTTCGTCGCGCTGCTCGCGTGCTACATTCCCGCTCGCCGCGCCACGCGCGTCGACCCGGTCACGGCTTTGCGGTGCGAATGAAGAGGTCGCGCTTCGCCACGAGTGATCTCTGCGTAGGACGGACCAATGAATACTGAATCGTTGCCCGCAAGAATCAAGAGTCCCGCCCATCGTTCGGCCTTTTTGAGTGCCGTAGGCACGGCACAACTTAGCCCCACCCGGAAGGGTGGGGAAAACGCCAAGAATATATTGAGCGCCGTAGGTGCGACACACTCCGCAGACCGAGGAGCCAAACCATGCCCTTCCTTTCGCGCATAATCAGCCTCACTCGCAACCTCCTCCACAAACGCGAGCGCGACAACGACCTCGACAACGAAATCCGCTCCCAACTCGAATTGCTTACAGACCAAAAAATAAACGAAGGCCTGCCCCCAAACGAAGCCCGCCGCGCCGCAAAAATCGAACTCGGCGGCGTCGAACAACTCAAAGAACAAGTCCGCGCAGTCCGCACAGGCGCGCGGCTCGATTCCCTCTTCCAGGACATCCGCTTCGCCCTACGCATGCTC
>JBOGMU010000257.1:0-28586 GCA_050746865.1 Candidatus Acidiferrales bacterium
GAGTTGAACTGCCTACGCCGGCCTTTTCAGGGCCGCGCTCTACCGGTGAGCTACCTCGGCACCGTGCGGTGACTAAGATTTTACGGAAAATGCCGAGCCGCGCAAAGCGAAAACGCTTCGCGTCGCCTAGTTCATCCGATTAAGAGGCTTCGCGGTGTACAGCGGAAGCCTGTAACCTCAAGCCGCGAACATATCGAAACCAGGCGAGTATCGTTAGGCCATCAGCGCCAAACTCAGGCAGTCATCCTGAAATCCCAAATGATAACTTAGAAGACGCGGACGATTGCCGCACGCGCTCCGCTAGCAGACGACATATTCTCAAAGGAGAAATCTGTGCCCCAGCTATTCGGCCGCGATCTTCGCAGTGGAGACATTTTGCTCGAGTGGAATGCCGGAACGGCCATTCATCAAGCGATCCGGTTCGGCCAGAAATTAATGAATCGCGGCAGCGAAGAACTAATCCACGCGGGCATCCTCTTCGATAATCGTTACCTGATCGAATCGAATGCGCATGGAATTACTGCGTCCGATATCTACTTGCAGGACAAAGGCTACTCCTATTCCGTGTACCGGCCGAATAACCCATCGCTCGCGGCTGGAGCCGCAACCTGCGCCAAGGTGTTCATGGACATCCACGCCCGCACAGGCGGAATGCCCTACAGCATCAAGGGCGCGGTGAGTTCGATCTTCAAAGGGCCGGGTGCCGCGCCTTCGCGCGACCAAATGGACATCGCGTTTGGGCAGCTAATTAAGGGAAAGAATCACCCGTTTTTCTGTTCGCAATTTGTGGTGTTTGCATTTCAGTTCGTGGCGGAGCAGAACAAGCTCGCCGCCGCGAAAATATTTCCGTATGGCGATGGATGCGTCCCGCCATCTTTGCTCGGAGCTACTCTCAAAACGCATCCGATGTTCCGCGAAGCAGGCTACATGCTGGCGAATCAGCGATAGCAAAGCGCATGCACATCGATACGGGAGGCCTCGGTCAAAAAAAGACCGCAAGACCCGCCAATCGGGAGATTGGCGTCCCACGAAATTCAGTGTGAAGTCAAAGGCCCCGCAGCGAGAAGGTCGCCACTACAAATGCGTGTTAGCGAGCGGATTCGTCGACCTCGCGCATCCAATCCCGTTTTTTGAGGACTTCGCGCGGCTTGGAGCCGTCGGGCGGCCCAACAATGCCGTCCTTCTCCATGAGATCGATTAGGCGTGCTGCACGGCCATAGCCAACGCGCAGCCGCCGCTGCAACGTAGAAGTGGAAGCGCGACCCATTTCGCAAACCACGCGGACAGCGTCTTGATATAGCTCGTCATCGACTTCTTCCGCGCCATCTTCGCCAGAAACGCCGCCGGACATCGCGTTCTCATCCTTCGGCGGCTTGAGCATCTCTTCGTTGTAGATCGCCTTGGCTTGTTCGCGCCAGAATTCGCAAACTTCCTCGACTTCCTTTTCGCCAACATACGGACCATGAATGCGATGCAGACGCGAGGAGCCGGCCGGCAAATAGAGCATATCGCCCTTGCCGAGCAGCGACTCGGAGCCGTTGGAATCGAGAATCGTGCGCGAATCGACCTTACTCGCGACGCGGAACGAAATGCGCGCCGGGAAATTCGCTTTGATGAGGCCGGTGATCACATCCACCGAAGGCCGTTGCGTCGCAAGGATCAGGTGGATGCCGACGGCACGGGCCATCTGCGCTAGGCGCGTGATCGATTCTTCCACGCCGTTTGTGTCGACCATCATCAGGTCCGCGAGTTCGTCGATCACGATCACCATGTAAGGAAGCGGGCGATGCTCTTCTTCCTGCGGCCCTTCGAAGAGCGAGAGCGACATCCCCTTTTCGAACGTGCGGTTGTATTGCTCGATATTGCGGACGCCGCGTTGCGCAAGGATTTTCAGGCGGCGCTCCATTTCGCGCGTGGCGTTGCGCAGCACGTTGGCGGCAACCCGCGGATCGGTCACGACAGGCGTGAAAAGGTGCGGAATATCCGCGTACAAGCCGAGTTCGAGCCGCTTTGGATCGACAAGGACCAGTTTCAGTTCGTCGGGCGTCGATCTATAAAGCAAGCCCATCAGCAGCGCATTGATAAAGACGCTCTTACCGGTGCCCGTCGAGCCGGCGATTAGCAGGTGAGGCATCGAGGCGAGATCGGCGGCGCGAATGCGGCCGATCAGGTCTTTGCCGAGCGGAATCCCGAGCTTCGAGGATGTGTGCGAAAACTCGGGCGATTCGATTACGTCGCGCAAAGCGATTGTTTCGCGGCGGACGTTGGGAACTTCAATCCCGACCGTCGACTTGCCAGGGATGCGCTCGATCAAGATCGATTCGGCCTGAAGCGCGAGGCAAAGATCGTCGCCAAGGCTGGTAATGCGGCTGTATTTGATTCCCGCTTCCGGCTTGAATTCGAACGTGGTGACTACAGGTCCGGGATTGATTTGCGTTATGTGCCCGGATACCTCGAATTCGGCGCACTTCAACTCGATCGCACGCGCGGACTCCTTCAGCTCGCTTTCGTCCATTTTTTGCGAGCGCTCGGCCGCGTGCAGCAGGTTGGTCGGCGGCAGCTTGAAACTTGTTTTGCTCTGCGCAACCTTCGGTTCAGGACCGCGTTTTTTCGGCGCGGGCGCAGGCTCCAGCTCGTGGAATTTAATCACGGCCGGCCCGGCTTCCGAAGGATCGGTCGGCGCGAACGATTCTGCCGCTTCGGGCGTGTCCAAATCTTCTTCGGCTTCTTCTTCCACCTCGCGAGTCGAGACGCGTTGCTGGATCACGGGCTTGCGGCCCGAAATTTTGTTGTCCTCGACCTTCCGCCGCAGCTTCGTCGATTCGCGATCTTCTTGCCATTTATCGAGGCGCGCGCGCAACTTCCCAACTGACCCGCTTGCGGCGAGCGGCTTCTTCACCCATTCGGCGGCGGCCGTGAATGAAAAGCTGGTGGCCAGAAAAAGCGCCGCGAGGAGAGTCATAAGGGAAACAAGATTGGCACCCAGAGGATTAAACGCGCCGCGGAGGCCCTCGGCAAGGACGGTGCCCAGCAATCCGCCTGCGGGCAATGCCCCGCGCACGTCAGGGAAATGCAACAGATCCAGCTCCGCCGCAAAGGCAGCGATGAGCAGCACGGCTCCCACAACTTTCGCGACGGCTGCGTCGGTCTTCTGGCTGCGGAACCAGCGCATCGCCATGACGAACATTCCGATGGGGAAAAGAAACGCGGCATAACCGAAGCCCTGAAAGAACAGATCGGCCATATGCGCGCCGACCGGACCGATCCAATTGCGCGCTGGCGAACCGCCGAATGCCGGTGCCGCCACGTTAAAGGATGGGTCCTGCGGCGAGTAGGAGATTAGGGCCAGGGCAAGCAGCACCGCCATGCTCAGACCGACAAAGCCGAGCAGTTCATTTACGCGTTTGTTTTCCGTGGGCGTCAAAATTTGCACGAATTCCGTCCTCGGGCTCCCGCACGGCGGGGCCCCACAAGTGTACCCCTGAAGCCCCGCGAGCGGGACTTGGCTGGGCTAAATTGGATAGGGGAAGGCCTCCCGCGTATGCCAGGGGAAGCGCGGGCGCTATCGCGCTGTGCCCCAAGGGAGGAACGCAAGCAACCACGACTATACCAAAGGGGCCGAGGCAGTAAAGAGCCTTATGGCTGCGTTGTTTTCGATGAGGCAAGGCCGCCGAAGGACGAGGGGGGTGCCGCAGGCGCGCTCTGTCAGTGGATTTCGGGTTCCGGAATGGGCGCGGTGCCCTCGAGAAAATCGAAGTCGCAGCCCTCGTCGGCCTGTTTGATGTGTTGCATGAAAAGCTTGCCGTAGCCGCGCGGGTAAATTCCCTCTTTCGGACGCCAGGCAGCGCGGCGGCGCGAGAGTTCGTCGTCGCTCACGCGCATGTTGAGCGATTGCTGCCCGACGTCTAGTTCAATGACGTCGCCTTCCTTCAGCAGCGCCACTGGTCCGCCCACAAACGATTCGGGCGAGACATGCAGGACGCAGGTGCCGTAGTTTGTGCCGCTCATGCGCGCATCGGAAACGCGGACCATATCGCGCACGCCCTGTTTCAAAAGTTTCTTCGGGATTGGCAAATTGCCCCATTCGGGCATGCCCGGTGCGCCTTTCGGTCCCGCATTGCGCAGGACGAGCACGCTATTCGCATCCACGTCGAGCGCGGGATCATCGAGGCGCGCATTCATGTCGTTGTAGTCTTCGAAAACAACTGCGCGGCCTGAGTGTTTGAGCAGAGATGTGTTTGCTGCAGCAGCTTTGATCACCGCTCCTGTAGGCGCAAGGTTTCCTCGCAAAACGACCAAGCCGCCCGACGGAAACAGTGGATTCTCCAGCGTACGAATTACATCGGGAATAAAAATCTGAGCCTTCTGAATATTTTCGCCCAGCGTCTTTCCGGTGACCGTCATGCAACGGAGATCGAGATGCGGCGTAAGCGCCTTCATCAGAGCCGGAAGTCCGCCCGCATAGTAAAAATCCTCCATCAGGTACGCACCGGTCGGGCGGATGTTTGCGAGCACGGGCGTTTTTTTCGACAGCGCGTCAAAACTATCCAAGCTCAGCTTGAGCCCAGCCCGTCCGGCGAGTGCGATAATGTGGATCACGGCGTTCGTCGAGCCGCTGAGCGCCAGGTCCGTCACAATCGCGTTCTTGAACGATGCTTCATTCAAAATGTCGCGCGGCTTCAGGTCTTCCCATACCATTTCGACGGCCCGGCGTCCCGATCGATCCGCAAGCTTGCGGTGATTTGCGTCAACGGCAGGAATTGAACTTGCACCGGGAAGCGAAAAGCCGAGCGCTTCGGCGAGGCTCGTCATCGTGGACGCCGTGCCCATCGTCATGCAGGTGCCGGCAGAACGCGCGATTCCCTCTTCGATTTCGCTCCATGATTGCTCGTCAATCGTGCCGGCGCGCAATTCCGACCAGTACTTAATGACGTCCGCGCCGCTGCCGAGAACATTTCCGTGCCAATTCCCTCTCAGCATCGGCCCCGCTGGAACGTAAATCGCGGGGATGTTCATGCTGATCGCCCCCATCAGCAGCGCTGGTGTGTTTTTATCGCAGCCGCCAAGCAACACGGCGCCATCGATGGGATAGGAGCGAAGCAACTCCTCGGTTTCCATCGCGAGCAGATTGCGGTACATCATGGTCGTCGGCTTCATGAATGTTTCGCCCAGCGAGAGCGCTGGCATTTCCATCGGGAAGCCGCCGGCTTGCCAGACGCCGCGTTTGACGTCTTCGGCCATTTCGCGCATCTGGCTGTGGCAAGGATTCGCGTCGCTCCACGTATTGATGATGCCGATCACAGGTTTCCCTGCGTAGTCCGCACGGACGCAACCCATTGATGCCGCGCGCGAGCGATGCCCGAACGCGCGTAGATCTTCAACGCCGAACCAGCGGTGGCTTCGTAAAGTTTCAGGAGTTTTCTTTGGCATGAGATGAACCGAATTTTTCTGCGCGCGCTGCGCGAAAAACGGATTACAGCGGCACAATATTTCGTGCGCGCGGAGTAGTGTATTGTAGACAGTCGAAGTTTGCGAGTTGAAACTCGGCGTTAACGGTAACGTTCGTTCCGCTGGCTGTGTTTTTAAAATTGTGATTTGGTGCTCATGAACAAGACGACCATTTTGCTTTTGCGTGGCGGCAAAGAAGTGCCGCCGCTCGCTCCGCTGGCCGGATTGCGCGAGTCGGAAAATCTTGTGATCGGAGATTCGCCGCAGGCGTTCCGCGCCGCCGCGCCCGACGCCGAAGTGATTTTCAATTGGTCGGGCGGGCTGCCGCTCTTTCGCGATGTGTTTTTAATGTGCCCGAAATTGCGCTGGGTACATTCGCGCTCAGCAGGGCTGGAGCGCTCGCTTTTTCCTGAGCTTGTGGCGAAGGATATTCCCCTTACAAACGGCAGCGGCGTTTTCAGCCCGTCGCTGGGCGAATTCGCCCTGGCCGCGATTTTGTATTTTGCAAAGGATTTCCGCCGGATGATTCGCAATCAGATGGCCGGCTCATGGTCGCAGTTCGATGCGGAGATGGTCTCCGGAAAAACATTAGGAATTGTCGGATACGGAGATATAGGCCGCGCGATTGCCACGCGATGCCGGGCAATGGGGATGAAAATTTTGGCTCTGAAGCGGCATGTTCCGGCTGATCCTAAATCGGACCCCTTGGTTGAACGGTATTTCACGCGCGAGCGACTGTGCGAGATGATCGCGCTATGCGACTACATCTCGGTCGCGGCCCCGTTGACGCAGGAAACGCGCGGTATGGTCGGCGCAGCGGAATTTGCCGCCATGAAAAAATCGGCGGTGGTGATCAACGTCGGTCGAGGCCCCGTGATCGACGAAAAGGCAATGATCGCTGCCCTCTCCGAAGGCCGGATCAAAGGGGCGGCGCTCGACGTGTTTGACGAAGAGCCGCTGCCGAAAGACCACCCCTTCTATAAAATGGAAAACCTGCTGCTTTCGCCGCACTGCGCCGACCACACGCCGGAATGGCTGGACGATGCGATGCATTTTTTCGTCTCCCAGTTTGAGCGCTATCGTAAGGGCGAGCCGCTGCTGAACGCTGTCGATAAAAAGCTGGGATACTGAATCAAGCGTCCCGATCCAACGTAAATGTACGCGCGAAAATTAGCTGCGGAAATAGTGATTGAAAGCGACCGGCGCCCCATGCCTCTCGAATGGCTGGACGCCTTCTGCATGCGGAATTTCACAGGCTCAGCCGAGTTTGATGACACTCTTCCCACCGGCGAAGGCCGCCTCGAGGCGGGCTTGCGCGTTCAGCCCGAGCGTTTGGCCGCCGCCATGAGTGAATGGTTCACGAAACGCGGCAAAGGCAATGGCAAGCCACTCACAATAAAGATAAAGGAGTTAGCTGATTAGGGCGCGGGGGTTGGAAAACAAATACAGAAAGAGCCGGTTCCTCCTACGAATGATTGGGGCGTTGCATCGGTCACCGCAAGAAGGTGCCGGCTCTCCGAACTTGGACGTATGGGCGGCCGGAATGTTAGCCCGCCGTGTAGGGTTATTTGCAAAGCCGAATCAAGCGTTCCGGCCCGTTCCCTCACGAGCGGTTTCGTGCATCCGATTCCCCACTAACTCTTTTATCTTCGGAATCGCTTCTTGCGCGGCGGATTCGCCTGCGGCGACCAACTGCGGAGTCTTCGCAAACTCATCCCACAAAATGTGATGAACGTTCGGCTCAATCAGCACGTCCGTGGCCGCCCGCCACGATTGCACGGCCGAGGATTGCAGAATCGAAAACGAACGGCTGATGATTTCAATTGTATTGCGAGGCGCCGTATCGAGCAGCCCGGGCTCCAGATGAACTGAAATGACGATGTCCGCGCCCATTTTTCGCGCCGCTACGGCCGGAACAAGCTCCGTAAGAAAACCGTCCACCAGGAACTGGCCGTTGTGTTCGACAGGAAGAAACAATCCCGGATAGGCGCAGGAGGCGCGCAGGGCGGGGCCGATTTCGCCCTCGGTGAAATAAACCGTTTTGCCGGAGATTAGATCGGTCGCCACAATTGCAAGTGGGACCTTCATATCGCTGAAAAGATGCTTGGTCGTGAATTTGTGCAGGTAGTGCTCGAGGCGCTCATTCGACGCCATGCCCATGCGGGAGATGGTCCAGCGCCCGAAATCGCGGAAATGAGTTTCGATGCCCTGGCGCTCCATTTCGCCAAGCGGAGTACCGCTCGCGTAAGTGGCCGCGACCAAAGCTCCAACGCTCGTGCCGCAGACTACGTCCACCGGAATGCCACATGCTTCGAGAACGCGCAGTACGCCGATATGCGCGATCCCCCGTGCGAATCCGCCTCCCAGCGCAACTCCTACCCGAGGACGGCGATCTTCGCCACCGTAAGCGAACGAGCGAAACGCGCGCACCGCTTTATGGAGAAAATTTTGAGGCTCATTTGCTGCCGGTTCCGCCGTTGCCTTGTTGTTGTCGTGATTGCCGTTTTTCGCCAACCCCGCCTCCTGAGAACGCATGCTCGGAAGACCCCGCCATTATCTATATTATATAACCCAATTCGAGCCGAGGAGTTTCGGTCTGGGCTCGTAGTTCGCGAGCTGAAACTGTGTAGATCGAAGCCCGGTGTTACCTCCGTCGGCCGGTCACACCGTTGCACAATGTAACGACCTTCCCATTGCTCTTGGTGCTCGATCAGGGTATTTTCATCTCGCTCCGCAATCGTGAAACGGAGGTGCTCCTTGCCCCTTTCTGCCGTCGACGCCGTCAGCCCTGCGCTTCGGCACGCGCAGGAACAGCTTGTGAAACCTTTCCGCTTCCGCCAGTGGGTGCGTCTGGCGTTTGTCGGCGCTCTTGCTGGCGAAACGTCTTCTTTCGGCGGCTGCAACACGAACTACAACGCCTCTACGCCTCACACGGGTCGCAGCACGACGTTTTTCCCCGCGCAATTTCCGCAAATCGACGAGCATTCGGCAAAGTTCATCGCTCTCGTCGCAATTTTTGCCGTTATCGCAATCGCGCTCGTTGTGCTCTTCATGTATATCGGCAGCGTAATGCGATTCATTCTGTTTGACAGCGTGGTGAGCAGAGAGTGCCACGTTCGTGACGGCTGGCGTCGGCGCAAGCACAACGGTCTTCAGTTATTCATTTGGGAGATTCTGTTCAGCCTGATCTGCATCACCGCAATAGCGATCCTGGTCGGCGGCCCCGTGCTATACGCATGGGCCGTCGGGTGGTTTGATAATCCGAGGCAGCATCTCGTTGCGCTGATACTCTGCGGATTGGCCCTCCTGCTGCTCTTTCTCGGACTGGTTTTCTCATTCGCCGTAATCCAGGTGATGACGAAGGATTTCGTCGTGCCTCAAATGGCGCTGGAAGAGATCGACGCGTTTGAAGCCTGGCACAGGCTTTTGCGCCTAATGGACGCGGAGAAGCTCGGATACGCCGCCTACATCGGCATGAAAATCGTGTTGGCAATCGGCGCGGCCATCGTCTTTGGCATCGCCACAATCCTGGGAATCCTGATTTTACTCATTCCGCTCGGAGGTGTAGGCCTGGCGCTCTTCCTGATAGGCAAAGCGATGGGGCTCACTTGGGGCGTCGGCACGATCGCGGCAGCCGTCATCTATGGATGTATTGCTCTCGCCATTTTCATTTTTGCAGCTTTGTTGATCGCGGTGCCTAAAGTCGTGTTTTTTCCCGCGTACTCAATTCATTTCTTCGCGCCGCGCTTTCCGCCGCTCGCCGCTCTGCTTAATCCACCTCCACCGCCCGTGTCTCCAGCGCAGCTTCCACCGGTGACGCCATTAGAGCCGCCGCCATTGCCGCCCGCGCCGGAGCCCATTGGCTGAGCCATTTCGCTGCCAGGTAGCCGGCCCAGCACCCTAGGACTGAAGCTGCGCTACGACGGTGCGATCACGCCCTTCGGCCTTTGCGCGATAAAGAGCTGCGTCGGCGGCACGCAGCAGACCATCTCCCGTCGCTCCATTTTCCGGATAGCAGGAAACGCCGATCGAGATGCTCACGCGATCGAGCGTCTGGCCTCGAAATTCGATGAGAGCCTCTTTAGCCGCTTTGCAAAGGTGCATTGCACGCTCGCGAGTCATGTCAAGCGACGCTTCCGGCAGAATCACGGTAAACTCCTCGCCACCGTAGCGGCAGACAACGTCCTCGGCGCGAAACTGCGAACGCAGCAGGTTGCCGAGAAAACGCAGTACGGAATCTCCCGCCTCGTGTCCAAACGTGTCGTTGAAACGTTTGAAGTGATCCACATCGAGCATCAACACTCCGAGCGAACATTTCTTCCGCATAGCGCGCCGCAACTCGCGCTCCAGCGATTCCTCCATGTAGCGACGGTTGTACAGAGTCGTCAAAGGATCGCGGATGGACTGCAGTCTCAGCACCTCGCGCATATTGAGATTCGCCAGAGCCAGCGCACTCTGTTCCGCAAAGAGTCGCGCCGTCCTCACCACCGCATCTGAATTCAGGATGCAAACGCCCGCGGGATTCGTGCCATTCGAACGGCCCGTATCCAAATAAAGCAGTCCCTGCGCTTCGCCGTGCGCCATCATCGGCAGACAGACCGCCTGATCCGGACGAGCGTCGCCGAGATGCGCGCAAGCCATGACGGTGCCATCATCGCCTAGTGACTGAAGGCGGCCTCGTCGTAACGCCCAGCAGTCCTTCGGCGCAAATGAACTGCCGACAGTTGCAGGATTGCCCCACTTGGCCACGACCTCCACCACGTCGCGCGAATTGGCCGTGACGCATACGCATCCGGACGTGCCTGGGAAGAGCACTTGAGCACGCTGCGTGATCAATTCGTGCGCCTCTTCGGGCGAAAGGCAAGACTGCAGCAGATCGCCCATTTCGCTAAGGAGGGTGGTCTCACGATTAAGCGCCGCAGTTCTTTGATAAAGTTCCTCGTACCTCACAATGTGGCGTGACAACTCAACGCGGCGTCGAATCGAAAAGTAGCTCAGACCCACGAGGAGGATCGCGCTTGCGATGATCGCTTCGTCGATCTTCGTGTCCTTATGACGGCCGATCCAATCGGCGAGCCACCCGGTGTCAAATACGAAGACGAAGAGGCCAGCGGCCACCAAAGCGGCTGACATCCGGACGAAGTCACGGCGCTGCGTTCTTTGGAGCCGCTCAGATTCAATAGAAGGCCCCTCCTGCGGCTCTTCGGAACGAGCAAGGCGCTTCGAAAGGCCGATCCATCGACCTATGGAAAATGAGGCGAGAGAAAATAGAAATGCAATCGCGGCGACAATCGCTTCATCGAGCCTGGATTGCTTGTGCCGGGCGATCCATTCGACGATGGGACCCGTGTCGAGCAGAAATATTGAGGCTGCGGCCAGCGCAAGACATCCGCAGATCCCGAGAAGATCCCAACGGCGTTCCGAGATCAGAGAGGACAGCCCGAATGGCAATCGCAGGCTCGGCGAAATGCGATCCGGTGAAGCGGTGCAGTCTTTTCCGTTCATGATCGGTTCACAACTCAGTGACGCGCGCAGAGACGGTCAGGCCGCCGTTTGCAAGTATATGTCCGAAGGATCGCCCGAGTGTTTATATGGAGGGTATGCTTGACGAAACGAGTAACCCACTCCGCGCTGCCGGCGTAAGATGGTTGCTTTCATGGCGCTCTGCATTCGATTTAGATTGACTCGACTCGGATTTATGGCAAACGGCACATGATGGGTATCGCCATTGCGTTCGGATTTCTGGCGCTGCTCGGAATTGGTGTCTACGCCCAGATTGCGAGCGGAACTGGCGCGAGTCGTCTTCGGCGAAGGCATCGCCGCGCGAATCACAGGCGAGTGCGCGTTGCGCCGCGGGGCGTCCGCATCGGCGGACGCGCGCATAGCCAACAGCGCCTCTTGCAATTCCAATTCGACGACGGCGGCAGAAAATGCGCCGGATATAAGGGCAAGACGGGTGACTGCGTCGTGCGATCCATTGCCATCGGAACCGGACTTCCCTATCAGCAGGTCTACGACAGAGTGAATGAACTGTCAAAGCGCGAGCGCACCGGCTCCCGAAAGCGCGGCAAGAGCAACGCACGAACCGGCGTCTATAAAGGCACTACGCATAAGCTGCTCGAATCGCTCGGCTGGCGCTGGACGCCGACGATGGAAATTGGCTCGGGCTGCAAGGTTCATCTGCGTGCGAATGAGTTGCCTCCGGGGCGCCTCATCGTTTCCGTTTCGGGCCACTTAACTGTGGTCATCGACGGCGTGATTCACGATACCCACGACCCATCGCGACGCGGCACTCGTTGCGTCTATGGCTACTGGCAACGTGCTGAATCAAAGTAGCTAACACAAAACTGCGCCTTTACGCCGCACTTACTCGTCAGTCACATCCTACATCTCGATAAAAGTGAGTATCCCAAGAATGGTATAGCATGAATCGAAAATCCTTCCCGGAGGCTCCATGAAGACTGTGCTAGCGGCAGTTTGCGTTTTCGCTGTAGCGTTGGGCGTTCAGGCTGGTGCGCCGCGACAGCAAGGGAGTGCGGAGGCTCCAGCAGTCGCTGCCAGTGACGCGACGCAAGCTCTCGCTCCGGATGCCGCGCCCGCCGGCGGCAAAATCAATCCGCAAAAAGCCGCGGACATCCAGCGTCTGATGGAAGTGGCAAACATGAAGTCCGTCCTATCCAAGACGATGACCGCGATGGAGACAACCATGAAGGCCGCCATGATCACACTGTTGCCCGCTGGCGATTACCGCGAGCAACTGGCAGACCTTTTCGTGGAAAAGTTCAATTCAAAACTGAATTTGCAGCAATTTCTCGATATCGCTGCAACTTCATTCGACAAGTACCTTTCCGACGACGACATCAAGGGATTGACTCGGTTCTATCTGACTCCGCTTGGCCAAAAGACGCTCACCGTACTGCCCAAACTAACTGCGGAGATGCAAGCGCAAGGCATGCAGATAGGGCAGCAACTGGGAAAGGAATCGATGGAAGAGGTCCTCGCGGAGCACCCTGAACTGGCAAAGGCGCTAGGAGATGCCAGTCGCGCCAACTCTGGCGCCGCTCATCTCGGGCAGAACTAGCAGGCCGCGGAAAAATGGCCGATTGGAAGGGCGGGGCTTCGAGCCCACCGTAAATGCAGCCTAATGAATAGGGCTTTAGCCCCTGGAGCCTCGTTTGCGCTTTTTTCCGCTGCCTGCTAGTGGATACTCAGCGTCACATCGAACGCAGCGTCGCACTTCTCCACCGGGTCGTCCGTAACAGTTTTGGACACGGTCCCGCTGCTGACGTTAAATTCCAGCGGCTTTTTTGAAAAGTTTGGCAGGCCGGTGAACCGCGCCTGCCCATCAACGTTCGTGTAAGCCTGAAGATCGGTCTGCCGCAGGTTCATGAATCCGTATTTAATCAGCACGCTGATTTCCGAATTGTAGATCGGTTTTCCCACCCCATCCTTCACGAAAAAATTCGCCTTGCACGAGCCGATTCCCGCATCGACCGTCGCGATTTTCGGCTGATCATCCGCAAACCCCGCAAAAACGAAAATGCAAACTAATATCGCCGTGCACAAAACCTTCATAAACAAAAATTTCGTAAGCGTCATCCCGCTGATTCTCCCGCGAAAAAACATACTCCGCCGCGGACGTCACCGCAATTCGATTTCAGCGGCCCGGCTTGGGCTGAGCGGTCGGCGGCAAAAGCCCTGCGGCGCGCAAATAAGCAGATTCCTGGGCATAGTGATCGCCATAGTCTTCCGCAAAAGTGACCAGCATGCTTCCCCGCGTGGAACCTGGAGGGCCCACTTTGGCCGGCTGCGACAGATCCGAATCCTTCACGTTCGCCAGCGAGCTAGTGCAGTAATCGAAAGACGTCTTCAGTTCCGCGCTAAGCACATCTTTCTTGTCCGAATCCTGCGGCCGGTTGAATTTCGGCATTTCGGCTCCGGAAATCGCCGAACACAAATAATAATTTGCGGAAATCATGTGCCCAACCAGATGCCCGAACGTATTCTGTCCGGGCGTTGGACGGAAATCGTACTTTTCCGCGGGCATTTCCTCCGCTCCCGCCGGGACGTTCTTTGCCATTTGCGTTTCGAGCTTCCGCGCCGCATCCGTAACCGTGTTTTCGCCTGGCGCAGCAGCCTGCTGCGCGCCCGCGCCAAATGCGAAGAGAAGAATCGCCGCCACACTCACACTGACCTTGTTCATGTCTAATCCCTCCAAAGAAGCGCGTAGAAGTTAGCACAAATCGCATTCATAAGGTTGAACAACCCGCAAAACATAACGGCCCCCGGAATATGGAAGGAGGCAGTCGGATCGGCAATCGAAAAAGAAAAAGGCCCTCTAGGTGGATGCGATCGAGAAGGCCTTCGGCACACAGCTGGAGGATTTGTGTTTCAGCTCTCTTGGGATATTTCCCGCGCCACTTTCAACAGCCGCTTCCGTGATGCGGCACCCATTGCATCCACGATTCGCAGCAACGACTGAATGTACTTAGCGTCGCTCTTGCTCCTGCCGAATGGCAGCTTTCGGCGTGCGTCGGTCACTAGCGGGTCGATTTGTGGCGGTTTTTCGCCGTCGTAAAAAATCTGATAAAGCGGAATGTCCAGAGCGCGCGCTATTTTCTCGATGGTTTCCAGGGAGGGGACCGTATGCCCGTTTTCTACACGGGACGTATAGCATCGCAGCAATCCGCTTCTTTCCTCGATGTCTCCTTGCGTCAATCCCTTCGCTTCTCTTAGGGCCCGAATGCGCTCGCCAATCAACATGAACCCTCCCACGCTCCAGCGCACACACCGGTCGCGCAATTACGTTTCAGAGTATAACTAATAATTATGAAGTAACAATATCATTTCTCGGATTAGAGACAAGATAACTCTGCGTTCATGGTCAGACCCCTATTTCCTCTTTCCGTGTTTCCGCTCTTGCAATTTATCGCCGTGGACTTATTCTGGTTTCGTCCCGCCGCAATCCAACTCGTAGCGAGGTCCTATGACTACCCGGATTTTCCGCAGCATGAAACTTCATCGGCAGGCTGTCTTTGCCTTTTTCTTCCTGATACTCGGTATAGCCGTGGCGTTTACTGTCGATGCGGCGCAGCGATCGGCCAATGATTGGCCCGAATTCGGCTCTGACGTGCAAAGCACAAGCGCCCCCAGTTTCAACACCGGCATCACCGCAGCTAATGTTGCTTCAATGACGCGCCATGAGGTGACACTCGACGGCATAGTCGATGCTTCGGCCATTTACCTCCACGGCGTCACCGTAAAAGGCGCCACTCACGATGTCTTCTTCGTCACCACCACGTACGGCAAAACCATCGCCATCGACGCCGATCAGGGCAAGGTCCTGTGGGAATACACGCCGCAGAAATTCGATTCGTGGAACAATACACGCCAAATCACCAACAGCACCCCTGTTGCCGATCCGGATCGCCAATACATTTATGCCGCTGCGCCCGATGGTACGGTGCAAAAGCTCGCGGTTTCAGATGGACACGCTCTCTGGACTACTCCCGTCACATTGCTGCCCTCGCGCGAAAAGATGGACTCGCCTCTCAAGATTTTCCGCGGCCACATCATCGCCGTCACCGGCGGCTATATTGGCGACCGTCCTCCCTATCAAGGCCACGTCGCTATTCTTGACGCCCAATCCGGCAAGCTCCTGCACGTCTGGAATTCTCTCTGCAGCGATCGCAGCGGCCTGATCGAGCCAAGCTCTTGCTCCGGCCAGCGTTCAGCCATCTGGGGACGCTCCGGAGCCACCATCGACCCGAATACAGGCAATATTTTCATTGCGACAGGCAACGGCACCTACGACGGCAAGACCAACTGGGGCGATGCAACTATCGAGCTGAATCCTGACGCCACTCAAATGCTCGGCAACTTCACACCGGAAAATAATGCCGAACTCGATCAGCGCGACCTGGACGTTGGCTCGACGTCACCCATTATTATTGGCGATCAGGTCCTTGCCCAGGGCGGCAAGGACGATCTTATTCGTATCCTCAGCGTCAAGCAGATGGCCGGCACGTCTCCCCATGCCGGAGGCGAACTCCAATCAGTGCCCACCCCTTCGGGCGCAAAGATGTTCACCGCCGGAGCGGTGTGGAAACACAACGGACAGACGTGGCTGATCGTCGCGGATGGTGGCGGCACTGAAGCCTGGAATTTCCCCGGCGGCAAGCTCGTGCAGGTTTGGAAAAACTCGAATGGCGGCACAAGTCCAGTCGTCGCTAACGGCCTCGTGTATGTCTACGATCCGCAAGGCGGATTGCGCATCTACGACGGCGAAAAAGGGACTCAAATCGCCCACTTGGAATGCGGCTCGGGCCACTGGAATAGCCCCATCGTCGTTGATGGCAAAATCGGACTGCCCGAAGGTAATGCAAACCGCCCATCACCAACTGGCGTCTTTGACATTTGGACGCTTTCGCTTGGCCGCTGATCTGCTGCAGGCGCACTAATCTGATTGGTTGACGTCGAGGTGCGGAGAGGAAAAGAGCACGCGGCCGTGCCAACCGGCGACACTGCGTTCAGTATTATTGGGCTTCTGCCGGTGGCGCCCGCTGCTCATGCAGTTGTTCACGGGTTTGCCAAATTACTTTCCGGCCGCGTTACGCGTTTCACGGCGGAATGCAACCCGATGCCGCCCAGAATGAAAGACCGCGCCCTGATCCGTTCGTAGCCGCTCTGTTCGAGCATCGTGGAGAACTTCTCAATCGAAAGAAAACTGCGTAGCGAATCGGGAATATAGGTATACGTGCGAGCACGCCCGTGCAATAAAAGTCCCCACAACGCGCCCTGCATAAAGAGATACGCCAGATAAGCCCTACGGAAAATAGCGTTGCTAGGCAGAAAAAAATCTAGACTCACCATTCGCCCGCCGGGCCGTGTCACGCGTTCGATCTCGCGCAGCGCCGCTCTCAGATTTGGAAAATTTCGCAGCCCGTAACCCACGAAAACGCAATCAAATGACGCGTCCGCGAAAGGCAGCGCGCCCGCATCTCCGCAGACGGCTTCGTGAACCCCATTCTCGCGCGCCACCCGCAACATCGGCTCTGTCAAATCCACCGCGACCGCGCGTGCGCGAGGCAATCGCTCCAGCACCAGCTTCGAAAAATCGCCGGTTCCCGCCGCCAGATCAAGCACCACGGCGCTTTCCGGCAACGCGCTCTCTTTCACGCCCGCGCGCTTCCATTTGCCGTCCATTCCGTAGGAGAAAATGCGCGTCACAAAATCGTAACGCGGCGCGATCGCGCCGAACATCTCCTTCATCTGCCGCGAATCCTGTTTTTCCGCAGGGAGATTCATAAAGACCCGCCATATTAACACCCACCATTGGCCATTTGGCCGTTCCATTTCGAAACGGCAGTTCTAATCCGGCACCAAATGAATCTTCGGTCCGCAGCCACGCTACACACGGCGACCTTTCAACATTTTTGCCGCACCAATCGTCAGTCGCTAACTCGCGCAAACGCACCCATTTAGGCTGCCTTCTCCGCTATAAGGCTCTACCCACCTGGCATCGCAACACTCCCGCCGCATGTGCGCGTATGGCACAGGTCTTGCCTCTACCTCTTCATGAGCCCAGAAAGCAGCGGACTGGTCACCGGCATCGCGCGAAACAATCTTTCCATTTGCGTGCTCGATGACGATCCAGACCACGTCGAAATCACTTCCCACCGTCTCGAAAAGGCTGGTTTCGTCGCTTCCGGCACCACGGATCCTGAAGAAGCGCTCCAGCAGGTTCGCATGGGCACGTGCCGCGTGGTTCTCGCCGATTTAAAAATGCCGAAGATCGACGGCATGGCGTTCCTCGAGCAGGCTCTGCGTCTCGATCCCGGCATCTACGTCATTCTTCTCACCGGTTTTTATTCCGTCGAATCGGCCATTGCAGCCGTGAAGCTCGGCGCATACGACTATCTCTGCAAGCCGGTTGATTTTCCGCGTCTCGAAAAAAGCCTCGATGAGCTCGCGGACAATTTCGCTCGCCGCTCCGAAATCCAGCATCTCGAGGAACGGCTCTTTCAGAATCTCCACTACAAGGGAATCGTCGGCAATAGCCCCGCCATGATCGAAGTATTCGAAATGGCCCGCAAAATAGCGCGGCATTACACAAACGTGCTGATCACCGGTCCCACCGGCGCTGGCAAAGAGCTTGTCGCCCGCGCCGTTCACGATCTCAGCCCGGTCGCGCAGGCCCGCTTTGCCGTCTGCAATTGCTCCGCCCTGGTCGATACTTTGCTCGAAAGCCAGCTCTTCGGCCATATGCGCGGCGCGTTCACCGGCGCCACGGACACTCGCCCCGGCCTCTTCGAATACGCCAATGGCGGCACGGTTTTTCTCGACGAAGTCGGCGAGACGTCGCTGCCTATGCAGGCCAAACTTCTGCGCGTGATCCAAAATCGCGAAATCCAGTGCGTCGGCTCACCCGAAGTTAAAAAGGTGGATATTCGCCTCGTCGCGGCAACGAACCGCAATCTCCGCTCTGAAGTCCTCGCAGGCCGTTTCCGCGAAGATCTTTTCTATCGTTTGAGCAGCATCGAAATTCGCGTGCCGGGATTAAGCGAACGCACTGAAGATATTCCCGTTCTGGTCCAGCATTTCTTGAAGAAATATGCGGAGGCTTACAGCAAGCCGTTACGCGGGCTCACGCGCCGCGCACAAATTGCATTAGTTCAGCACGAGTGGCCCGGGAACGTCCGCGAGCTGGAAAATGTAATCTCGAGCGCGGCCATCACCGCCGGCGCCGATTTCATCGACTTGGCCGATTTGCCGCAGCACATCCAAAAACCGCGCCACACATTGCCGCTTGGCGCCGGCGAATGGCGCCCCGTCCCTCTCGACGAAATTCGTCGCGTCCATATCGAACGTGTCCTCGAAGCCTGCAGCGGCAATCGCGTCAAGGCCGCGCACATGCTCGGCATCGGGCGCACCAGCCTCTACCGCTTTCTCAAACGGAGCAACAAGCGCGCCACAGCCGCAAACGCCGTCGCATGATCCTCTTTCTAAAAATACGAGTTCATCCTTGAGCTCGCCAGTATGTAGATTCAAAATTTCGTCATCCTGAGCCGCGCCCGCATTTAAAGGCGCGGCGAACGATCTCTCTTGGCTTTCGACGCGCTATCATTTCGCCGGTCCTGCCTGCTTCGCCTGAGCGGCAAATAACAGCACACGGTTTTCTCCTCTATCTGCTCGACCTCCTGTGCGTCCTCTACGTCCTCATTCTGCTCCCACCGCAGCGCCATGCACCAGCGAACTCGGCAGCGAAACGGTCGTATCCACGCGCACGAGCATCCCCGTCTGCGCGGGTAGCTCCACGTCTTTGCCCTTTTTCGCCACCACGTAAGCTCCGCCGCCGATCAATCCCAGCATGGTCCCCCGCACCACGCGGCTAAACACCACGCCCACCAGCGAACCGCCCGCCGTTCCAAGCGCCACGTCGCTGACCACCGTTTTTACGTCGCGATTCGGTTCCACAACCACGCCCTCAACCGTTTTCAAGTCCTTGCGTTTCTTGCTCGCGTCCGTCGTGCTCGTGTAAATCCCAAGGATGCTCATCCGTACCGGAAAAATCCGGCTCTCCAATTCTATCGACGTGAAATTCACATTCATTGAAGCCCCGCCGCGAAACATCGAGAAGTATCGCGGCCGATAAACATGGCTTATGCTGCCGTGAATCTTCGTCCCCGCCGGCAAAATGATCGTGTTTCTCTGAAAAACGGGCTCCGAGACAATCGCTGTGAACGGATCCCCGTCATGCGCCACCGCCGTGCTCAGGCCGTCCACCAGCGTCAGGCGCACTTGTGTTCCCGGAATCAGCTCCGTCAATGACTGCGCGCCTACGACGGGCGTCGCCAGAAGCGCAAAAGCCGCTACTGCAATTAAACTCAGCAATCTCTTCATCTTTCCTCCATTCGCATGCCTACAAGCTTCGCGCGCAACTAGAGGAGCACGCGCGAGTTCTGCTGTCGGGTTGTGTGGGATCGATTAGACCCGCCGCAAGCGCTTCATCATTGCGGAAGGTGAAGGAAGAGTCGCAGCGGGATACCGCTGCGTTCTCTTGATCCCCTCTTTTCGAAGAGGGTTGCCGCTGGCGCAGCGGTCGGCGCGCAGGACGCGCCGAAAAGAGCTTACATCAAATTGTTGTTCTCTTGCGCTACTAATGTATGGAATTAGTCGAAAAACAGCTCCAATCCGTACCGTCGGTCGTCGGTGCGAATCGAGGCTGTTTGCCCTCAGACGGATTCTTTCGCCACATTAGCGCTGGAAATGGAATGACTCGTGGACTCGCCACTCCCGATCCACCAGGCAAAGACGGTCGCCGATCACGACGTATTGCCAGCCCCGTGGCACGGGAGTAAGCCGCTGCACCAAATCATCGGGCGCAGGCCGCGCTCTCTGCTGCAAATCCGGAGTGACCACGTCGCCTACCTGCAGCCTCTGGTCCAGATCTCCGTCGTTAACTTGCATACCGAAATTGCGCAGAAATTGATTGAGCGCATTCGGATGGCTTTGGTTCCACTGCCGGATCTCCTGGCGGTCGCGATCGCTAAATTGATCAAAATGGTAGACGTCTCGGACGTCGCCGTCGGGCTCGAGAATCACCACGTTGTAGCCGATCATCATGTAGCGCCAGTCGTCGGGAATAGGGTCCATTCTGTCCCGAAGCTCCCCTGGAAGCGGCCGTGCCCATCTCATCACATCTTCACCGAGGAGCCCTCCGCGCTGCAGCGCTCGTTCAATGTCTTCATCCCTCCACTGGTCGCCTCGGCGCGGCTCCATTTCGTCCGCATGATCGCGATACCAGTCCTGTAACACTCGGCGATCGTGATCCGTGAACTGTTGAAACACCCTGCCGTTGCGGTCATCACGATCGCCACGGTCGTACCCGCGGCTTCCCTGGTTGTATTGAACCAGTGAATAGCGGGCGTTCTGATCTTGTGCATAAGATGTCTTATATGACCCCGCTACGAGCAGGGGCATAGCAAGCCCAATGATTGTTGCCGTCGCTTTCATTTTGATCTCCCGGGGCTGGGCGAATTGGACACTCAATAACGACAATAGTGCGGCGTGACAATATGTCACGGTATACCCAATAACCCTCACCGAGAATCGCGTTTATCCTCCAGTGCGAGTCCAGTTTTTAATTGAATCCTTGCCAACCTTCACCCCGGCTGTCGCGTCTCGGGCGAAGGCGAGCGGTTTCGCATCGGGTAAAGACGGCACGCCAAACGCGGCAAATGCTCCCGTAATTCCATTTAGCGCTTAAGGGCTTTCTCGGATCGTGTATTGCTCTGCATCTCGTAACAATTCTCTTAGGTGGGTCGCGAAAATTCGAACGGCGAGACTCACCAAAAGACACTCATGCAGAGAGGACTCGCAACATGCAAAGAGGAGCATTTTTTCATCGCAGCACAATCGCGCGGCTCGCGGCGGCGGCGATTTTTGTTTTCTTCGTCTCCTATTCCGCTTCCGCTCAGAGTTTCGATCACACCGAGATCGGCGTCGGCGCCGGATTCAGCTCCCCCGTTTACAGTTCTGGTTCGTCCCTGAATTACGGCTGGAACGCTAACGTCCGTGGCGGTATCGCAATCAACCCGGAGTTCTCCACGGATTTGGATTTCACCTACTATCATTCGCGCTTTACCGACCAGGTCCTCTCGCAATTCGGCGAACCGGACGGCGGCATCGGCATATGGTCGCTCACGTTTAATCCCGTGATTCATCTTGCGCCGCAAGCGAGTCATTTCCGGCCGTATGTCACCGCGGGTTATGGCCTCTACCATTTCCACTTCGACGTAAGCCATCCTGCGACAGTGCAAACCATCTACTGCAGCGGATTTTTCGGCTGCTTCCCCGCGCTCGTCGGAACGAACGCTGTCGTAGCGTCTAACAGCACCTATCGGTCCGGTTTCAACGCGGGTCTCGGTTTCGATATCCCAATGGGCGAAGGAAAAGCCGGCTTCTTTGCCGAAGCTCGCTACAACCAGATGTTCATGGGCCATGACAGCGATATTTCGTACATTCCGGTTACGTTCGGCTTCCGCTGGTAAATGCCGGCTTAGCCATAACGCGCGTCGTCAGTGGCACGCATTGAGGACAAGAACGGTGGGGCTTTCGAGCCCCGCCGAAATCCGCCAAATGAGAAGTGTTTTGTGTCTGTGTGGCAACTCGGATTTTTGAGATGGGCGCGGCTTCAGCCGCTGAAAGCCGTGGTTTGGCTGGTCGCCACATAGACTCTTTAGCACCTGCAGCCAGCCCGTCACTTGACGCACGAAGGCGTCAGCGCCGTATTGCTGTCGAGCCAATGCAAATACGTCTCCAGCGTATGGCAGCACGTAAGACTCGTCTTCGCGAACGCGCTCGAATCGAACGTATACGGAGTATCCACGTGGTCGTAGTCCAGGACGACAGGAATTTTTGGTGGCAACTTCGGAACCAGGTCTCGCGTGTTCGCGATTCTCCACGAATCGATACTCAGTTTGTTGAACGTCTGTACAAACTCCAGATTCCCCACGCGCGGCGACGCAAACGTGCACAACGTCGTGATATCGAATTTCCCCTTGGAGCTGTTCTCCATCACGAATAGCGTCCCGAGCGCCGCGCCTAAGCTGTGGCCCGTAACGATCGTCGGCCTCCGAATGCGCGTTCTGCCCTCTGTGAACGGCATTCTCTCGCCACGCTCGCGTTCACGGCTAATCGCCAGTTGCTCAAGCTGATCCGCAAATGATCCGGTGAACGTCTCCGCCTCTCCCTGTTCTGCATTTGGCCGTGAGGCCGCAGATATCGCCGCCAGCGGGCGCTTCACCACTTTCATCGTGCTGTAGATCTTGTCGAACCCGCACGCCACTCGTCCCGCCAACGGCACCTGCCTGAACGGCACGGGAATCGCCGCCGCGTCATCCAGCCACTCGACCAATCCCTCCGTTCCCCGAATCGCCACGATACGTGAATCCGGATTGGCCGCCTCGTGCAACACAATTCCGTAAAATCTCAGCTCCTCTGCATTCAGCACGAAATCCGACATCTGAATCCATGCGCTCAATTCGTATCCCGCCGGAATCCCCACGGGCTCCGGCCGCAGCGAATCCGCCCCCGGCTTCGCGTACATCTGATAAGCCGCAAGTACGATCTGCCCGTAAAGCACCGCTTCGCGCTTATCCAATTCCCGCCGCAAAGTCACACCTTTCCAATCCGCGCTTCAGCATACAAAAACCCGGTTTGCGACACAGGTTCTAACGCGCAGTATAGAGCCATTTCTGCGCATGTCGAAATGCGCAAATCTCGCGCCAGCGCGTACGGCCTTGACGGTATTTTCTTTTTCTGTCCGCAGCGTGAAAAATAAATATAGGAAAGTTAGCTAATAATGGTAGAAACCCCACACGAATGGAAATTCCCTTGGCGAATGCAGGTGATATGCTTTTTCGCGATTGTGGTGCTGGGCATTCTCGCTTTTTTCCAATCGGAACGGCGCACCACAACTCCTACCCGCATCCGAATTCCGGGAACCATGTTCCCTCACAACAGTAAACGTGTTAGGCACAGTTGCTGAAGTTGCCTTCAACCCGACGTGCTGCAAATTGTGGATACACACGCAGGCCGCGTTTTTTCAAAGAGGCTGCGGATTCCAACTGTCAATGGTGAGAAGCCGGCCCCCCAGGCCGGCATTGCCGGATGCGGCAAGCGAAAGAGCTTAAGCCGTGGAGACGAGTCAGAAGCAGCGGTCCGAGCCCGGTGAGCGGCGTTCTGCAAACCGATACGCCGTCGCGATGCGCATGGAACTCTGGCCGGAATGTGAAAAGCGCGGCTCGGGAACGGAATTCGCACGCACCCGCGACATTTCGATGCACGGAGTCTTTTTCGTCAGCCAGACCGAACACACGGTTGGAACAAAGCTGAATTTTTCAGTGCTGTTTCTACACCAGCCTACCTGCAGCGAAGAGGACCTCATCTCGGGGCTGGGACGTATCGTTCGCTGCGAACCCTTAGTGGCTGTTCAAGAATTGCATTTCGGAATTGCCATAGCGATCGAGAAGACTATGCACATTTATGAAGGATAACGTCCGCGTTGACCGCGATGAGACTAAGTAACGCGCCACACGCAAAAGGGAATCTCGCGGCCGTTGGATTTGGCCACAGCTCTGCGGAAATTAGAAACGTTCGATCAATGGAACGGCAAAAGCACCCACCGCGAGCGCCTTGAAGGCGGCCGCGATGAAGTCTTCACCGCGGAATCTATTTCATTGCGAGTGGGTGCGCGAACGGGCCGCCGATACTCCATAGAACGCGGCCGTCTTTACCAACGATCTCGACAAGATCGTTGCCCCGGTACCGTCGCGTAACAATAGTAGCTTCCGTCTGGCCTTGTGCATTTTCCAGCACAAAGCTCTGAGCGCGCACCTCTCGCGGAGCTCGCGTGAAGACCTGCGCTTCCACAGGCTGAACCCAGGCATAGTGTGAAACAACTCCGCCGATCAATCCGGCCGCGAGACAGAGAATCCAGTTCGCTTTCATTGCTTTGTCCTTCTGCGCCTTAAGGCGCGATCCAAGTAATTACGATTCCGCTAAATGCCGGAATGTAATATTTGAATTGGGGCGCGGAGAAGTGGTTGCCAGCATGGCTGTAACTCTTAGGAATTTTGGCAAGCAGAGAGAGTACTGGTTGGTATCAGGCGGCGAGTGGCTAGAATCGCTCCTAAACGAAACGTCAACTATCGCGGCGGAAGAAGCCGAAGAGGCGTCGCGGCTTCGGTTGGCAGCTCACGAGTATCGCGGTGACGTTGTCGAGTCCGCCCGCTTGCTTGGCCAAATCGATCAAATGATCGGCGGCTTTTTGCGATTTAGGTGTCGATCGGATGGCATCGGCGATTTGCTCGTCCGGGACCATGCGCGAAAGGCCATCCGAGCAAAGCAGGTAGGAGTCGCCTTGGAGCATCAGGTGTTCGTCGACGTCTACTTCCACAGCTTCGGAGGCGCCGAGAGCGCGTATCAGCATCGTCTGGTACTCGCTATGCTCGGCTTGCTCGGGAGTCAAAATTCCGAGGCGGACCTGTTCGGCGACGAGCGAATGATCGCGCGTCAGTTGCTCCAGCGCCTGTTGACGGAGACGGTAAGCACGGCTATCGCCGACGTGAGCGAGGCTCAACCGTTCCCCATCGAGCCAGACTGCAACGATCGTTGCGCCCATGCCACGCATATCCGAATTTGACGACGCCGCCTGATAGATCGCTTGGTTTGCAAGGCGGAGCGCGCTCGCGAGGCGATTCGTTCGCTCGCTTAGGTCGGGACGAAACTCTCCTTCATAAGGCAGAGAGGGATCGCTTGTAGCCTTGCGGCAGTGCTCTTCGATGGTAGTAACAGCGAGTTCGCTGGCGATTTCGCCGTGCGCGGCACCACCGATTCCGTCCGAGAGAATGAAGAGGCTCAGCTCCGGGACAACTCGCAGATTGTCCTCATTGAGCTCGCGCACACATCCCACGTCTGTACGCGCCCCGTAATCGATCCGCACTCGATTCCCTCAGACTCCGTCGTAGTGTGTCGTATGGAAAGTCGCGGCCCGGGTGCTGGGCCTCCTGAAGGTGCGCACCAATAGCGGGGCGCGAACACCTCCGTGGGGCACAATTGTTATCAGGAAAATTCGTTTGGAACAAGTAACTTCCGTCAATTGATTGCCTTTCCCTCGCTGCCGAGCGAGTGAACGGCTTTGCCACTTTCTTCCATGAGGCTTCCCGTTTAGCGGTGGGGCTAACCTGTGAAGCCTCGCGCGCGCATTCCGATTGAACGACTTGAGCGCGGCATTAAGCATTGACAGGAAAGGAGATTGAGGATATTTAGCGGGGGCGGACGAGGGGCTTGGGCGGCGGCAATTTAAGCTTAAGGTCATTGTTTTCAGTGCGTCGAGTGGTGCGGGGTGTGGTTGAAGACACCAAAAGAGGCCGTTTCGGCGCTGTAAAACGTCCTTATATGGTCAAATTAGGGTACGAAATGGCAGCTTTGGTGCACTTATTTGGCCGGACTAGTGTGGGGTAGAGCTCTGTCCCAGCAGAGAAACGCTTGCTGAAAAACATCGGCAAATACGAGATCGTCGCTGAGATTGGCCAGGGGGCCATGGGCATTGTGTACAAAGCCCGCGATCCGCTCATCGGCCGATTGGTGGCGCTGAAGACCATCACCGGCGGCCTTGCCGGCAAGCCCGAACTCCTCGAACGCTTTTACCAGGAAGCCCGGTCAGCGGGCGCGCTGCAGCATCCCAACATCGTCACAATCTTCGAACTGGGCAAAGAAGGCGATATTCCTTTCATCGCCATGGAGTTCCTGGAGGGCGATAGCCTGGAAAAAATCGTCTCGCGCCGGGACCAACTGCCTCTTTCGAAGAAGATCGGGTTCATGGCGCAGATTTGCAGCGCCCTCGACTACGCGCACAAGCACGGTGTGATTCACCGAGACATCAAGCCAGGCAACATCATGTTGACGAAGGACGGCACGGTAAAGGTCGTGGACTTCGGCATCGCTCGGCTGGTGGATACCTCGAGGACGCAGACCGGCCTAATGATCGGCACGCCGGCGTATATGTCTCCACAATTGCTGCGCGGCGAACGCGCCGACGCGCAGGCGGATATTTGGGCGCTGGGCGTGATGCTCTACGAATTAGTGGCGTACCAGCGGCCGTTCCTTGGCGACAATCCGGCGGCGCTGATGTGGGCGATTATTTCGCAACAGCCGAAGCCCTTGCACGAGGTGGCGCCTGGTTGTCCGGCGGAGTTAGAAGAAGCGGTTGGGAGGATGCTCGAGAAGGAAGCGCCGCTGCGTTTGCAGACGATGGAGGACGTGCTTCTTGAGCTGGACCCCCTTTACAAGCGCCTGCAAAAAGACCGGCTCGGCGAACTCGTAGCTCAGAGTCAGCAGCTGATCCAAAACAACGATTTGCAGAAGGCCCAGAGCCTGCTTCGCGAAGCGCTGCACCTGGATAGCTCGAATGCTGAGGCGAAGACGCTGCTGGACCGCGTGGGCGCCGAAATCCGGCGCGTGCAGACCGAGGCGCGGGCGAAAGAGCAAGTGGCGAAGGCGCAGGCACTGTTCGAGGCAGGACGCCTCGAAGAGGCGAAGATCGAAGCGGAAGTGGCGGTTCGGATCGACACGAAATACGAGCCGGCGAAAGACCTTGCGGCGCGGGTAAAGGCGTCGATCGATCGCGTCAAGACGATTCAAGAAAAATTACAGGGCGCGAAGCTGCGAATCGCCGAGGGCGGGCTAGCCGAAGCGGATCAGTGGCTCGACGACGTGCTTGCGCTCGATGGCGCGAACCAGCAGGCGCAGTCGTTGAAGCGGCAGATTCGCGATGAAACCGCGCGACGTGAGAAGCGCAGGAAAATCACGGAAGGTTTGCAGCAGGGGCGCGCATTTTGGTCGCAGCAGAAACACTTGCAGGCGGTGGAGATACTCACGGCCTTGCAGAAAGAGTTTCCAGCCGAAGCTGAGATCGGCGAACTGCTGATCACCGTACGGCACGATCAGGCGGAGCAGGAAAAGCAGGAGCTTCTGGCGGAGGCTCGCAACCTGCTGGCGGCGCAGCGTTATAACGACGCGCTGGCTTCACTTGAATCGCTGCGCAATGCGTATCCGGGCGATGCAGCCGTACGGCACCTCACCACGCTGATCCAGCAAGAGCAGCAGGCCAACGCGAAGCGGCAACGCTTTGAAAGCGAGCTTTCGACTCTGCGGACGAAAGTGAGCGAGTCGCAATGGGACGAGGCACTTAAGCGCGGCGAACAACTACTGAAGGAGTTCCCGCAGGAATTCGAGCTGCTCGAACTGGTGAAGTTCGTTCGCGGAGAGATGCAGCGCGCGGAGCAGAAGCGCGCGCAGGATGAGCGGCTGAAGCAAGTGCAAGGGCTGTTTGACGCGGGGTCGTTCGCGCAAGCCGTGAAAGCGGCCGAAAAAGCTCTCACCGAAGCGCCGGGAAACGTTGATCTGAAGATCCTGCTTGAGAAAGCCCAGGCTTCGCAGAAGGAAAAAGAGAAGCAGGACATTCTCGAGAAGCGGATTCGAGAAATCAAGGGCCGCATCAATCGCGACGAACTGACGGACGCGATCGACCTGGCGCGACAGACCGTGATGACGCTTGGTGCGGACACGGACGTCACGCAACTGCTCCATGCTGCGGAAATGGAGCTGACGCAACGCGAAAAGAAGAAGGACCAGGACAAAAAGTTCGAGGCTGCCCAAACGTTTGTGAGCGCCGGGAATTTCGCCGAGGCGACGCGCGTGCTCGATCAGGCGATGGCCACGCAGATTCTGGATTCGGCCGATCCGCGCGTGCAGCAGGCGTTGCGCGATATCCGCGACACACAAGAAAAGCAGAAGCGCGAGCGTGAAGCCGAGCAACAGCGCCAACGCGAACTGGCCCAAGAGCAGGAGCGCAAAAAGAAGGAAGCGGCGGAGAAGAAGGCCGCAGCGCCGGAGAAAAAACCGGCGGAGAAAAAAGCGGTCGAGAAAATGGCAGCCGAAAAGAAATCGGCCGCGCCTTCGCCTGCGAAAGAGGATAAGGGCACATCGCGTTCGACTCCTTCCTCGCCTGCAGCGGATTGGCCGCAAGGCTCCGGCACGCCAACGCCCGATTACGCTTACCAGTCCGCGACCATGATCCAAGGCGTTCCTTCATCGCCAGCGGAGTTACAGCCGATGCCGTCGGCTTCGGCGACTATGATCGCTTCGGGCGCGTCTGCGCCGGCGATTGAGCGGCCTATCGGGAAGCCAAGCGCACCGGTTGCGCAGCCCGTCAAAGGCAAGGTGGCGGTTTCCGAAGCGGTAGAAGTTACGCCGAAACCGAAGAAAAACGCGCAGGCGGTTGTCTCGCAAGTGCGCGTCGAGCCGATGGAGCCGGCCACGGTGGCTGCACCGATTTGGAAGCAGCCGATTCCGCTAGCGATTGGCGGCATTGTGCTGGCCGGCGTGCTCGGGATCACGATTTACAAGGTTTCGCAGCCTTCGGCCACTGCGCCGAGCAGCACCGCAAGCACAAGCGCGACAAGTTCGAGTCCATCGGTAAGCAATGCGCCCGCCGTTGCTCCAGCTCCCGCGCCACAACCGCCGGTCGAATCGGCTGCGCAGAAACTGCAAGATCAGCAACAGACGTTGAT
>JBOGMU010000258.1:0-32073 GCA_050746865.1 Candidatus Acidiferrales bacterium
GGGCTATATATGGCTATGCTGCCGCCGTTTCTCATCGGGCATCCGCCGCTTTTTATTCCGTGGAACGAAATTTCGATCTCGCGCAAGAAAGTTCTGTTCTGGAATGTCATACAATTTCGGATTGGGCGCGAAGGCCCAGTGACGTTCGGCTTCCGCGAGGATTTCGCCGATCGAATTCGGCAAGCGGCCGGCGCATCCTGGCCGGGCGAAAGTGTTCGGTAATTCGCGCTCATCCCCAGGCGAAATTCTCTTCGCCAAGCGCGATGGTAAGCATTCCCTCTACAGGCAGCACATCCACAGGAAGTCCGCCGCTCCAGAGCGCGACACTCAGCAGCAGTTCTCTTCTGCCAGGCAAATCAAACATTGACTTGGCTACGCTTACTTCCATGATCTTGTCGTAAGCGGCTTCCACAATTTGTTTTGTGTCCAGCAAGCATGTGCCCGCGCGCTCGACGATCACGCCGGTGAGCTTCCGATTGTCGACGCGGAGCGTGATTCTATTCTCTTGCGACCCCCAGATCGTGACGCGCAGCTGAAACTCCCGCATGCTCTCCACAGCTTCCGAAAACGGATCGACGCGCAGAAATAGCCTGTCTTTGCTGAAGCCATAGAGAAATTCCGCCAGCACGTACAGGCGTCCGTGCATCGCACCACCCTGCCGTGAGGTAGTGTAGATACCGGCGCCCAGCCATTCGAAGTAACTGCTTTCGCTTCCGCTGATTTGCACGTCGAGAAACGCTTGCGGCGGAATATTCTGGCCTCGCTCCGGCGCTTTCTTTATAGGGCGCGCCAGCGCGTCCGGCGCCGGTTCGCCGAGCGCGCGATAAACTTCGCTCAAGTGCTTGCGATATAGGACGTCGAAATCCGCATCGTTTTGAGAACCGTGTTCTGGGCCATACCACCAGCACCAGTCGCTGCCCTCGGCCGCTAGCACGGACTCGAAGGCGCGCGTCAATTGCGTAACCACGGAGTCGGCTGCGCTTGCATCGCCTTGGGTCGAAGTTTGCTTCGCGTCGGCGCTTCCTTTGCCGCCATGCGCAACTGCTCTTCGCGCAAGCACCGCTGGATTGCCTTTGAGTCCCGCGCGCTCCACTGCACGCTGGTAGGCGTCGCGCGCGTCACGCAAGAGGTCCCATGCACGCACGTCTTCGCCATGGCCGATCCATACGTCAAAATTCGCATTGATCCACGAGGCCGGAAAAATCCCGTCCAGCAGCGGCTGATCGGGTGCAGCTTCCATCGCTTCGCTCATCGTGTAGGCGGAAATCTCCGGATCCTTCTCAATACGCCGGTAAAATTCGCGCAAAAACTCGCGGCCGTTCTCCGGATAGTATTCCCAGGCGTTTTCCCCATCGAGGATCACGCTCACTGTGGCTGTGCGGCCCTTCGGCTCACGCTCGCCGATCGAACGGATTCTCCGATGCAGGTCCTCCGCAGCGGCATGCGCGCCCATTCGGCTGTAGACAAAGCCCGCAAGATCGGAAATGTAGTGGTCGCGGAAGAATCCAGTCATCTCTCGGCCATTTCGCCGCAGGCGCCACGGCGTATATAACTCCGCACCGTTTTCCGGATAGCCGCTCGCGTCGCGCCAGAAGCCGATGCTCTTCGTGCGTCCGAGGACGCCTTCGTCCGTCGCAAACCACTTGAAACCGAGGTCCATCGCGATTTCCAGCGCCTGATCTGAAACGGATCCTTCTGAAGGCCACAGGCCGGCGGGCTTTTGCCCGAATACTCGTTCGTGATACGCGACGGCCCTCGCCAGTTGTTCGCGCGCGTCCTCTGGATATCGAAAAGCTGGAGCAGGCCTGGGCGTATGCGGATTCGCCACCGACGCGATATCGCTATCGCACAAAAGCGGAAGAATCGGGTGGTAATAAGGAGTCGTGGAAATCTCTATCTGGCCCCGCGCCGCAGCAAGCCGGTATTCCGGCAGCACCGCCGCGAGCAATTCGTGCTGCTTATCGAGGAGAATCGTTTTGTCGTCCTCAGTGAAGCCGCTTCCTTTATCCGACAGCCCGCGTACTGCCGGATCTTTTTGCAGATACTCCTCGTCCATCCACGCCAACTGCGAAAGCACCTGCAAATCGCGCCAATCGCCGGCGCTCCAATGCCCGGCGCACGCCTCCATGCCGCTCGAATGCAGCCGTGAACGCAATTCGCCAAAACGCGGCCATCGCTGCAGGAAGAGATCGTTCACCTGAAACCCGCGTTCAAGCGCCGCTTTTCGTTGTTCGAGCGTCAACGAGCCTGCATCGGCGAACGCAGTCTCGAACCAGGGCTCTTTGAACCGCCCGCTCGCGTACTCCTCAATCTGTTCTGCCAGTAATGGAACGAAGTTAAACGTCGCGTGCACCTTGGGGAACTCTTCCATCATCTTCACCATTCCCCAGTAGTCCTTTAGTGCGTGCAGACGCGTCCACGGCAGCCGGTACTCGCCCGTAACGGGGTCCTTATATTGCGGCTGGTGCATGTGCCAAAGGATGGTCAGGTGAACCCGGCTCAATCGGTCCTCTCTCTTCCCTGCAAAATGCCCAGCACAGACTGGGCTCACTTCCTCAGCGCCCCGTGCCTTGCGGCGGCGCGTGCAATGTTAAACTCGTATCCGCCTCCATGCGCCTGCTCGACAAATACATCGGCCGCGAAGTCGTCACGCATTCCCTGCTCGGACTGCTCGTCTTCACTTCGGTTCTGTACGTGCCTCTGCTCGTCGATCTGATGGGCGTGATCGTCCGCCACTCCGGCGGCCTCGGTACGATCTTGCTTCTCGTGCTGTGCACACTGGCTCCGGTATTCATCTTCACCGTGCCGATGTCGGTTTTAGTGGGCGTGCTCATCGGGCTCGGCCGGATGTCGGCGGATAGCGAAATCGTCGCGCTGCACTCCTGCGGCATCAGCCTGCGCCGCCTGCTTCGGCCCATCGGATTCGTCGCGCTGGCGGCCGCCGCGATCACCGCGATCATGACTTTCTGGCTCAGCCCATTAGCTTCGCGCGAATTCATTCGCCTGGAGGCGCGCGTGATCGCATCGCAAGCGCCTTATGCCATTCAGCCTCGCGTTTTCGATGAGCGCTTTCCGCGCTTCGTATTATACGTACAAGAAGTGGTTAACGGAGCCGCGCGCTGGAACGGCGTCTTCCTTGCGAATGCGGATAATCCCAATACAGCCGCAAACCCTCCTTACATTACCGTGGCGCAATATGCGCAGATCCTCGAAGGCCCTGGCCCGAATGAGATTCAACTCCATCTAGGCCCCGGAAGAACGGATCACTACGACGCGCGCCATGCTGCGAATTATGACGTCACCGATTTCAGTGCGAGCGATCTCTCCATCGATCTTTCGAACGCCATTTCCACGCGGACAGTGGCTCCTCGGCCACGCGAAGAGACAACCAGCGCGCTCCTAAATGATACCGGCCCGGACTGGCTCGAAGCTCGCGTCGAATTTCAGCGTCGCATCGCATTTCCCTGCGCGGCGCTGGTTTTTGCGCTGCTCGGTATTCCGATTGGCGTTCGTCCCCGCCGCGGAGGACGCGCTGCCGGCTTAATTCTCACGATCACGCTCATCGGCTGCTACTACCTGATTTACGTTTACGGCTACGAAATGGCAAAACAGGGCCGCATCTCGCCATTTTTAGGCGTCTGGGCTGCGAATATCGCCACGGCTGTATTCGGACTTGTCTTTTTGAAGCGCATCGAAACCGTTCGCAAGCCCAGCAAAATCGCCGAATGGCTGGAAACGCAATGGTTCAAGTTACGCAGACGCCGCGCCACCGCGGTTCGCGCCAGGGCGCAAGCCGCAACGAGTTCAGGGAACGGCTCTGCTGGTCTTACCGTGGTGCCCAACGGAGGCTACGTCGCCCGCCGCACGACTCGGATCAATAACGCGATCGGATTTCCTCTCCTGGTCGATACATACCTTCTCCAGCGTTTCTTTTATTATTTCCTGGGTCTACTGGCAGGGTTCGTACTTATTTCCGACGCGTTCACGCTTTTCGATCTTCTCGCGGACATCTCAAAAAACCACATTTCGGCGTTTGTGGTTGTCGACTACTTCCGCTATCTGGTTCCGTATATGGTGTATCAGCTTGCACCGCTTGCCGCACTCGTGGCGACGCTGATCACCTTGGCGATTCTTGCAAAGAACAATGAAGTGGTCGCTTTCAAAGCCAGCGGTATCAGTCTCTATCGCCTGATTCTGCCTCTCGGACTTGCAGGATGCCTCGTCTCGGGTGGAATGTTCCTCTTAAGCGAGACATATCTCCCTTACGCGAATACGCAGCAAAATGCGCTGCGGAGCGAAATTAAAGGGCGGCCGCCGCAAACGTATCGTCAGCCGGGGCAGCAATGGATCTTCGGCCAGAATTCGAAGATTCTTAATTACGGGCTTTACGATCCGAACCTAAAGCTCCTCGGCGATTTGACGGTGATCGAGCTCGACCCGAAGACGTTTTCGGTTCGCCGCCGCGTCTATGCCGAACGCGCCACATGGGACCCTGTGCAGAACGCATGGGTGCTGACGGCAGGCTGGATTCGTGATTTTTCCGATGGCAAAGTCGTGGATTACAGCAAATTCAAGGCTACGTCACTGGCGGAACTCACTGAGCCGCCGAGTTATTTCGAGCAGAAGATCAGCACGTCTGACCAAATGAACTGGCGCGAACTAAGCACCTACATTAATAAGTTAAGCCAAGCGGGATTCGACACGTCCCGATTGCGCGTGCAATGGTATGAAAAATTCTCGTACCCATTGATTGCGGCAATCGTCGTTTTGCTCGGTGCTCCATTTGCTTTGTTAGTAGGAACTCGCGGCGCGGTGAGCGGGCTTGCCGTCGCCGTCGGCATCAGCATTTTCTACTGGGCCGCGTCGGCCCTGCTCGAATCAATGGGCACGGCCGGGCTTTTGCCTGCGGTGCTCGCCGGCTGGTCGGCTGACGCAATCTTTGGATTCCTTGCCGTTTATTTCTCGCTTCGCATGCCGACCTAGCCCCTTGCGGATTGCGCACCTATTCCTGTAATCGCACGCTCCCGCTTGCGCGTCGATCTCTCCGCCGATTAACAGCGCTAACCCACCGATATAAAGCCAAGCCAGCAAAATCATCACAGCTCCAAGCGACCCGTACGCGTGACTATAGCTATTGTAAAAGTGCAGGTACACCCGAAATCCGACAGACACAAGCAGCCACAGCAATGTCCCAAATGCCGATCCCGGCGTGATCCAGCGCCACCGCCTCTCGCGCAAATCCGGCCCGAAGAAATAAATCAGAGAAAAGCCAATCAGTACAAACACAATCGCCGAAGGCCACTGTGCAATTTTCCAGAGTTTGAGCACGGCCGGTTGAATGCCGAGCCGGGCCGCAATCAAGCCTAGAAAGTGACCGCTCGCCAAAACCAAAACCAGCGCGGCAAACAACCGGATCGAGAGAGCCAAAGTCAGCGCAACGCCACGGTCCGCACCTTCACCCACGAGCGCCTTTCGGTCACGCCGTGCGTCAGGTTCAGCGCCGAAATGATCGAACTCACTCAGCTCGAGGCGAACCACAGCGCCAGTACGATTCCGACCGTCAGTTGTGCGCCGCCCGCGCTTGTTTTTAGCTCAAGAGTCGTGTTTTTCAAAAGCTCGAACGCCGCTCTCGGCAAAAAGTCGGCAAAGTAGGAGAGGAAATCGCGCTGAAGCTCTTGTCTGCGCGACGCAAACAGGCCGAATAGATTCATCACGAATAAGATCAGAGGAAAAAGAGCGAACAAGAAGTCGAACGCCAGCTCAGAAGCTCGCCCTAAGAGATGCTTTGCCTGAATCTCGGTTGCAACCGAGCGCGCGAGCCGCCACGGCTTCAATCCTGCCGGCTTCCAAAGGGATATCTGCGGATGTACGCGCGGCGCCTTCTGACGGCTCACGTCTGTTCTTTCGCTAAACGAGCTCCACGGTTGAGACTATACGAACGCGTTTACGCATTCTACGTGTACGATTTCGGCGCGCACCATACCACACCATCCACCACAAATGTTCCAGAACTGCGCGAAATTATTTCAAATTTCACGACAATCCGTCGTCTCGTGCACCATCTGCATTACAATACTAAATGGGGAAGATGTCCGTTAACACCACAACAAGCCCTGCACCAGCGTCCGAAGAGAGCCCGGGATCGACTTGCCGAAATTGCGGAAGGCCTTTGCCGGCTCCAGGTGAGCCGTGCCCTCGGTGTTTCCCTTCCGGCTTTATCGCGTGGAGTCGTTCCCGAACAGTGTTCCTTTCGCTTTCTGCTTTGTTGCTGATTCCGTTGTTTACGACGACTGGGGTCTTTGTTCGCCTTTTTCACGAAAAGCAAGCCAGCATCGCCGCCGCGTGGGAAGACGCGGGCAACGCAAATCTTCAAACGGGTCACGCCGAGGTGGCAATCGAGGATTTCCGCAATTCTCTGCTCTATGCGCCCGAGGACAGTGGAGTGCAGCTCGAGTTGGCCGAGGCGCTTGCCGCTCAGGGCCAGGTAGACGAAGCCGAGAATTATCTGTTTACGCTTCGTACGTCAGATCCCGAAAATTCCATGATCGATCTGCAACTCGCCCGCATTTCAGCCGGACGCGGAGACATCACCGCCGCGGTCAATTTTTATCATGACGCAGCGTTCGGTCAATGGCCGAGCGATTCCCACAAAAATCGTATCGCTACGCGTAGAGAACTGATTGAATTTCTACTCAACCACAATCGACGGGACCAGGGGCGCGCCGAAGCTCTCTCTCTTGCGGCTGACAATCCCGCGGATCCGGACGTTCTCGATGCAGCTGCCGGTTATCTCGCGCACGCTGGAGACAATCCGAGCGCGCTCACTGAGTACCAGGCGGTCTTGCGTTTCGCTCCCACAAACGTGGACGCGCTAGTCGGCGCGGGAAATGCCGCACTCGCCCTTTATCAGTTTTCCGAGGCAGATCGGTACTTCACTCGTGCATTGCAGCATGGGGCAAAAAGAGAAAATATCGCGCCCCTACGCGACCTCGCCGCTGCCGCCTCGGAACTCGATCCTTTCAGTGCTCTCGTTAGCGAGCGCGACCGCCAGGTCCGAACAATTGAAATATTCCAGACGGTCGAGCAGCATGCAAAAGCGTGCTTTCCGGCTCTTGTCACCGGCAGCGACACCCTACCAAACGGCCTAAAGCCATTGGCGGCAGAGCGGGCCGCGCTTCCCGCAAAGCTGACGCGCTCGGATTTCAGCGCCCATCCCGAGTACGCCGACCAGGCGTTGGATTGGGCTTTCGCCGTGGAGCGGGCGATTCCTTCGCAATGCGGCGGTACGCTCGCCGATCGCGCGATTCAATACCTCGCAGCGAGAAACAAAGAAAGCTAGATATGAGCGAAACAGCTGCTCTTCCGGAATCGGCGCGCAATGCGCGAGCCGCTAACCTATGGCTGGGTATTAAACGTTTCGGCGGCGCCTTGACGGCTCGTGAAGACCGCTTCTTTCTTCTTCTCGCCGTGTTGATCGGTGTCTTTTCAGGGCTTTCCGTCGTTTGCTTCCGGATGGCAATTGAATTTTTTCATCTTTGGCTACTACGCTCGGCTGAGCATCCGCCGGTTCTGCGGTTGCTTCTTGTGCCCTGCCTGGCCGGAGTTGTAATCGCCATCATTGTGAAGCGGTTCGCGCCCGATCTTCGCGGCAGCGGCGTCAATCAAACAAAAACCGCCGTTTATATTTCTGACGGCGACATTCCGTTCCACACGGTCTACGGAAAATTTTTCTGCTCAGCCTTGGCAATTGGTGCCGGATTTTCGCTCGGCCCCGAAGATCCCTCTTTGCAGATCGGCGCGGGCATCGCTTCCGTGATCGGCCGAAAATTGCGCCTTTCCCGCGAAAATCTCCGCCTGATCGCACCCGTCGGTGCGGCCGCCGGCCTTGCCGCCGCGTTTAATGCCCCGATCGCCGCCGTCATCTTCGTGATCGAGGAGGTCGTCGGCAAATGGAGTTCGGGAATTCTCGGGGCCGTGGTTTTGTCCGCCGTATCGTCTGTGGTAGTCATGCGCGGATTTCTCGGCGCCGAGCCTCTGTTTCGCGTCCCCCAATTTCGCCTCGAACATCCCGCTGAGCTGCTCGGCTACATTGCGCTGGGCATTTTCGGTGGCGTTTTTTCGCTCTTCTTCGTGAAATTTGTCGCATGGCTGCGTGCGTGGCTGCGTACATGGCCCAAGTGGACCGAATACGTCCAGCCTGCGATCGCTGGCCTGCTCGTCGGTGTTATTGGCATCTGGCTGCCCCAAGTTTTGGGCGCTGGGTACGACGTTATGGACCAGACCATGCACGGCCGTTACGTTTGGCAAATTCTCGCGATACTGGCGCTGGCGAAAGTCGTCGCTACAACGCTCTCATTCTCCAGCGGGACTCCTGGCGGCATGTTCGCTCCCACATTATTCATCGGGGCCATGGTCGGCGGCGCGATTGGCGGCATCGAACATCACTTTTTCCCCGCCTTTACGGGAGGAATCGGCGCCTATGCGCTTGTCGGCATGGGCACGCTGTTTGCGGGCTTCCTTCGGGCACCTATGACTTCCGTTTTCATGGTTCTTGAGGTGAGCGGCAATTACTCGATCATCCTGCCCGTGATGATTTCGAATACGATTGCGTATCTGATATCGATGAAATACCAGCCTGTTCCGCTCTTTGATTTGCTCTCGCGCCAGGACGGGCTTGAACTGCCCTCCCTTGAGGAAGAGCGCGAGGAAGAGTCGCTCCGTGTCGAGGACGCTATGCGTCCGCCCGCCACCCCACCGCTGCGGGCGGAAAAAACTATCGAGCAGGTGCGCGCCGATATCGAAAAATCAACGCAGGAATGGCTGCTTGTTTACGATAGAACGCGCGGATGGCTGCTCGCGCGGAAGACGGACGTGCTGCAAAAAGCCGCGGACGCACCGCCAAACACACGCTTGGCTGCAATCGTCTCAGGCGATTCAGTGCCCGTCGTACACCCGGACCATCCCGTCGATCTGCCGCTGCGTAAGCTCGGCGACCGTCCGTTCCTACCCGTCGTACATCGAGCGCATCCCGAACGCCTCATCGGCGTCGTCTCCCGCGAAGACGTTCTCCGCGCCTACGCGAAAACCGGCCTCGAAGAAGTGCCCATCCCCGGACCGTCGTAAAGCCGGACCCCCATAAAAGATTGTTACGTTTATTTGCCGAATGAGGCCGTAATTCCAGTCGAAAACAACACGTCATTCGATTTTGTTCCAGCAATCGGCGGATTGCTTACATAACGGTCATTGAAGCTCACCTGCCAGCCGAGCCAGCCGTTGATCTTCATATCGAACGCGCCATCGAAAGCGAACGTGTACTGGCCTACGTTCGATAGGTCGGGATATATATTGAAATCTTCGGTTAGCGCAATCGTCGAAGTGAATTGGTGCTTAAAATCCTCGGTCGCGGTCGCACCCAGCAAGTTCCGATTCACGTTCGGCGTTGGCGTCGTGCTTCCTTGCACCGCGCCATAAGTCTGCCGCGTGTAGTTCAGACCGGCCAGAACATCGAATGTCGTGGCTGACGAGTGGATCGCGTGCCAGCCGAGACCGCCCGTATAGATCGATTGCAGGTCCAACCCTTGAAGCGCATTGTGTGTGAAGCTGCCGTCCACAAACCAGAAGAGCGAATCGTCATAAGCATTCTTGTTGTACCTTGCCTCGCCCAACACTTCATTGGCCGTCACGCCAGATGTCCCATCATTGCTGGAATAGACCGAGGCCGCCTTCGCCGAAATCTGGTCATTCAGTGTCTTGCGCCTCGTATTGAAACCGAAATTAAAGTTTGTCGTCTGCGAATTCCCGCGCGCCATTGCAAACCCCGCATTCGCCTGCGCTTGCCAATTCTGGAGCAGTGACGGGTGCAGACTCTTCTCATAGGCGGCCTGTGCGTCCGGCGACCGCACAACGGAAAGCTTCGCTAACGGCACGCGGACGTCCCCGTTTGCCTTCGTATGCACCACCAGATCGGTTCCCTTAATCGTAATGGGGCCGCTTACGGTTTGGTCGGCGGGAGTCAGCACAAAAAGTGTCGAATCGCCCGTTATCTCCTGCACGGAAGACCAATTCACTTTGATGCTTCCGGCGAAGTCCGTCTTTACCGTCACGGTGCTCTTATCCGCGCTGGTAATCTTGCCGCTAATGTGATCGCCGCTCTTGAGTGTCACCGTATCCGCTTTTGCAGCGGCTGCAAACAATCCCAATACGCAACAACAAATGCCCAAAAGAAAAATCCGCATATAAGTCTCCCAATATTTATGATTGCCACGCTGGCGCGTCGGAAAGGATTTCTAGCGTAACAAACGTCCTCAGTATCGAGAACGGCGAAATGAGATCGCCGAAAAAGTTTTGATCTCGGTTTTGCGTGTCCGACGAAAGATTGTAGGATATTCAGGTGAAGTTTTGGCGACTTCCATTCATCTTTTTTTTGGTCGCGGCATTCCCAGCGCTAGCGGAAGCCTGCGCCTGCTCCTCTGCTGCGCCCGGCCAATGCCCGGGCCTTCAATCAACTGACGTCGTGTTCGTCGGCACCGTCACGGATGCTCAACTCGTGCCGCCCGAAGTTCCCGACCAGCCCGCCGCGAATAGCGCTGCTCCATCGGCGTCCGACCCTACGGATGCAACTGCGGCGCAAGGTGCAGCGCCGGTCGCTCCACTCGAAGCGCCGATTTGGCGCTATCACTTACGCGTTGACGAGCGCTTCGCCGGCCCGGAGCAGCCCGAAATGGATATCTTTGCCGGTGGCGACGACGGCGACTGCGGCTACAAATTCCAGAAGGGCAGGCAGTACGTCGTCTTCACGCATGAAGGCACGGACACGCATCTCTATGCCACGATTTGCGATGGCACCCGGCCAGTCGCCGAGGCCGCAGCACTGATTCCGCAACTCCGCGCCATGCGCGATCATCGGCGCGTTGCCTCGGTGTTCGGGGTTCTCCGCCGCGCCGATCCGCCATTCCTGGCCCCTGCCAACGATGCCGACGATCCAATCCCGGTGACCTCGCTCAAGCTTCGTTCACAACTCGATCGCTTCCAGGCGAATTCCGACCAGCACGGCGTCTATAGCTTTTACGACGTCCATGCCGGCACCTACAATTTCACAGCGAACCTCCCGGCCGGCACCGAACTGACGCAAAGAGCGCAAGCCGCTCCGCTCTCCGCCTTCGAAATTCCGGATGACGCGTGTTACGAGTACGATGTCTATGCGCTGCCCACCGGCCACATTCGAGGTAGTGTCGTCGGGCCTGACGGTAAGCCATTGCCTGTTGCATCCCTCGAACTGTACCGCGTAGGCGCCTATAAGGATTCGCGCCCCGGTTATTGGGGCTTTCAGGGCGCAACCGGCGAGTTCGAATTCGACCACATCGGTCCAGGCAGATACGTCATGGTCTACAATCGGCCAAACCGCCACGATCCCAACTCGCCTTTCGAACGCACATTTTATCCCGGGGTGAGCAACGTCGAACAAGCAAAGCCGATTGTGCTGAAAGATGGACAAGATCTGGACAAGCTGAAATTTAAAGTGACGAAAAGCTACCCCTCGCGCGTATTGCGCGTGCGCGTAAAGTTCACCGGGCCGCGGCCTGCGGGTGTAGTCACGGTCTCCGCGAAGGCCGGTAAGTATGAAAACCCGAGCGCCATTAAGCTCGCCGACGATCTCCTCGGTTTGCGTCTCTTCACTGACGTGAACTATACGGTCTCAGCCTGGGAAGATCTCACTCCGCAACGCGCCTCCGCCCGCACCGGCAAACAGGACTGCGCCATGCCGTCCCGCATTCAAGCCGAAAACGTGATCGTCGGCGGCGCTGACAACGGCACAAAAGAGATCAATCTCGTATTCCCGAAGCCTTCCTGCGCCTCGCAATAGCGATCTGAAAATGCCCCGCTTCCCTCTGCGCCGCCATCCCCACCTATACGAAGTCAATACGTACGCGTGGCTCGAAAGCCTTTCCGCAAAGCTCGGGCGCACCATTCATCTCTCGGACGTTCCCGATTCCGAATGGGACGCGATCGCCGGTATGGGCTTTGACATCGTCTGGCTCATGGGCATTTGGCGACGCAGTGCCGTCTCTCAAAGATTGGGTCAACAGGCTTCTTCCCACTATGCGGGTTACAACGCAGCGCTTCCCGGATGGACGGCTGACGACATCGTCGGCTCGCCTTACTCCGTCAGACAGTACGAACCGGATTCGCGAATCGGCCCATGGGACGATGTCGACTTCGCCCGCAACAAATTGCACGAACGCAGAATCGCCCTGTTTCTCGATTTTGTAGGCAACCATACGGCCCTCGATCATCCATGGCTGCGTGATCATCCAGATTATTATGTCCAGGGCGCTCAGCACGATTTCGAAAAAGACCGACCGAGTTTCTGCAAAATCGATTCAGTGAAAGGTCCGGTCTACGTTGCATATGGGAAGGATCCTTACTTTCCTGCCTGGAACGACGTCGCGCAACTCAATCATTTTTCGCCTGAAATGCGCGTCGCGCAGCTTGCTGAACTCAAGAAAATTGCATCTCATTGCGACGGCGTCCGCTGCGACATGGCAATGCTCCAGCTAAATACAATTTTCGAGAGACTCTGGCGACCGCACATCGGCGGCATAAAAGCGCCTGCCAAGGAATTCTGGACGGAAGCGAAATCAGCGGTTCCGGACTTGGTTTTACTCGCCGAAGCCTACTGGGGCACCGAAGGCCGACTTATCGATCTCGGATTCGACTTTGTCTATGACAAAGGCCTATACGATTCCGTGCGCGACGAAAAGACCGGCGACGTCCATTGGCGCCTCTCCAGGCCGGAAGCTGAACAATCGCATTTGGCTCGCTTCTTGGAAAATCACGATGAGCAGCGCTTTGCCGCCGTATTCGGCGACGACCGCTTCAAAGCGGTGGCCACTTTGATGGGCACTCTTCCCGGCATGCGCTTTTACCAGCACGGCGAAGAACTCGGCATCAAGCTCCGCACGCCGATCGAATTGCGCCGCATCGCCGCTCAGCCAGCCGACGCCGCCCGCACAGATTTTTTTGCAAAACTTCTCGTTGCCACGCGCGACGATGCGTTCCACACGGGCCAATGGACCATCTTACGGGTAACTCGCGACAACGAACCCACTGAAGACAACCTCTTTGCCTACGAATGGTGCTGTGAAAAATCCTGGAAACTGGTCATCGCGAATCTTTCCTCGGAACCCGCGCAGGGCCGCGTACATTTTGATGGCGGCATTGACCCCAATTCCGCTTACAATTTTGTCGATCAAATGGACGGCGCCAAATACATCCGCGATGGCGCCGAAATCGCGCACGAAGGCCTGTTTGTGCGTCGTGACGCGTGCCAGGCGCATCTATTTGACGTGACGCCGACCGCTGCAAAAAGGGACTGAATGCCCCGCTTACAATGGAAATGGGTTCTCGCGGCCGTCGCGCTCATAGCGATCACGCTATGCATCATCGCGCCCCGCCGCTCGCAAGCGCAATCGCAAACGCCGATCAAGCTCGAAGTCGATGTCACGCACGCATCGCAAAAAATCCTGCACGCAAAACTCGAAATGCCTGTGCAGCCCGGTCCGCTCACTCTTTATTATCCCGAGTGGATTCCCGGCGAACACATGCCTGACGGACCGCTCACGAATCTCGCCGGCCTCGAATTCACGGCCAACAACCAAAAGATTCCCTGGCGGCGAGATCTCGTTGATATGTTCGCCTTTCATCTCAACATACCTCCGAATACAAACACACTAGATGTGGCGCTCGATTTTTTGCTTTCCGCGCCTCTCTCCGGATATACATCCGGCGCTTCAGCCACTGCTTATCTTGACGTTGTCAGCTGGAATCAGGTCATGCTGTATCCGCTCAATCCGCCGCCCTCTGAATTGGTTTTTGAGCCCAGTGCCCATTTGCCGAATGGCTGGCAATTTTCAACCGCGCTAAAGGTCGCACAGCAAACGGGCGACACTGTGACCTTCGCTCCCGTCGCAATGGACCGGCTCGTGGATTCACCGCTGATTGCAGGAAGACATTTTCGAAAATTCGATCTTACTCCGGGCGAAACACCAGACGTGGAAATCGATGTTGCGGCCGATAGCCAAAATGCCTTGAACATGCCATCTGACATGGAGAAGCACTTCCGGCGCCTCCTCGCAGAAGCTCAAGCGGAATTCGGCGCGCCGCATTATAACGATTACCACTTCCTTCTCAGCCTTAGCGATACCGTGGCGCATTTCGGCGTCGAGCACCGCGAATCAAGTGACGATCGTGACGCTGAGCGCAGCCTTACCGATGATGCAGAACGGATTGATTTCGCGGGCTTGCTTCCACATGAATTTGTGCACTCGTGGAACGGAAAATTCCGCCGCCCAATCGGCCTCGCCACAAAGAATTATCAGGAGCCCATGAAAGACGATCTGCTTTGGGTCTACGAGGGACTCACGCAATATCTGGGCGAGGTGCTCGCGGCTCGTAGCGGCCTTCGCAGCGGCGATCTTTCGCAGGAACTCTTCGGCCAACTCGCGGCGCAGGCCGATATTCGCACCGGCCGCGATTGGCGTCCTCTTCAGGATACGGCCGATGCCGAGCCCGCCTTTGGCGACAGCATCCAGGAATGGATCAACTGGCGTCGCGGCACCGATTACTATGAGGAAGGCGAACTGCTCTGGCTCGATATCGATGGAACCTTGCGTCATCTCACAAACGACAAGGAATCGGTGGACACATTCGCCAAAAAGTTTTTTGGCGGGCCTCCCGGAGATGCACCTGTCGAGACATACAATTTCGACGATGTGGTCTCCACCCTGAACTCTCTCGCGCCTTATGACTGGGTGCGCTTTCTGCGCGATCGACTGGACGAAACGTCCGCTCCCACACCAGATGAAGCCGTCGAAAATAGCGGCTGGAAACTCGTCTATACGGACCAGAAAAATCGCATGGACGAAAATTCGGACTGGCTCACGCGCTGGCTCACTTATACCTATTCCGTCGGGGTGCTTATATCCAGTGACGGCTACATCGGCGATGTGATCCACGGTAGCCCTGCATACAAGGCGGGCCTGGGGCCGGGTATGCGGATCACATCTATTAACGGCCGCGCCTTCTCGGATGACAACTTACGCGATGCAATTCGCTCCGCGCAAAACTCCACTTCGCCGATCGCTGTTTCAGCGACGAATGGCCGCCAGGCGCAAGATTATGCGATCGATTATCATGACGGCCTTCGTTTCCCGCATATAGAGCGCGACAAGAGCCGCCCCGATTATCTAAGCGAAATTCTGAGTCCTCGGGCAAAATAACGAAGCGGTGCACCGGCACGCAGCAGACGCTGCGCCGGATCGTGGAGCAACCATGAAAGGCCGGATGCTAATTGTTGTCGGTATTCTGATCGTAGCGGCAGGCGTCATCGGGCTCATTCACCCGCAATGGCAGGGACGGGATAAAAAAACCGACGTCCAGTTTGGAGACAAGCACTACGTGGTGAACACGCGCCGGATTGTGCGCCTTCCGGTGGGATTCTGTATTTCGATCATGGTCATGGGAGGCTGCACCGCCGCACTGGGTGCAATTACGCACGCCAAAGCCCATCAAACGCAGAAATGAAGGGCGGATTCGGTTCCGCCCCTCAGGCCTCCTGCTCACAAAATTGACGCGCGTAGTCTATCGAGCAAACGTCGCTGCCTCTGTTTGTCCGGCGAACTTGAGCTCCGTCAGTTTTGATTGGCTCGAGAGCACTTCGGACATCTTCGCTTTCTGTGGAAGCTGAATCCATTTGCACGGTACAGTTGCGATTGTCGCACCATTTTTCTGTACGACGACCTGGTTCGTGGTGTCGCTCGCATTCAGAGTGTAGCTGCCCGGCGCGAGTTTATGTCCTTCGATTGTTGTGGGTTGCGCCGTCACATATTGTACTGAGTCGGTCTTCGCCCAGACAGGCAATGCCATTGCACAGAGCGCCAAACCGCCAAGCGCTTGCTGCCAATTAGGTTTCATCGAATTGTCCTCCATTATTAAATTCCCGGCGAGGGACGCATTCAGCTCCTCGGCCAGAAGAGGGCAGATAAGCGAGACGAGTTGCTGGAGTGCATCCGCTCTCTATCTGATCGACGATTTGTTTTCAAAATCGTCTCTCAGGGCTTCTCCGTAGATTGGCTTGCGGATGTATTCCTGCCGCGAGAACTCATTGACTCTGGAGGCGTACCTGTCACAACATGCCCGGCTGCCGCGCGCAGGTCAGCCTGCATCAGAAACAATCTTGACCCGCAATTCACGCGTCCTCGGACCATCGAACTCGGCGAAAAAGATCACCTGCCAGCGGCCTAGCGCAAGCTTGCCGTTTTCGATCCACACAGTTTCGGACGAACCGATAAGCGCCAGCTTGATGTGTGAATCCGAATTCCCCTCCGAATGCCGGTAATCGTCGATGTGAGGCACAAGGCGATCGAGCGTCACCTCAATGTCGCGCGCGACGTCCGGGTCGTAGCCTTCGTTGATCATCACGCCGGCCGTAGTGTGCGGCACGTAGAGATGGCAGACACCGTTCTTGCACCCGGAGGCATGAATGACTTTCTCGATGTCGGCGGTAACGTTGCGAAGCTCTGTTCGTCTTGATGTTCGGAGTTTTAAGGTGTGAGTCACTGGATTGTTGCGCGCCTATGAAGAATCCTACCAAAGAAAAAGACGGCAGGTTTGGCTCGTAAGCCATTCCTGCCGTCACGAGAGAGTCTTAAATCAGGAAAGCGCCGCGGCGGAAGTGGCGCCGTAAAATCCGTACCATGGCTTTGCCGAGGCCAGTCGGGAATTCACATTCTTGATGTTCTTCACGCCCTGGTCAGACAGCCAATCTTCGAGAGCCTTCACGCCCTTCGTGGCATAGACCGGAATCGCGTCGGCCCACGTAGCGCGACCGCAGAGCACGCCCGAGAAATTCACGCCTGCTTCGGCCACAAGCTCGAGAGTTTCGTTGAATACTTCGTTGCTGACACCCGCCGAAAGATAAATGAACGGCTTTTTCGCCACGGCCGCGGCGCGACGGAAATGCTCTTTGGCTTCGTCCCGGGTATACGCGGGAAAACCCTTGAATGCCTTCGAGCCCGGCACGTACGTCATGTTGACGGGAACTTCGACCTTCAGCACATCGACGCCATACTGCGGCTTCGAAAACTCTTCCATGCTGCCCATAACGGCTTGCGGCTTTTTCTTCGCAAATTCAATACTCTTATCATCACCGCCATCCTCGTATGTCACAAACTCCAGGAAAAACGGCACGTCCGCAGCTTTGCATTCACCGCCGATGCGCTCAACCCAGGCGTGCTTGATATCGTTCACGTGGCCCGGATCGAACGGCGTGTAATAAAGCAGAATCTTGATGCAATCCGCGCCCGCTTCGACTAAACGCGGCACCGACCAGATGTCGAGCAGATCCGGTAGGCGGCCCGGCTTCGTATTGTCATAGCCGCTGTTCTCGTAGGCCAGGAGTAAGCCCGCGTTGCGTGCGCGCGCTTTCGCGGCGGGCAATCCATATTCCGGATCGAGCAGAATCGCGCTCGCGTGCGGTGTCAAAATCTTCGAGACGCACGTCTTGAACTCTTCTAGTTCATCCGCCTTCACCTGTTTTTTATCGACGCCCTTCGCCTTCGCAATTGCGGACATCAATGACCCGCGCTGGTCCATCGCGGCTGCGGCAATAACGCCGCGGTCGTTCGAAACGGCCTGCAAGCCCTTCTGTTTCCCTGGCGTAATCTTCATCTACCTTTCCTCGCTTTGCACGTAATGAATTTAGATCGCAATTTTATCACGTCGAAGCCCGCGCACGATGGGAGTTTCAATCGAGGAACAGCACGTGGTGCTGCCCGGAGCACTCCGCCGCGTCCGATGTGCCGGGCGGCGGCATGATTCGCAGAAGCTCGTCCAAAAGCTCCAGTCCGTGCGCAGCCAGATGCGGCAGCACGGAAAGATGGCGTTCCTGTAATTCGTGGTTCACATAGAGGGAATCGAGCAGGATCTTTTCGTGCCGGTCGATCACTCCGCTGCGGAAATTTTCCGCCCGCCCCACTTTCTCTTTTAGCTTCAGCAAGACGCCCGTGATCTTCTCTTCGGTGGTCTCAACGGACCCAACCAACGTCGCGTCCAGCCTTTCAAGCGGTTCGCGATAGCCGCGCACGATGCGCCGTAAAGTTTCTTCGTCCTGATCGAATTTGTTTGTCAATTCGTCCGGCAGTGCTTTCTGTTCCATTTTTGCGCGCATGTGCTGCCGCCCGCGGAACGCATCGCGAATATCGAGGCCATACTGATCGAGGAAACGTGCAATCGGCGGTTCGACGATTGTGAAGCTTGCTCGCGGCAAAACGGCGGGCATTCGGCCCAGTAGCTTTGCGTAGACGACCTGCGACTGCGCAAGATACGCGATTTCCGCCGGCCCGCCAATCAGTGCCGCCGTAGGCAAGATGGTATCTTGCACCACCGGTCTGAGCAGCGCACTCGCCGTGAATGCCTCGGGCGTTTTCTCCAGCGTTGAAAGCATTTCCGTTTTCGATAAGCGAAGGGATCCCGCGGAAAAGCTGCCGTCCTTTTGAATATGCAGCGGTTCTCGCCGTCCTTCGACTGAGCAAAAAAGCAGCGTCGAGCCGTCCGTAACCTTTACCTGCGCATGGTAACCGGCTTCTTCAAGTGCGCGCGAACGTTCCAGGAGCGACGCGCGCAATCCATCACTCGCCTCAATCGCCGCGCGAAACACCGGTGCTGTAAGCCGGTCAAACTGCGCGTCCTGCGGATCCAGCAGCAAAATCCCGCGTCTTGCTAGCAAGCGCGCCAGCAATTTGCCAAACGCACTGCCATATGTGTCGCCGGGCGCGTACGATTCGCGCAGGGCGCGCCCGACTTCCGCGGCGCCAGACCCATCGAGCGTCTGCGCAGCCGCCTGTACAACGGCCTCGACGGAATTACTCAACGGGATTTGCCCAACGCATTTACCCGTGCTCGCCGGGTCTGTCTCCAATTCATATCGAGCAAGGCCACTACGGGTGCTCCAAAAGGTCTCATTCACTTCGGCAAGGTCGTGGTCCGTGGTCGCCAGCCAGAAAATCGGCACAGCATCGACTCCACGACGCGTCATTTCGTCTGCGCAACGAACAGCCGAGAGCGCCTTATAAATCGTCAGCGCTGGCCCGGAAAATAGCCCCACTTGTTGGCCGGTGACGATGGCCGCTGCGCCGCGAGCCAACCGATCAAGGTTGCGCTCGCTCTTCTCATCGAGTTTCCCATCGGAAGTAAATCGAGAATTCTGATCGCGCAAGATATCTGCAACTTGCCGACGAGCCTCGCCGGACAACTTCACCTCGCGGGCAGCGGCTGCAATTCCGTTTTCATCGGGTGGGTGCGAATAATACGATGCAAGCTGAATGAAATTGCGAAGGTAAGATTCAAAAAGGTGCGTAGTCTGGGGAATCTCCGCAAACGAAACGCAGACCGATTTCATGCGTTCCGCCCGGGCGAACAACACAGCGCGCGACAGTCCCAACAAGCGGCATACGCCAAACCGGCGAAGTCCTCAGTCGCGCGCCATTTCGTCCACATAAGCACCATTAGACGGAGCAGGCCGCGCGGCGATTCATATTTTCTTTGGAGTCCCAACTGCTCGGAGGTCGGCACTTGGGCGAGCATCGCTTTCGCTTCAATCAGGAAGACGCCACGGATTTACGTCGATGCAGATCCTGCAATGCCCCGACTTCCACTTCGTGCCCCTTCATCGCGCGAATGCCGCGTGCCGCTGCGCTCGCCGCCGAAAGCGTCGTTATGCACGGCACGTTGTAACGCACCGCCGCTCGACGAATCGATTTTTCATCGTAGAAAGATTCGCGCCCGAGTGGTGTGTTGATCAGCAGATTGATTTTGCCGTTTTTGATCAAGTCCACAATATTCGGCCGCGCTTCGTTCACCTTGTAGACCGCTTCCACCTCGACGCCTGCGCGCCTCAGTGCCGTCGCCGTGCCGCGCGTCGCCACAATATGCAGGCCCGCGGCCGCCAGGTCTTTCGCAACCTGCGGCACGAGCTTCTTATCATGATCGTTCACGCTGATAAACACAGTACCCGAAAGCGGCAGCCGTTGGCCCGCCGCAAGCTGCGCCTTAGCGAACGCCAGCCCGAAGTCCGACGAAATTCCCATCACTTCGCCCGTCGAACGCATCTCCGGCCCCAGAATAATATCCACGCCGCGGAACTTGTTAAATGGAAACACCGGTGACTTCACCGCATAAAAATCACGCACAGCCAATTCGCGAACGCCGTCCACTTGAACGATGGGCAGATGCAACTCCGCCAGCTTCCGTCCGGTCATCAGCCGCGCCGCAACCTTCGCCAGCGGAACGCCCGTGGCCTTGCTGACGTAAGGAACCGTCCGGGAGGCGCGCGGATTCACTTCCAACACATAAACCGTCTCATTCTGAATCGCGTACTGCACGTTCATCAATCCGACCACATGTAGCGCTTTCGCAAGTTGCACCGTGTAATCCCGAATCTGCGCGAGCACCGATGGCTTCAGGCTCACCGAAGGCAGAACGCACGAAGAATCGCCCGAATGGATGCCGGCCTCTTCGATGTGCTCCATGATTCCCGCGATCACCACACTCTCGCCGTCGGCAAGCGCGTCCACATCCACTTCCGTCGCATTCTCGAGGAATTGATCGATCAGAATCGGCCGCTTCGGTCCCGAGACTCCGCCGATCTGCGTCGCCTGCGTGACGTATTCCTCCACTGTTTTCAGATCGTACGCGATCACCATCGCGCGTCCGCCGAGCACATAACTCGGTCGCACAAGTACGGGCAATCCGATTTCGCCTGCCTTTTGAATCGCCTCGTCAGGCGCAAGAGCCGTCGCATTGCGCGGCTGAGGAATTTTCAGCGATTCGAGCAGCTCGCCAAAGCGCCGCCGGTCTTCCGCAAGGTCGATCGATTCGGGATCGGTTCCGATAATCTTCGCGCCATTGCGTTTCAGATCGAGCGCAAGATTCAGCGGCGTCTGACCGCCGAATTGCACGATCACGCCCTGCGGTTTTTCGCGATCCAGAATCGCGAGCACGTCTTCGAGGGTCAGCGGTTCGAAATAAAGGCGGTCGGACGTGTCATAGTCCGTCGAAACCGTCTCCGGATTGCAATTTACCATCACAGTCTCGAATCCGTCTTCCTTCAACGCGAGCGCCGCATGGCAACAGCAGTAGTCAAACTCAATTCCCTGCCCGATGCGGCTAGGCCCGCTGCCCAGAATCACGACCTTGGGCTTGTCCGTAACGTCGGCTTCGTCTTCCTGCTCGTAGGTGGAATAAAGATAAGGTGTAAACGACTCGAATTCCGCCGCGCACGTATCCACGCGCTTGAAAACAGGCATTACGCCCAGCTCTTGCCGCCGTTTGCGGACGGACGCCGACTTCACGTTCCAAAGCTTCGCGATTTCCTCGTCGCTCGCGCCCGAACGCTTCGATTCAAGCAGCAACTCTGCGGAAACGCCGTGCAACGAAGTACCCTTGATGCGCGAATCGACCTCCAGCATCTGTTCCAGCTGCTCCACAAACCACGGATCGATCTTCGTCAGCGAGCAAATCTCTTCGCGCTTCATTCCGCGTTCGAGTGCTTCAAAGAGCCAATGAATACGATCCGGCCCCGGAACGTGCAGCCGCTTCCGCAGAAGCGCGGTCGTCACTTCCGCCGGCGGACGCCACGCCGTGCTCGGCTCCAGCGCTCGAATCGCCTTGCAGATCGCTTCCTGAAAAGTGCGCCCGATCGCCATCACTTCGCCCACTGATTTCATCTGCGTCGTGAGTGTGTTATCGCTTCCAGGAAATTTCTCAAATTGAAACTTCGGGATTTTCGCAACCACATAATCAATCGTCGGCTCGAACGAGCATGGTGTCTTACGAGTGATGTCATTAGGAATTTCGTCGAGTGTCATCCCGACGGCGAGCTTCGCCGCAATTTTAGCAATCGGAAAGCCGGTCGCTTTGCTCGCGAGTGCTGAGCTGCGCGAGACGCGCGGATTCATTTCGATCACGACCATGCGTCCATCGACGGGATTTATGCCGAACTGGATATTCGATCCGCCCGTCTCAACGCCCACTTCGCGAATGATCGCTGCGGCCGCATCGCGCATCCGCTGATATTCCTTGTCCGTCAGCGTCTGCGCCGGAGCTACCGTGATCGAATCGCCGGTATGAATTCCCATCGGGTCGAAATTTTCAATCGAGCAGATCACCACGAAGTTGTCGCGGTAATCGCGCATCACTTCGAGCTCGAATTCTTTCCATCCGATCACCGACTCCTCGATCAGCGCCTGATGTACCGGGCTTGCGTCGAGCGCGCGCGCAATCGCGTCCACAAACTCTTCGTGGTTGTACGCAATCGATCCGCCCGTTCCGCCCAGCGTGAAAGAAGGCCGGATCACCACGGGATATCCAAGTTTGTCCGCGAATTTCACCGCCTCGGCAATTTCGGTGACGACAGCCGATTCGGGAACCTCGAGCCCGATCTTCCGGCACACATCTTTGAAGAGCAGCCGATCCTCGGCGATCCGAATCGCTTTCAGAGAAGCGCCAATCAACTTGACGCCATACTTCTCGAGCACTCCCGTTTCTGCCAGCTCGACAGCTAGATTCAGGCCCGTCTGGCCGCCGACTGTTGGCAACACCGCATCCGGCCGCTCGGCTGAAATGATCGCTTCGAGATAGCTCTTCGAGAGCGGTTCAATATAGGTGCGATCCGCGATCTCCGGGTCCGTCATGATCGTAGCCGGATTCGAATTCACCAGCACGACCTCATACCCCTCCGACCGTAGCGCCTTGCAAGCCTGCGTACCCGAATAATCAAACTCACAGGCCTGGCCGATAATGATCGGCCCCGACCCGATGATCATGATCTTCTTTATGTCTGTTCTTTTGGGCATTGGTTATTTAGATCGGGGAAGCCATCTCCTACCGGATATCAACATTGTCCCTTCGTTCCGAGCATTTGGCATTCAGAAATGGAAACGAAAGGTGTCGTAACGTTTGCAGAAACGGAAGGGCGGGGCCTCAGCCCCGCCGTAACGCTCGCGACAAACTGGGCTTTAGCCCCTGAAGCCATGGTCCACCTGTCGAGCGGAAAGCGGGCACGTGCGGAACAATAAGGATAGTCCCGCGGATTATAAGCCAATTTAGCTTTAACGGGATTTCCTTCAATGTAGCGAACGTGCAAATCGAAATCCGCCGAATTGCGAATTTGGTGCTCGGTGAAGCCGGGCTGCCAAATTGGAAGCCTACCTCCAAAACGAACTCCGATGCTACGTGACGATCCGCCCTTGATCAACATCATAGACTTTTCCAGGCTCATTGATTGTCCAGGCGCAAGAATAGTGTGGATATGATCCGGCATGATCGCATAACTGTGAATCAAATACGCCCCACGCTCACGATAAAGAAAAAGTGTTTCTTCTGTTATCGAGGCGCACTCGTTATTCCGGAACACGGCGCGTCGCTGCCACGTGTTCGTGGTAACGAAGTAAGTCGCACTTGGTTGTGCCCTATGTTTCGGCTGAGTCATATTGGCTTCAGCGGCTAAAGCCTTGTCGTAATCAGCTTAAAGCGGCGAGGCTAAAAGCCCCGCCCTTCTGTGCCAAGCTGACTTGCCTTCTAAACTCGAGATCGACTACGATTTCGCTTCCTTCATCATCTTTATAAATTCATCAAACAAATATCTCGCATCATGCGGCCCCGGCGAAGCCTCCGGATGATACTGCACGCTGAAAAGCGGCGCCGAACGATGCCGCATCCCCTCGTTCGTATGATCGTTCAAATTGATATGGGTAATTTCCACGTCGCTTGAGGGCAATGACTCCGGATCGACGCAGAAACCATGATTCTGCGAAGTGATCTCCACCTTTTCCGTCATCAGATTCTTCACTGGATGATTCGCGCCGTGATGCCCGAATTTCAATTTAAAAGTCTTGCCACCGAGCGCCAACCCGCACAACTGGTGCCCCAGGCAAATTCCAAACATCGGCACCTTGCCCACAAGCCTGCGAATGTTTTCGATCGCGTAGCCGGCAGGCTCGGGATCGCCCGGCCCATTCGAAAGGAATACGCCTTGCGGTTTCATTGCCAGCACATCTTCCGCAGAAGTTTGCGCCGGGACGACCGTCACATCGCAGCCGTGATCGACAAAAAGCCGCAAAATGTTTTGCTTGATCCCGAAATCGTACGCGACCACCTTGTAACGCTTTTCTTCCGCGTTTCCGTTTGAACGCGCAGCCGCACGCGATCCGCTGCGCTTCCCTGCCGCCGCGATGCCCGCACCTACACCTGCTGCCGCCGCCCTAGCCACCAAAGGCGCGGCAAGCTGAATCGATCCTTGCGACCACGAATAGATTTTCGGAGAACTGACGCGGCTCGCCAATTCCTGCCCGGCCATGGTCGGAAGTTTCCGCGCCTCCGCAATCAGCGCGTCTTCCGAAGTTCCATCCGTAGAAAGCACTCCGCGTAATGCGCCCACACTGCGCACGTGCCGCACGAGCGCACGTGTATCGACGTCCCAAATGACGGGCACGCCGTGCTTTTCAAGATAATCCTGAGTTGTCTGATGCGAACGGTAATTCGAAGCCAGCGGAGAAAACTCACGCACCACCAACGCCTCAATGTAAGGCGCGGCAGATTCCTCATCCTCGGCATTGGTGCCCACGTTTCCAATATGCGGATACGTCAGGCAAACGATCTGCCCGCTGTAGCTGGGATCGGTAAATACTTCCTGATAGCCGGTGAGGCTGGTATTAAAAACGACTTCGCCGCCACGGCGCGTGCGAGCGCCGGCCGCGCGGCCTTTAAAGACTCGTCCGTCTTCTAGCGCGAGTATCGCGCGACCATCGGGCACTTCTGTCAGTGTGGTGTCCTCCGGAAGATGTCATCTCGACGCTGCGCTGACCGTCGAAGGCGACGTCAGCGATCCAAAATGGTCTGTGGGCCAGTATGCAAAAACCGCTTTGCCGTAAATGTATTGCCGTGGAACAGGCCCAAACATTCGCGAATCGTTCGAGCTATCTCGATGGTCCCCCATTACAAAATATTCGTCAGGACCCAGAGTCCGCGCCGCATAACTGGACTCATCCAGATAATTCGAAGGGACGTATGGTTCCGACATTTCCTGCCCGTTCAAATACAGGCGTCCGTCGCGAATTTCGATCGTGTCGCCCGGCAAACCGATCACGCGCTTGATGAACGACTTCGAGCGATCCAAAGGATACCAGAAAACGACCACGTCTCCGCGTTCGATCGGCTCGAAATGATAGACGAACTTATTGATGAAGATCCGCTCCTGATCGCTCAGCAGCGGAGCCATGCTCGTGCCTTCTACTTTTACGGGTTGATAAAGAAAAATGATGATTACGAGAGCGAAACCCAGCGCCACAGCCAGATCTCGTGTCCAACCCCGCAGGTCACGCTGCCTTTGTGTTTCCGGCGTGCCTTGGGGTGATTGAGTCGGGACAGGATTAGAACTTTCAGCCATCTTCTCTCCTACTTATATCACGGCGCAATCGAGAGGGCCATAGCCCATGCCACCCCTTTTGTTAGTTAAAGATGCGCAATCGTCGCTTTGCAGTTGCTACACAGGGTGAGACGAACGCGCTCGCGCAATCGTGAGCAATCCAATCATCACCTGCTCCTCAATGTGGCACAGCCACTCTTGGCTGTGGATTTTGTTTTTAGCCTTTGATTTTGACGTTGATTTCGTAGCGGCCACTGGTCACTGTCCTGCCCTGAGCACCGGAAGGGTGCGCGCGATGTTTGCGCACGTTTCTCGGTGGGCGCTTTTGACTTTCGATTCTGACTTTCGCTTTTGACTTTGAACTCCTCTGGTTTTGTGGCCTCCGACTCGCGTTTCAGGAATGCGCTTTAGCTTTGATTCCCGTTGAATCGCCGCGTCACCCTATACTGACATCACGCCACTATCCAATAGCAAATCGCATCACGGACATCGCCGCAATCACCGCTGTCTCCGTCCGCAAAATATTCTCTCCGAGCGATGCTTCCTGAAAGCCCGACGCGCCCGCCGCCGCGATCTCTTCATCGCTCCATCCGCCTTCAGGACCAATCGCCAGCGCAGCACTCTGAATTTCTATTCCGGGCCGCACGATCTCCCGCATAGCCGGAGCATCCGCGCGTTCCGATAAAAGAATTTTGCAATCCGTGGTCGCAGCGCGAAACACATCCTCGCGTCGGATAATTTCGCCGAGCTTCGGCGCGCGTAACCGCCGCGCCTGTTGCGCCGATTCGACCACAATCTTCTCCCAGCGCGCTCGCCGCTTATTGGCCGCATCGATCAACGGCTTATCAGAACGCGCCGCAGCCAGCGGCACAATTTCGCTCGCTCCCAACTCCGTCGCCTTCTCCAAACACCACTCGAATCGCTCAAATTTGATAATAGAAATCAAAAGACGCAGCGCGACGCGCGGTTCCCGCGCCTCAATCGGCTCAAGCAGCATGAACTCAATCCGGCTATCGCCGCGCTTGGGCCGCTCGACGCTCTCAATGCGCGCCAGCCATACGCTCGCGCCGTCGCTCAATTCATAAAGCTGCCCCGGCTCCGCGCGCAGCACACGCCCCAGATGCTCGGCCGTCTCGCCGCGCACCACAGCCGCCCCATCCACAAACTTCTCCACAAAAAATCGCCGCCGCATCCACGAATTCTACAAGCGGATGGCGAGAAGTAAAGAATGAGATCGATTCCTCCGTTGCGAGGCGGCCTGCGAGCGAAGGACCTCTCTTGCTTTTGCTCAACTTTCTGAGATCGCTCCACATCTTCCGTTAAGCACAACTCCGCTATACTCTCGTAGTCGTGCCCTCCGCTGCCAACCCAAATCGTTCTTGGCCCGTCCCTTCCTCGCCCTGGATCATGACCCAAAAATGGCACGATCTGCTCTTCATGCACTGGCGCGTCGACCCGAATCTAATCCGCCGCCTCATTCCCGCGGGCCTCGACCTCAACACGTACGACGGCAGCGCCTGGGTCGGCGTAGTTCCCTTCCGCATGTCCGGAGTCCGTCCCCGCTGGACGCCGCCGATTCCAGGCGTGTCCGCTTTGCCTGAACTAAACGTGCGAACGTACGTCACTACGGACGGCAAACCGGGTGTTTGGTTTTTCAGCCTGGACGCAGGCAGCGCTTTGGCAGTGGCGGCCGCGCGCCGCTTCTTTTACCTGCCGTACTTCCGCGCGCAATTTCCAATCAACAAATCGTCGGACGGCATGATCGACTATCGCAGCCGGCGCACTCATCGCAACGCTTCTGCGGCAGAGCTTCGCATGTCATATAAGCCGATCGGCGCAATCTTCCACGCGCAGTCCGGCACGATCGAATACTTCCTCACCGAGCGCTATTGCCTCTACGCCTTCGACGGTCGCCGAATTTTTCGCTGCGAAATTGACCACGCTCCCTGGCCATTGCAGCCCGCCGAAGCGCAAGTCAAGGTGAACACAATGGCAGCGGCCAGCGCCATCCTGTTGCCAAACGAAAAACCGCTCCTGCATTTCGCCCGCTATCAGGATGTGAAAATCTGGGGTTTGAAGGAAGCGGCTCAGGAATCCTAAAGAAGTAAATGATTGTTACGGTCGTGCTGAAGACAAAGGGTTTGTCTCCTTTACCTCCTCTACCTCATCAACATTCTATCCAAAAATATCCTTAACCTTCTCAAAAAAGCTGCTCGACCGCTCCGCCGGTTTGTTATCCACCTTGAGCGTCTGCCCAAGTTGCTCCAGCGCCCGTTTCTGTTCGCGCGTCAACTTGCTCGGCACCACCACCCGCACATCGACGTAAAGATCGCCGCGCCCGCCATGCGGATTCGGCAATCCCTTGGCTTTCTTCCGAAAAAGCTGGCCCGATTGCGTTCCTTCGGGTATTTCCAGATCCTCTTCGCCATGCAGCGTCGGAATTTTCACCTTCGCGCCAAGCGCCGCCTGCGGAAAACTGATCGGCACCGTGCAATACAAATCCGCTCCGCGCCGCTCAAACAGCGGATGCTCCTTCACTTCAAGGAAAATATAAAGGTCACCCGGAGGCCCTCCGTTGACTCCCGGCTCGCCCTGCCCAGTCATACGTAACCGCGTTCCCGAATCCACGCCCGCCGGTACACCGACTTCAAGCGTCTTCTCGCGTTGTAACTTTCCCTGCCCGCGGCATTTCTCGCAAGCCTCGCGCACAACTTGCCCGCTTCCCTGGCACGCCGGGCACGTCCGCGAAATCGAAAAGAATCCTTGCTGGTACGCCATCTGCCCGCGCCCGCCGCACGTGCGGCACGCGACCATTCCGCTCCCCGGCTTCGCACCCGTTCCATGGCAAAGCTCGCAATTTTCAAACCGGTCCAGCTTGATCGTCGACGTAACACCCGCCGCAGCCTCTTCAAACGTCAGCGTCAGGTCATAACGCAAATCCGCGCCACGTTGACCGCGCTGCGCACGCCCGCGCCGTCCACCACCTCCGCCAAACGCGCCTTCGAATCCAAAAAAGTCACCCAGAATGTCCTGGAACTCTTCAAAAATCGTGGAGTTAAACCCGCCGCTCGTCTCGAACCCGCGGCTGTTCAGCCCCGCATGCCCATACCGGTCGTAGACGGCGCGCTTCTGCGGGTCGGACAACACACCATAGGCATCCGAGCAGTGCCGAAACTTCTCCTCGGCCTCTTTCTTATTCTCGGGATTTCGATCCGGATGCCACTTGAGCGCCGCCTTCCGGTAAGCAGACTTGATCTGCTCCGGTGTCGCTTCGCGCGTCACGCTCAACACTTCGTAATAATCCACTTCCACCTTCGGAGACATACTCCCTCGTTCTTGCTTGGATGCTGCCCGCTATCGCGCGGCTTCACCCCGCATGCAGTCTTGCTTCTAGAATTTTATCGTCGCTGAAAACGCTTGCCAAGCCGCGTTCATAAAAGGTTTCCGTAGCGGCGCTGCTCGTTTACCCTGAGTTTACGAAGGGCTGCGCCCTTCGCTTCGGTCAGCCCCCCCGATAGCTACTGTCCGCTCTGCGGCGCGGCATGATACGTAAACGAAAGCGTCTTCGACTCCTTCGGCCCGATCGTCACCACCTGGTCCTGCACTCCATAATGTTCCTGCCACGCTTCGATGGTGTAAGTTCCCGGCGGCAATCCATCTAGCGAAAACTTCCCGTCCTTCGTCGTCACTGCAAAAAATGGGTGCCGGAAAACGAACAAATACCCGCGCATCCACGGATGCACATTGCAGTTCACCGGAATCGCCAACTCCGGATTCGGAAACGTCTTGTCGATCGGCGGCGCGCCCGCGGGCTGCGATTGGTTCCAGACATGATTGTTCCGCGGCACCGGATGAATATTGTGCAGCGTCGCATCGCTGTTGATCACGCGAAAGTCCTGATTCGTCATCATCGCTAGCACGTGCGGCTCGTACATGCAGTTCTTCTGATCCATCACTGCTGGCGTCGTCGGAGTTTCAAACTTGTAGTCGTCCATACTTCCCTTCACATAAACAACTACGTTCGCCATCGCGTCTTTCGGCCCGGTCACCACAATCGGCGGATACACCGGCTCGGGATTGTCCTTCACGCACGTCGGTTCGGCAGCCATGTTCAGCGCCTTATACTTCGGCGGCGTGCCGTCCAGCTTCACCGCGCCCGTAATCGAACCGGCTGTGGCCGGATCGACCGTCTTGGTGGGTTCTGGCGCCTTTTGCGCCGTTTCGTTGGAAGACTTGCTGCATCCGACGGTAAGAAACATCGCGGTAACGCAAACGAAGGCAAACGCTTTGGCTGGTCTCATCAATATGAATTTTCCCTCTGCCCCAACACTCAATTCTACCAAAGCTAACAACGCATCGCGACCGCTTCCACCATGTTTGTCGGTTTGTGAATTGCCGCTGCTCGCCTAACGGCCGACATCCTTTCAGCCGGGCGCTTGGTTTGCCGTTGAATTGCTTACGTAGCGGCCATCGTTGGCCGCGTATTTTGCGGGCGCTCCTCGATGGGCCTTGGTTTTGTTTTTGCCCTTCGCCTTCCTTGACCAACGCCTGTGATCTCGCTCTGATTTTCCTTCTGTGCCTCCTATAGCTCCATTACTTCATCCATCTGCCTTTTCCGTAATATCTTCGTACTATGACAAACGATCTTCCCGCCCCATGGACGCCGAACTCGAAATTCTCACGGTTCTCTGGAGCATCGGCCGGCCACGGCTGCGCGCGCGCCGCGAACCGCAGGCGCGGCACAACGTAGCCCACACCGGAAGGTGTGGGTAAGCACTTTGCCGTTGTGGCACGGCCACTCCTGGCTGTGTCGGTTTGGGCGAAGACCGGGACATGGTTGACAGAATGGACCGAGCACATTCCTGGCACTACACTTCGCCGAAAAATCGCCGGGGCGCCCGAACGCTGCCGTTCCGTCTCTATCAGGATTTAAGACAAGATTTAAATGTAGCGCCGCGGTCTTCAGCGCGGCAGCTTTGCCGTTGTGGCACGGCCACTCCTGGCTGTGTCGGTTTGGGCGAAGACGGGGACATGGTTGACAGAATGGACCGGGCACATGCTGTCGCCTTTTCGATCACGATATAAGTCAAGGTTTGAATGGAGCGCCGCGGTTTTCAGCGCGGCAGGGCTTTCGCTAAATAACTCCAGCGCATTCACATCTATGTCTTTGCTTCGCTCGCGTTTTAACTCATCCGCCAATCGTTCTTTGAAATCACGCTACTAAATTAACTCTTGGCCCGATCTGCGCGACCACCGACTTGTGCGCCGCATCGAACACGAAATAAAAGCCTGGATGCTCGCCTGCCATTCGATTCATCACGTCAATTGCAACAGATAAGCCGGTTACCGCAAGTATCCAGAGGGGATCCTTATCGAGCGTGCCTGAAAAAATGTCATAAAGTTTTACTGTTTCAGAACCGTTCATGCAAGTCGCCTCCTTCCACGATTCTTGACGGTCTCGAATGTACGACCGTTCATCGATCGCTGGGTATCGGGAGAATTACCTAGAGGAAACGTAAACCGCGTCATCGGCGCGGCTTTCGCGGAGCCTTTCTTCCGGGCTGTTTTGGCCGCGATTTTCGAGCCTCGCGTAAGGTACTTCCGGGACCGTGAACTAACTCGCTGAGGCTCGAAGGCAGAGTCGAGAATAGATCGGCCTTGGGGATCACCTTCCACACGCCTGCTGCTTTGGCCTGTGATTCAAAGAACTCACTCTGGTGTAGCGTGTACATAGCGACGGGAACGGAAGGATTGCTCGCCACAATCTTCTTCGCGGCGTCCAGACCATTCATGATAGGCATTTGAAAATCGAGCAGGACGACGTCCGGTTCGCTGGTTCCGGCCAATTCCACCGCTTCCGTGCCGTTCGCGGCTTCGCCGGCTATGATCCACCCCTCGTCGTCTTCTGCAAGAAGGCTTTTGATGGCACGGCGAAGCGCCTCGTTATCGTCTGCTATCAGCACTCGTGGCAAGAATATCCCTCCTTCTACGTGTGAGGACGCACAGTTATGGTTTTCTTAATCGCCTAGTTGAGATGTCACATCTGGAAAATTGGACGCCAGAGGAAAGAACAAAAACGCGCTATATAGAATTATTCGTCAATCCTGCCGCTTTGTGGCTTCGCAGGAACCGATTTGATTCGACTTATGTCTGCGGAAGGTTTAAACGTAGCGCCGCGGCCTTCAGCGCGGCAGCCTTCGCGTTGGTATTGTAGCCAAATCGCACCTTAAGTCGCACATCTCTCGCTTGATTTTGCCTTTGATATCGCAAGGTTGTGGCAAATAGAACGGCGATAGCCGTCATCGGCCCTTCGCGAACTGGAAACGCACGCTGCCTCTGCTCTGCACGATCTGCATCTCAGCCGTGAAAACTCTCTGCGCTTCCTCTGCTTCCTATTTTTATCCTCCCGCCGCCTGACTCGACATCTTCGCCATCCGCCTTTGCATCTCCTCGGACGATACGTCCTCGGTGTGTGTAGCCACCGACCAAACCTGCCCAAACGGGTCAACAAGGGTTCCCATCCGATCCCCATAAAACTGATCTGCAACCGGCTTCAGAACCTTCGCTCCTGCTTTCACCGCGTTCTCGACAAC
>JBOGMU010000259.1:0-10305 GCA_050746865.1 Candidatus Acidiferrales bacterium
TGACTCTCCATCAATTCCTTCATGATGGTCTTCAGCCGCTCTTCGAATTGGCCGCGGTACTTTGTACCGGCGACGATCAGGGATAGGTCGAGCGAAAGAATCCGTTTATCGGCAAGAAACGGTGGCACGTCTCCGTCCGCAATGCGCTGCGCAAGCCCTTCGACGATGGCTGTTTTCCCGACGCCTGGTTCGCCAATCAGGACGGGGTTATTCTTCGTGCGGCGGCACAAAATCTGAATGGCGCGTTCGAGTTCACGATCGCGGCCGACGAGAGGATCAAGCTGTCCCTCGAGGGCCGCTTGCGTCAAATCGCGGCTGAATTCCGCAAGCAGTGAAGCTTCTTTTGGCCGGTTCACGGGCACCTTCTCTCCCGCGGAGCGAGACAGTTCGTCGCGCACCGTCGAAAGGCGCAATCCACGCTCGATGAGGATTTCGGCGCCAAAGGATTTCTCTTCCCGCAAAACTCCGAGCAGCAGGTGTTCCGTGCCCACGTGTTTGTGCCCAAGGCGTTCGGCTTCTTCGGCTGCGTAGTTGAGTATGCGCTTGCATTCCTGGCTGAGGGGGACTTCTACGGATGTCGAAATGCGTTCGCGCACGGTGATGCGCGATTCGATCTCTTTACGGATCGATTCGATCGAGCCATGCGTACGCAAGAAACGATTGGCGAGGGCCTTATCTTCGCGTAACAGGCCCAGCAGAAGATGTTCTGTTTCGATATAAGGGCTGCCGTACTGGCTCGCTTCATAGCGCGCGAAAAAGATCACACGCCGCGCCTTTTCCGTATAACGTTCAAACACGAGTCACCCGCGCTTCTCCGGCCGGGGCCAGTTTCCCGTGCTCCAAATTGAGCACACGATCGGCACGCCGTGCCAATGACAGATTATGTGTTGCAAAGATCGAGGTCAGTTGGTGAGACCGATGGAGACGCTGCATGAGCTCGAAAATGGCCTCGGCATTTCGCTCATCCAAATCGCCCGTGGGCTCGTCCGCCAGTAGGAGATTCGGACCGTTTGCCAACGCGCGCGCGATAGCCACGCGCTGCTGTTCGCCTCCGGAAAGCTTACCTGCGGGCTGCTCAATGCGGTCCGCTAACCCGACTTCGGCCAGCCGTTCGGCAGCTTCACGCAGCGCAGAACCGAGTGGCTTGCCTTGAATCAGTAGAGGCATCGCGACGTTTTCAGCTGCCGTGAAATCGGGGAGCAGGTGATGACGTTGCCACACCAGACCCACCGCGCGATTGCGATACTCCGCCAGTTCCGCCTCGGCAAGCGACCTTAGCGAATTTCCGGCGAAGTATACTTCACCGCTTGTTGGAGTGTCCAGCGCGGCCAAAAGATGCAAAAACGTGCTCTTGCCCGTCCCTGAGGGACCAACAATTGCGACGATTTCGCCGCGTTCGACGGAAAAATCGATTCCGTCGAGCGGTAAGATTTCTTGTGTGCCAGACGTGAACACCTTACGGAGGGATTCGACGCGCAGTAATTCGCCGGATTGTGAGCCGCTCAGTTCCGGCGACTCGTCAAACGCCACACTCGAGCTCGCTTGCAAGCGCATCTTTGACGAATACCTTCACACTTTAGATGCCGAAACCGTCTCGCCGTATGTCCTTCCGCTGCAACAATTTAATAAGCGGACCGGTCCGCCGGGGTTCCAATTTGTTTCCTATTTTTCCCCACCGGTTCCCACGCCCTTCTCCGCGCCCCAAAACAGAACATTTCCGGGCACCGCCCAACTAAAATTGATTTTAGCACGTGACGCGTCCGCAAACGAAACTACTAAACATGATAGGCGAAATTCTTTTCTTTGACTCTTTGACTTCAGGAATGCGGAATCGGCTTAGCGGTAGACTTCGCGGCGATGTCCGATTTTCAGAATGTCGACCGACCGTTTTTCGTCGTCGATCGTATAGACGACGCGGTAATCGCCTTGGCGAATCCGATATCCAACGTCTCCAGCCAATTTTTCGCAACCGAAAGGCCTCGGATCAATGGCCAGGGCGTGAATGCGGCGAGTAATGCGGCGAAGATCGTTTCGGGGAAGCGTTCTTAACTCCCGCGTAGCCGACTCCTTGATGCTTACATCATAGGAGGCCGTCACGTTTTAGCTCGCGCAATACCTCTGAATACGCTCGGCTCGGTTCCTTGCGGCGCTGGCGAATCGCATCTTCATCAATCGCATCTTCCCTCAAGAGGAGTTGGACAGCCTCGGTTACAAGGTCCGAAAAGCCCCGGTCGGTAACGGCAGCTTTCACCTTCAACGCCCTGTAGAGCTTGGCGGGGAAATAAACGGTAGTACGTTGGTTTGCAGCCATTGCGGCCTCCAAGTTCAATATTGACGCTTTGACGCTATAACGTCAAGGTGATCATTCAAAGCGCAGAATTTCTACAGGCGAGGTGCGTGCCGCTGAGCGCGCGGGCAGAATCGTAGCCAAAGCGCTGATCGATAGCGCCGCGGCGGCTATCCAGATCGCGTCGACTCCGTTCGTCGAGAACGGGACGTAGGGAACGGCATAGATTTGCGGGTTTAGCGGAATCAGCTGCCAATGATTGGCGGTCCACGAAATTGTGTAGCCGATTGCCAACCCTGCGGTCGTGCCGACTAGGCTCACGATAAGCCCCTGCAGGACGAAAATGTCGCGCATCTGCCGGCGTTTTGCTCCCATCGCCATCAGAACTGCGATGTCACGCGCGCGATCGGACACCGTCATGGTAAGAACCACGAGAATATTGAGCCCTGCGACCAGCGTGATGAGCCCTACGAACAGCGCTGTTACCAGTTCCTCCAATTTCATCGCTCGGAAGAGGGCCGCGTTCTCCTCCATCCATGTCGTCGCGGTGTAACCCGGTCCCGCTTTCTTCAGAAGTGTGTCGGCAATAGTGCCGGCGTCGTCCATATCGTTCACGCGCACTTCCAGCAGACCAGCTACGTCGTCTGTATCATCCAACGACTGCGCCGAAGCCATTGTCGTAAACGCCCAGTTCGCGTCGTAATCGTAAAATCCCGAATCGAATACGCCCACGACGCGAAAACGCCGCGGATGCGGGAACATTCCAAAGGGCGTCAGGTCGCTGGATTGCGGGCTCGTCACCGTCACGTAGTCGCCTGTTGTGAGGTGAAAATTAGAGGCGAGCAGACGACCCACCATAATTCCAGGTGTGCCGTTTGAATCCGGCGCGAAATCGGTCGAGCCGGAGACAAGATGTTCCCATGCCGAACTGGCCTTTTCCTCCAACGCAGGGTCGACGCCCTTTATTTCGAGGCCTTGCGATTGGTCGTTGTACGTGACCAGAACCGTTATGTAAAAAGCTGGCTCAACGGATTTCACGCCGGGGGTCGTGCGCAGTTTGGCCGCAAGTGCGCGGTAATCCTCAATTCCACTGGGATCAGTGGGCTTGATATTGACGTGGGCGGTTACGGAAAGCAGGCGGTCGCGAATGGCTTGCCGGAAGCCGGTGTTCATCGAAAGCGCGATGACAAGCGTCGTCACGCCCGCGCAAACGCCAATCACCGCAAGAATCGTCACCAAACGTAGAACAGCTGGCCGATTTGGCGAACGCAGATACCGGAGAGCGACCAGCCATTCAAAGTTCATTTGGCGCTGCCGCCTGCTTCCGCGCCCTTCGCTTCAGACGGTTCGCTATCCTCTGACGAAGCGCGTGGACGCAAGAGCGGAAAGAGAATAACTTCGCGAATGGCTTGCGAATTCGTGAGCAGCATCACCAGCCGGTCCACGCCGATTCCTTCACCGGCCGTCGGCGGAAGCCCATGGCTGAGCGCCCGAATGTAATCCACATCCACTTCCTTCGGGGCCTCCGTGCCGCCTTTTGCTACTTGCGCCTGAAACCGCCGTTCCTGGTCGGCCGGATCATTCAACTCTGAAAAGCCGTTGGCGATCTCCATACCTGCGATGAATAGTTCAAATCTCTCCGTTAGCGAAGGATCGTCCGCACGGCACTTCGCGAGCGGCGAAATCTCGGTTGGAAAATCGTATATATATGTAGGCTGGATCAGGTGCTGTTCCGCGATCCGCTCAAACAATTCGCCCGTCAGCTCACCCGCCGAGAGGCTGGCCGGATCGGAAATCAAATCGCCCTTCGTGGAGCGCGCCCAATCGTTGTAACGAGCCGCAATCGCCTGCGCTCCAGAAGTTGAGCCGAGTTCATCGGGATTAGGAGGGGCGCCAGCCGCTACGGGCCAATATTTCGCCACGGCCGCGCGCATCGAGAGCCGCTCGATATTGGCGAAGTCGATCTCCAATTCCCCAAACTTCACCTTCGTGCTACCGCAAACCTTCAAACAAAGTTCCCGTAGCAATTCTTCCGTCAGATCCATCAGCTCGCTGAAATCGCTGTATGCCTGATAAAACTCGAGCATTGTGAATTCCGGCTGATGGACGGCGTCGATACCCTCGTTGCGGAAATTGCGATTGATTTCGTATACGCGATCCAGTCCGCCTACCACGAGCCGCTTCAAGTAAAGCTCCGGCGCAATCCTCAGATAAAGATCGGTATCGAAAGTATTGTGATGCGTCACGAAGGGCCGCGCTGTGGCTCCGCCCAGGATCGGATGCATCATTGGAGTTTCGACTTCTATATAGTTGCGCTCATCGAAAAAGCGCCGCAATTCGCGAATGATTTGCGCGCGACGTAGAAAAATCGTCCGCACTTCCTCATTCACGATCAGATCGACGTAGCGCCGCCGATACCGCTGCTCAATATCCGAGAGTCCGTGCCATTTTTCCGGCAAAGGCAAGAGCGCTTTTGTCAGCAATTCGAGTTTCTCCGCTTTCAGCGTCAGCTCGTTTGTCTTGGTGCGAAAGAGATGTCCTGACACACCTGCGATATCGCCTAAATCGAGCAGCTGAAAAACGCGGAACATCTGTTCGCCCACCACATCAAGTCTGACGTAAATTTGCAGGCGCCCTCCATCTCCCGCGAGGTGCGCAAAACCGGCCTTTCCCATCGGCCTCAACGCGATGATTCGTCCAGCAACACGAGCTTCAATAGGGTCCGAAGAAAGCTGCGCAGCGTCGTGCGCCCCAAATTGCTCCATAATCTGCGCCGGCGTGTGCGTCCAGCCAAACTTATGTGGGTAAGTGGCATTCCCCAAAGATTCCAGTTCGGCAAGCTTCTTTTGCCGCTGCTGAAACTGATCTAGCGGTTCAAATTCCAAAGGACGATCCTTCCGGCGGTTTAGGCTCTTCGATTGATACTATTGCGTTTATGGGCCTGATCCGGCCAGTTTACGGTAAAACCGGGGTGCACGCCGCGAGCCGGCTGAAGTATAGCGGTGGGCTACTCGGACGGTCAAGAAACCCCGCCGCGAAACTGCATTTGTTATATACTACCCGCCTCTCGGGAGGCACCGTGCGATACCGAATGGGTGCTTGGGGCTCATCTACGCGGCGTAGTGTCTCGGATGATTGGATTTGCGCTCTGCCAAGAGATAAGAGCCAGACTTTTGACTTTCTCGTGGCCAGTTGGGAGTCCGTGTACGCAATGATGAGCGTTTCGCTTGACGACTCTCTATCATTGAAGGCACGCGGCGAGCTCATCTGCGCGCGCCAGCAAGTAACCGTAACAGCCGAGCTCTTCGAGCGCGTCTCGTCGTTGCTCGTATCCTTTTGTGACGTCGTGGAACGTCACTCGCGCCACCTGCATATTTTTCCATCCGTCCATCCGCTGAATATTGACTTCTTTCGCGGCGACATTGGCCAGCACGCGGCTTCCTGGAACAGCATTCTCCATCGTGTTCTCTTAGGCGACCGTTCGCGCTTCCATCACAAGATCCGCATCCTCTCCGAAACTCTTCGACGGCTCAACGTCGAGTTTCACAAAGCTACCCTTGCCATTTCCAAAGGGTCGTCCGTGCATCCCACGGAATCGTGGAAAGCGCTCGATTGTATCCACTACGATCTGAATACGTGTCTACGCGAAAATGAAGTTCTTCTGAAGTCGTTTTTGCGGGCGCTTCCGGCTCAGAATCTCGGCGCCTTTGCGCTTGACATGGGCGTACCGCTGGCGACGGCCGCGGTTAGTGCACAAGCGTGGTTTTCCAGCGCTTCTGCGTAACTCGCTTTTTTTCGCGCGCATGCTAGAGATTGAATGGCCCTCCCTGTTCCGCAGCGGCGGCATTACTGGACCTGCCGCCGCATTCCAGCCAAAATAACAGTTGTGCCTGCTAGACTAAGGTCGATTCAAATCTGACATAGAAGGCTCGGCATCTGCCCCGAAAGTAGGGATTGTTCAGCAGGAACGCCGAGTGCAACTTCTGAGGCGGGGTCAGCATCGCAGTAGGAGGGTGCGCCCCGACGGGTAGCGTGGCCCGAGCGAGACGAGCGGAACCTGGGGAAATGCCGGAGGCAGAAGCCATCCGGCTTGCGCAGCAAGGGGATGCAGGAGCCTTCGAACGCCTGTACCGATTGCACAATAGACGTGTGTATTCTCTCTGTTTGCGCATGGTGAGCAACACCGCCGAGGCGGAAGACCTTACGCAGGAGGCGTTCCTGCAGCTCTTCCGCAAGATTGCCACGTTCCGCGGGGAATCGGCTTTTTCGACTTGGCTGCACAGGCTCGCGGTCAATGTTGTGTTAATGAAGCTTCGGCGTAAGTCCGGCACCGAGACTTCACTCGAGCAGGTGACCGAGCCGGACGAAGAGTCGGGCAGTCCGCGGCGTGATTTTGGCGGCCCCGATATACGGTTGAGTGGTTCGATTGATCGCGTGAACCTTCAACGCGCGGTGGATCAGCTCCCGCCGGGCTATAAGGCAGTGTTCGTCCTGCACGATGTGCAGGGCTACGAGCACAACGAGATTGCGGAAATCATGGGCTGTTCGATCGGAAACTCGAAGTCGCAACTCCACAAGGCGCGCATGAGGCTTCGTGGATTGCTTCACGAGGCTGTCCGGGAAAAGGCCCGAGAGGAACGCAAGGCCGCCGGTACCAGCTCTGGCGGCGAGGATTAACGGCCATGAGTACGATGAATTGCACCGATTTTTTGAATCACATCGATGAATGGATCGAAGGACAGGAAGTTCCGGGCGCTCGCGATCACTCTCGAACCTGCGGTAACTGCCGAGGGCTCGCCGAAGATCTCGGCATGATCCGCCTTGCAGCGGTTACGCTTCCTGAAACCGACGCCGACCCTTCTCCCCGCATCTGGAGCGCGCTCCGCGCTCAACTTGAAGAAGAAGGTCTCATCCGCAGCGGCGCGGCGCTCCAACTGCCGCATCGAACCGGCTGGTTTGATTCGATCTTTTCTCTCGTTCCTCGCCCCGCACTTGCCACAGCTTATGTTGGCGCACTGGTCGTAGTCGGCTTCGTTTTGAGCGGTCCCGTTCATATGCGCACTGACCAGGATCGTTGGCGTGAAAGAACGCAGAGAACCAGCGCCGAGTTGAATGCCCAGTTGGAAACCGCTGAAAAGACGACCATGTCGTCCCTGGTCAGCTTCAGCCCGGACGTTACTGCCGATCTGCGCAAGAATCTCTCGATTGTTGACAACGACATCGCTTTATGTGAAAAAAGCGTGCAGGAAACGCCGGAAAGCGAAATCGCTCGCGACTACCTGTACAACGCTTATCAGCAGAAAGCGGATTTGCTCGCTCAGATCAGCGAGCGCGGAGAAGGGCGATGAGCATAACCGGAGTGTCCTCCCATTTTTCAAAGAGTAGGGCGTTGATTCTCGTTCCCGGCCTGCTCGCGCTGACCGCAGCGCCCGTTTGGGCGCGGCACATCGAAAAGCATTTCAAGGTCGATGCCCATCCTATCGTCACGATTCATAATCCCAATGGCATCATCACCATCAAGGCGTGGACCAAGCAGGAAGTGATGGTAATGTCGGACCAGAATAGCGACGCCATCGAGGTGGAAGCCGACCAGGCGAACAATCGCGTCGACATCACAACACACGCGATTTCAGACACCGCGTCTCCCGACGACATGCGCGCCGACTACCAGGTGAATGTCCCCGAAGACGCGGACTTGCAGATTCACGACGATTCCGGTGCCGTCAACGTCGCAAATGTGCTCGGCGACATGAACGTCGAAACGATCGCGGCCGGCGTTGGCATGGCCGATACCGCGGGCTACACAACCGTCTCGACCGTGAACGGTTCCTTTCAATGCCTGCGCTGCGGCGGTCGCATTGAAGTGCGCTCGATCAGCGGCAATATCCGGCTTGAAGATGTGCGCAGTTCGGATGTCCTTGCCCAGACTTCCACCGGTAACATCGTCTTCAGCGGTCAATATCTTCCCAATGGCAGCTATCGTCTGAAAGATTACAGCGGCGCCGTCGAGGTTCGTTTTTCGCCCGCTGACTCTTTCGATCTAAGCGCCACCTCGCTCAAGGGCAAAGTCAACAACGAAGCGAAGCTTGAGCCCTCTCGTCACGGCTTTTTGCCGCGCATCGGCAATAGCTTGGTGGGTGCGCTGAATGCCGGCCGGGCCCGCGTCGAGGTCACTTCATTCAATGGTACAATCAACATTCTGAAGCGCAATTAGCTGCGGTTTCCTTCGCAGTTAAGTTCGCACATCCTTATTACATGACTCCAGAACCGCGTCCGCGCCGCCTCGTGTGTCTTGCCGGATTCATGGGCAGCGGTAAGTCCACAGTCGCCAAGCTTCTGCGCCGCCAGACCGGCTGGCCCACCATTGATCTCGATAAGCGCATCACGGATGCCACCGGACTCGCTATCACGGATATCTTTGCCCGCATGGGCGAACCGGAATTTCGGCGCATTGAGACTGAACAACTCGAGCGCGCCGTGGCCGAAGCCTCTGTGGAACAGAAGCCCACCATTGTCTCGCTCGGTGGCGGTACGATCACGCTGCCGCAGAACGTCGCATTGCTTCGCGAACACGAGGCAGCGCTCGTCTGGCTGCAATGCCCCATCGAAGAGCTGCTTCACCGCTGTGCGCAGATGACGGATCGCCCCCCCTTTCGCGACGAGCACAGTTTTCGCCGCCTGTATCAGGATCGCCTTCCATTCTACGAAATGGCGGACTTTCGCGTGGACGGCAACACAGAGCCGCTTCGCGTAATGGAGCAGATCCTCGCCCTCGGCATCTTCCCCCGCGTCATCGCCTGAGCGTTCTCTGTACGCCCGGCTCGCTTTTATTCCGGCGCCGTTAAATTTTGTTTTCGTAGCACAGCCACTCCTGGCTGTGGATTTTTGCGCAGCCTCAATTGTACGGTTTCAAGATTTAAACGTAGCGCCGCGGCTTCAGCGCGGCAAGTCAGCTCCGGCTGCGCCGTAAGCGGCAGCTCCCGCAGACTTCGCAGCTTTACGCCCTGATGTTCAATCGAACCCGTTCTTCGAGTTGGCGCACTAACTAGCGTCGTAGGTGCGACACAAACTTTCGAGCCCCCGCGACGGCTGTTTACCCTCACGCAATCGCTCCTCCTGCCTTCCTTGTATAGAACCTGCTCGCGCTCTAGCATCATGTAGCGCATCAGGGGGATTCATATGAACCGCAATTGTTATCTTACTCGCGTTTTAGCAGTCGTCATCGTTGGCGTCGCATCTGTCGCACTCATCGCCGCGGCGCATTCGTATCGCGCCCCTGACGCGGCGTCGGTCCGCACCGGCTCAGCCGTGCAGCTTGTGCCAGACAAGGGGAAATTCCGTATCCTCGCCGATGGCAAAGAAGTCGGCCAGGAGGATTTCGAAATTAATCGTTCGAATGGCGGATGGGTCGTACGCGGCAATTCCACGATTCAGACCGCGAAGGGCGCGGCTCACATCAACGGCACCCTCGAACTGAAGGCTGACGGTTCGCCCGTCCGTTATGACTGGGCCACAGACGGCGATAAGAAGGCGGCGGCTGTCGTCACCTTCAACGGAGCGGCGGCCGAGATTGCGCTCAATGTCGCCAACACAAACCCCTACAAGCAGCAGTTATCGTTCAGCACTACGCCGGTAGTGCTGGACAACAATCTGTACGATCAGTACGCCGTTCTTGCCGGACTCTACGATTGGTCGAAAAAAGGCGTGCAAACTTTTTCCGTTCTCGTGCCGCAGTCGCTCGCTCCCGGCACCATCTCCGTCGAATCGCTCGGCAAGCAGGATGCCAACGGCAAGCAAATGGACGAGCTGCGCGTTAAATCCGATGATCTCGAGCTGAACCTCTTCCTCGATAAGGGCCGCCTCATGCGTATCGACGTCCCCGCCGGCAATGCCGAAATCGTCCGCGACTAACCTTCTTCCGGGCGGCGACCGCGATTAGAAGCATGGTCCCGCGTGTTGTTCCCCTTGAGTAAGTATGCTGCCATCGCCGGACCTTTCAACATAGTGCGAATTACGGT
>JBOGMU010000260.1:0-7662 GCA_050746865.1 Candidatus Acidiferrales bacterium
GTTCCCAATTGCCAGATGGTTGGATTCGATGAAATGCCCTTCTTTACTAACTGAACTGCAAGGTCAGTCCTTCCCGCACCGATTGGCTCTGATTCCGAAAGAAAGATAGCACCGAAATGGTATGCGACCTCAAGTTTTGGATCGAGGGTGGTCGCCACGTTAAGAAGCGGCCAAAGCGAATGGAAGTCAGAACGCCCAGCATTCACTTCGCGGCCGTAGTACTGAACGCCGCGCGTCCAGTAGATATCCGCGAGCAGCGCGTCATAGCCCAGGCTTAGCTTTTTGATTGCGTCAGGAGACTGCAGGATCAGTTCTTCATTCGCCTTGGACAGCGTCGCCGCCCGCACGTCGATCTTCCGCTGGAGTACTGCGGCTACGCAGAAGAGGACGGGAATCGCACTTAGTGCCGCCCAGCGCACTCGCGTTCCATAGGAAAGGTTCATTTCAGATCGCGGCCCGAAAAGATAGCCGTCGCGCCCAGAAGCACTAGCAACACATAAACGGCTGTGTACAGCGTGTTCTGCCACACAAGTCCCAACGGGACCGCCTCGCCATGCGCTGCTGCCGCGATCACGTTGAAATTGTGAAAATTCGGCACGAGATAGTAGATAGCTCGCGTCACGAACTCCACCGCAGAGCTCTTTGAGAGATCGCCCGCTTGCCGGATATCCTGAGCGAAAATGCCGGTGATAAAAACGCCCACGGTAAACAGCGTCGAGAGCATCGGGCTCGAATAGCAGGAAAAGAGCAGCGAAATCGCCGTTACTAACGCAAGCTCAAGCAAAATGAAATAAATCGCGATCACAATCGTTAAATCGCCGCGAACAAAAGGCCGCCCGACGTAAAACAGAGCCCCGGCCAAGCCCGCCGTCATAAACGCGGTGTTCACAACAAGCGTGAGCAGCAGCCCTGCGTATTTTCCCGCGAGAAACTGCCAACGGTGAATTGGGCGCGCCAACAGACTGTACAGCGTGCGTTTCTCGATCTCTTTCGACACCAGGCTGACGCCAATGAAAATCGCCATCACCAGTCCGATTAGCGAAATCGCTGAAAGGCCGAGGTTGACGATCACCATCCGGTCGATGCCAATGGAAATTTGCCCGACCAGAATCGAAGCGCCGATCATCAGCAGGGCAAAGAAAATCAGATTGTAGAGCACTCGGTCCCGCACCGCTTCCCGGAACGTGTTGACGGCGACGGCTCCCGGTAACGCATTCATCGCAACACCTCTTCCCGTTCGTGGGTCGTTGTGCTCTCGCGACCCACTAAGCGTATAAAGTAGTCCTCCAGCGTCGGGCGGATCGGCGTCATCGAGAGTATCCGTGCCTCGCAGCCGCGAAGTAGTTCAATCGCTGCGTAAACCTCGGCTTCCGGCACAGCAATGTGATAGCGCCCACCGGCCTGTTTCGCTTGGTGTGGTAGCCCTGGCGGCAACGGCCGGCCTTCGGGCAGCTCGAAAACAATTTCCATCGATTGCACTTCCACATCCACCATCTCGCGCGGTGATCCCGCGCCTTGCAGCTTCCCGCCAACCAGCACGCCCACGCGATCGCACAGCATTTCCGCATCGGACAGGATATGAGTCGAGAAAAAGACCGTTTTCCCTTGTTGCTTCAGGTCAAGGATGATGTCCCGCACTTCTCTGCGCCCCACCGGGTCGAGCCCGGACATCGGCTCATCCAGGAACACCACCTTGGGATCGTGCAGAATTGCCTGCGCAATGCCCACGCGCTGCAACATCCCTTTTGAGAATTTCCTTAACTGCACATTTCCGGCTGAAGCTAGCCCTACTCGCTTCAAAAACGTCTCGACACGCCCATTTCGTTCGGCCGCGCTGTAGTTGCTGAACCGCGCGTAGTAATTCAGCAGTTCGCGGGCGGTCAAATAGTCGTAAAAATAGGGATGTTCCGGCAGGTAGCCGATCTCGCCGTGCATTGCGACGTCTTCAATTGAACGTCCGCGAATTCGGGCCGTCCCAGACGTCGGAAAGATCAGTCCCATTAGCAACTTCAGCGTCGTCGTCTTCCCCGCGCCATTGGGACCAAGGAATCCAAAGATTTCGCCGTCCTCAACTTGTAGCGTGAGTTGATCGAGCGAGCGTTTCCAGCGCTTCCGCCAGAATCCGCTGGGATAATCCTTCGTAAGTCCCTCTATTTCGATGATTGCGGCCATAGGTCTGCCCTATAAGCCTATATTTTTTGCGCGAACCGTGGCCATGTCAATTGCGGAGCTGTTGCCTCCAACGGCACAATCCCGAACCGTGAAGGGAGCCTCAAAACACAAAACGGTTGCCGCGCCAGACAGTTCCCGTTCTTTTCCCCTACCTCCCCTGCTTCCTCAATCTCCTCTACCTCCCTTTTTCCGTCGTTTTGCACAACCCATGCTGTCGATTTCCACAAGGGCTCTATCGTAAGCTCCAGCACGTAAATTCCTGCAAAAACTCGCAGTAGGGCTCTGTGCGCAGGCACCACTACATGTAGACGTAACGAACACTCGCGACCAAATATTTTGTGGTCTTCGGCGCATTTTTTCTTGACATACCGCAGACATCGCACGATACTTCGCACCCAGACTCGGGACGAACGCGAGCCGGACCGCCGATCCCAGCGCCGGCGGCTCTCGCGCGATGGCCGGACCGAGCCAGCCGAAACAAGATTGAAGCGCCTTCTGTTTTGACCGCGCCTCGATTCACAGGACGGTCTTAGCGGCGCTTTTGCTTTTTTCGGATTTGCGGCGACTTCGGGGGTCGAGGGCGCTGTAATTTGCGGCAAAAACTCCCTTCGTTTCGTGTATCCCAGCGATACACGCAGACACATTTCCGGGCTGCACGAGGTAAAATAGAGTGAGAATTCTTTTCCCTCTCGCAGCCGCGGCCAACTATTGGCGGATGGCCCACATCAGGCGGGCACTGCCAGCGCGGAGGCAGAGATGGCGGAAGCACGTACAGCACTGAACGCTCAGGTATCCATGGAACAGCAAGCCACAATCAAACGCACTACCGGCCTCGAATTCCAGCGCCGCTTCACTGACGGCAAAGTCGCCCCCTTCGACAAAATCGAATGGGAGCGGCGCACCGCACTCATAGGGAATGATAAAGGGCAAGTTATCTTCCGTCAGGAGAACGTCGAAGTCCCCAAAGGCTGGTCGCAGACCGCGACGAACATCGTCGCCTCCAAGTATTTTCACGGTAAGCCGAATACGCCCGAGCGCGAAGGCTCCGTCCGCCAGCTAATCGGCCGCGTGGTCGATACCATCGTCCGCTGGGGCGATGAAGGCGGCTATTTCGCGAACCCCGAAGCCAAAACCGCCTTCCGCGATGAGCTAGCGCACCTGCTGGTTGAGCAAAAGATGGCCTTCAACTCGCCGGTCTGGTTCAACGTCGGCGTCCAGGCCAAGCCGCAGTGCTCGGCTTGCTTCATCAACTCCGTCCAGGACAACATGGAATCGATCATGGGCTTGGCGCGAACCGAGGGCATGCTCTTCAAGTGGGGCTCCGGCACCGGTACGAACTTCTCGTCGCTTCGCGGCAGCCACGAATCGCTGTCCGGTGGCGGCATAGCTTCCGGGCCTGTCAGTTTTATGAAGGGTTTTGATGCCTTTGCTGGCGCCATCAAGAGCGGCGGCAAGACGCGTCGCGCCGCCAAAATGGTAATCCTCAACGTCGATCACCCGGACATCGTGGATTTCATCGAGTCGAAAACGAAGGAAGAGCGCAAAGCCCACGTTCTTGTCGAGCAGGGCTATGACGCGTCGATCGACGGCGAAGCCTACTCCTCCGTCTTCTTTCAGAACGCGAACCACTCCGTCCGCGTCACCGACGACTACATGCAGGCCTGCGAAGAAGATCGCGATTGGTGGACGCGCAATGTTGCCGACGGCAAGCCCGCCGACAAGTATCGCGCCAAAGATCTTCTCCGCATGATGGCCGAGTCCGCTTGGAAGTGCGGCGATCCCGGCATGCAATATGACACCACCGTGAACCGTTGGCACACCTGCAAGTCCACCGACCGCATCTACGCGTCAAATCCGTGTTCGGAATACATGTTTCTTGACGACACAGCCTGCAATCTCGCCTCGATCAATTTGCTGAAATTTCTTGGTTCAAACGGCAGTTTCGATGTCGATGGCTTCAGGCACGCCGTCGACGTCACCATTACCGCACAGGAAATTCTCGTCGACAACGCCAGCTATCCCACTGAGCGTATCGCGCGTAATTCGCACGACTATCGGCCGCTCGGCATCGGCTACGCGAATCTCGGCGCGCTCCTGATGTCTCTCGCGCTGCCCTACGATTCCGATGGCGGACGCGACTTTTGCGGCGCCGTCACCGCGCTCATGACCGGCGAATCCTACGCGCAATCCGCGCGCATCGCCGAAAAAATGGGCCCGTTCGAGGGCTATCTGCGCAATCGCGAATCGATGCTCGGCGTCATCCGCATGCATCGCGATTCGCTCCGCCCGATCAAGCCTGAAAACGTAACGCAGCCCTCGCTCTTGAACGCCGCGAAAGAGTCCTGGGACACCGCCTTGGCGCTTGGCGAACGCTGCGGCTACAAAAATTCGCAAGTCTCCGTGCTCGCACCTACCGGCACCATCGGCTTCATGATGGATTGCGACACCACCGGCATCGAGCCAGACCTCGCGCTCGTCAAGCACAAGCGCCTCGTCGGCGGAGGTGTCATCAAGATCGTCAACAACACCGTTCCTCAAGCGCTGCTTAAACTTGGCTACGCGCCGGAAAACGTCGCGTCAATCGTCGACTACATCGATGCCAATGGGAAAATCGAAGGCGCGCCCGGCTTCAAGCCCGAGCATCTGCCCGTCTTCGATTGCTCACTCGCGCTTCCCGGAGGCCGCTCGATCGCCTGGCGCGGCCACTTGAAAATGATGGCTGCTGCGCAGCCGTTCCTCTCCGGCGCGATCAGTAAGACGATCAACATGCCCGAGGAATCCACGATTGACGACATCATCGACGCATACACCGAATCGTGGCAGCTTGGTCTGAAGGCCGTTGCCATCTATCGCGACAATTCCAAGCGCTCGCAACCGCTCATGGCGGCCGGCAAGAAGTCCGAAGAGAAGTCCTCCGCGGCGGACTCGCGCCTCTCAGGGGGTCGTAGCTTTAGCTCTGACATGAAGGCGGCTACCGTTTCGGGGGCTTTAGCCCCTGAAGTTTCAACGAACTCTGTTCCCGTGCCTCCCGAACAGCAGGAGCTTTTCGCGCGCAACGCAAAGCGCCGCAAGCTGCCTGCCGAGCGCAACTCGATCACGCACAAATTCTCGGTCGGGGGCCACGAAGGCTATCTCACCGTGGGCAAATATGAAGACGGTGCCCCGGGCGAGATCTTCATCAAGATGGCGAAGGAAGGTTCCACGCTCTCCGGCATCATGGACGCCTTTGCGCTGTCCGTCTCGATCGCTTTGCAATACGGCGTGCCGCTCCGCGCTCTCGTCGATAAATTCTGCAATTCCCGTTTCGAGCCGTCCGGCTACACCGGCAATCCTGAAATCCGCTACGCCAAGTCCGTGGTCGATTACATCGGCCGCTGGCTCGGCGGCAAATTCATCTCGGCGGATTATCTCGATCATGACGCGATCGATGCAGCGCCACCAGCCGCAACCGCGCCCGTCGTGGCTCCCGGCATTGCCCGTGCTTCCGAATCTGAGCAGTCCGCCCGCGACCGCTCGGCACTTGAGAGCGCGCCGCTCTGCTCCGAATGCGGTATGCGCATGACGCCCAATGGCAGCTGCTACAAGTGCCAAAACTGCGGCTCAACCTCAGGCTGCAGCTGAGCCCGGGCGTCGCTCTCCTGATCGGCGTCTTTGAATTTAGCGATCCCAACAAAAATGGCGTCCCGAAACTGGGACGCCATTTTTGTGGCACAGCCACTCTTGGCTGTGTGGGTTTCGTGTTCTTAGTCGAATTACTTCGTCATCTTACCCGCACACACAGGCTCCGCCTTTTTCCTCTGCCTCCTTAAACTCCTAAACTTCCTTTGCCTCCTGTCACTTTGCCGTCGCCGCCTGCGCTGTTTTCTCAATGGGCGCCCCGACTAAATTGCCCCACTCGGTCCACGACCCATCGTAATTTTTCACATTGTCATACCCGAGCAGATACTTCAGCACGAACCATGTGTGCGAACTCCGCTCGCCGATCCGGCAATATGCGATCGTTTGTTCGCCGTTCGCGACGCCCTTGCCTTCATAGAGCGCTTTCAGCTGATCCACCGATTTGAACGTGCCATCCTCATTCGCTGCTTGCGACCATGGAATATTCGCCGCGCCCGGAATGTGTCCAGCGCGCTGCGCCGTCTCGCTCATTCCCGGTGGCGCGATAATCTTCCCGGTAAATTCATCCACGGAGCGAACATCCACTAGCGCGCCCGACTTCTTCTTTTCGAGCACCGCGAACACGTCTTCCTTGCGCGCTCGCAGCGCTTCATCCGGGCCGGTGGCCTTGTAAATTGTCGGCGTGGCCTTCGGCGCGTCTGTCGTCAGCGGACGCTTCTCCTCCACCCACTTCTTGCGGCCGCCATTCATCAACCGCACATCCTTCACGCCGTAATACTTCAATTGCCAGAGCGCATAAGCCGCAAACCAATTGTTGTTGTCGCCATAGAGCACCACGGTTGTATCCGCCGCAACACCCGCTTCGCCCAGCAGTTTTTCAATCGTCGGTTTGTCGATCAGGTCGCGACGCACGTTGTCCTGCAGTTGCGTCTGCCAATTCCAGCCCACCGCGCCCGCGATGTGCCCCTGATCGTAAGCGCTCGTATCGACGTCCACCTCAATCAGCCGCACCTTCGGATCGCTCAGGTGATCGGCCGCCCACTGCGTGCTAACCAGCACTTCCGGATGCGCATATTCAGCCATTTCATTCCTCCTGAAAATTTAATCCAATTCCGTAGCGGCGCAATGCTCGTTTACCCCGAGTGCTCTTGCGAGGGGCTGCACTCATTTATCTTCACGCGCTCCAAATCGCGCCTGTGCACTCCCAAAATCAAAAAGCCCATCCGACCAGCTTCTGGCGATGGGCTCTAAATCCTCGATTCATTCGAAAGCCTACACCCCCAAAGCCATGGATGCAACCGGGCATCATTCGACCCACTGTATGCGCCACAAAACACCGAAACGTCTTGGCCCGAAGCGCGTCCAATACGCCTACCTGCTGGTCGCCGGGTATGGTATCTTCATTTCATCTCACGGGGCGTGGAGGGAGTTCATGAAGAAACTGATTCTTGCTGTAGCAGCAATTGGTATGGTCGCCCTGCCTGTTTTGGCAGCTCTCAAAGTGGGTGATAAGGCCCCCGATTTCTCGGCCCGAGCATCGTTGGCGGGAAAAGAGTTCAATTTCTCCCTGGCAGAAGCCGAAAAGAAAGGCCCCGTCGTCGTCTATTTCTATCCGTCCGCCTATACGCAAGGTTGCGACATCGAAGCGCACACCTTCGCCGAGAACAAAGACAAGTTTGACGCAGCCGGAGCCACCATCATCGGCGTTTCTGGTGACAGCGTCGAGCGTCTCGACCAGTTCTCCGCCGACCCTAACTACTGCGCCGGTAAATTTCCGGTCGCTTCGGACTCGGATCTGAAGGTCGCCAAAATGTACGATCTCTCGACCAACGCTGGCAAGCCCGGCATGAAAGACGTCCGCGGCGTCGAGAT
>JBOGMU010000261.1:0-1974 GCA_050746865.1 Candidatus Acidiferrales bacterium
TATCGGGATTCAGGGCGAAGAACTCAGGAAAGATGATCTGGTCGGAATAGGCGCAGCCAACCGGGAAAGTATCTCCCACGACGGCCCATTGCGGTTCTCCGTAGAGACAAAGAACCTTCCCGAGGTCATGCATAAAGCCGGCGAGAATGAACCAGCGCGGGTGTCCGTCCTTGCGGATTGCCTCGGCAGTTTGTAGAAGGTGCTCGATCTGGCACAGGTCCGTATCAGGGTCGCTATCGTCGACCAATGTATTCAGGTAGTCGGCGGCGGCCCAGACGCTCTTCTCTCCTCTATTGAGCGCGCCATATTCCTTTTCCTTCTCGAGAACGAAGGCCAGCGTTTGGTTGGCATGATTCAGGCGGTAGAACTCAGCGACACCGGGATTTGCCTTCTCGTCGTAGTTGCGGAAGTCGGAGGCGTCTTTTCCTTCCTGGTATCTGGCGGCGACGAAATCGTCCCATTGGTCGATGTGTTGCAAGGGTTCCGCGGATTGCGCGTTATGCATGGCGGGTTACCTCCGTTGCACCAACAGTAACGCTAACGGATGCGTTTCGCAAGGGAGGCGGGGTTGGCGAACGGCAGAGACAGGAACCGGAATTCAAAGGCGCCGACCGAGAGGCGCTTGCGAAAGGCGCAAGCAACGGTCGCCGCTACGAAGGCAAATTCAGATGAAGGGCGAGCGCGCGGAGGCAATTTAGAGGCAGAGAAAAAAGCGCCCGACTGGAAGGCGAGTCGGCCGCTACGAAGGCAAATTCAAAGGCAAATCAAAGACAAAAGGCACAAGCGGAATTCAACGGCAGAGGCGGGGGCGGAATTCAAAGGCGCCGATCGAGAGGCGGATCAGGGGAGGTGGGCGGATGATGCGAAACTGCGGGGCGGCTGTTTGGCGTCTTTTTCATCGAGGATGCGATTGAGGGCGTCGGCGGCGAGGTGGTAAAAATTCGGCAACGAGAGCGGAAGCTCGCGCATTGCGTCACGCACATCGTCGGACGTGAGACGCGGCTGGGGGCGTTCTCTCAATGCGGAGTGATAGCCTTCGCGCCAGATGTCCCTCACATGAGGACAGTGCTCGCGCGAATTTGTCCCGTCTTTCGCACAGTGTTGACAAACTAGAGCCATACGTTATTAAGCTAGCAATATGTTCGCGTAAATGACACTGTTCCCGGAGAACAGCGAAGGGACAGCGCTCGTTGCTGGCCCGGACGAGGCGGGCGCGCTGAGGCAGAGACATCTGAGCCGCTTCTTCAGACGGAGACACCACTATTGAAGCTGGCTTGATTGGACAAACCGCTTGTGCGAACCCGACAGAATTACGGGCCGAGTGAATGTAAGTTGAATCGGGTTAACGGCCTGCCGCTCTTGCTACGGGCTGAGCAAGCCAGGCTTCGAAACGCGTCTCGCCGAGACGGGCATTTTTACCGGGGAGCAGTGTTCGCTCATCAAGCTTCGCGCCAGCGTATCGAGCGTCCGGGTCGGAGACGACTTCACGGGGATCGTTGAGGCTGGCCAGGCGGCGCCGGACTAATTCGTCCACGCGAAATTCCTGCGGCCCGGCGATTTCGACGATGCCATTTGCGGGCGACTCGGCAGCGACGCGGGCGACTCCGGCCGCGACATCGTCGGCAGCCATCGGCTGGAAGAGCACAGGCGGCAAATGCACCTTACCGCCATCCATGGAAATGTCCGCAAGGCCCTTGATAAATTCAAAAAATTGCGTCGCGTGGACGATGGAGTAGGGGATCGAGCCTTCTCTAATTATTTTCTCCTGAGCGATCTTGGCGCGGAAATAGCCGCTTTGTGAGAGACGATCGGTCCCGACAACCGACAATGCAACGTGGTGTTTTACTCCTGCGGCCGATTCACAAGTGAGGAGGTTGCGAGTTGAGGTTTCGAAAAAGTTCAACACCGCTGCGTCTTCCCAGTTGGGAGAATTTGATACGTCAACAACTACCGAGGCGCCTTTCAGCGCGTCGG
>JBOGMU010000262.1:0-19527 GCA_050746865.1 Candidatus Acidiferrales bacterium
GAGGCACTCTGTAGGAATTCCCACGAAATGGTCCAACATTGTTCTGAAAATTACATGAAGAACGGAGATTATTTACCCACACCAAGCAGCCCCTCACAGATCAGGCGGAGGCACGATGCCGTGCTCCATGGCGTAATACAACAACTGAACCAACGACCGAAGGTGGAGTTTCTGCATTACGTGAGCGCGATGCGCCTCAACTGTCCTAACCGATATGCCGAGTTCTTGTGCTATTCGCTTATTCGATCGTCCTTCCGCCAGGAGCTGAATTATCTTAATCTGGCGGGGAGTCAGGGACGCGTCGCCGGCGCGTGACGCACGAGGGGGTTTAGGTGCATCGTCGGCGAGACGACATACGTCTGAGGAGAGTTCCACGTCGTTGTTATTCATGCATAACAATATGGTATATCTCGATTGTCTGGGACCTTGAAAAATATCCCTGCTTACAAAAGCAAGCAGTTCGTGCGGTGAGCTACTCGTATCGTAAAGCCACCATTGAGTCGAAATAATACACGGCATTGGCCGCACGGCCGTTCCCTCCCGCATCGCGTCTGCTGGACGACGCTAATCCCGCTTGATATCGTGCATTGCGCGACTCAAGCAATCAAAGTGCTGATGATGCCCAGCTTGCCTAACTGCACTCCGGGACCCGCCGCCGTTCATATTCGCCGCTTTCAACCTGGGACTTCGGACGCTGACGCGTTTCGTTCACTGAATGAGGAATGGATTATGCGTTTCTTCACAATGGAGACGAGGGACTTCGAGGTGCTGCGGGACCCTGAGGGCTCGATCCTCAAACACGGCGGCCATATCTATATGGCGGAGTTGGGAGCGGAGCCCGTGGGCTGTGTTGCGTTGGAATTGACGGGCACAGCCGTCTATGAGCTTTCGAAAATGGCGGTCACGCCCAACCTGCGTGGAAAGGGTGTCGGGCGACGATTACTAGATTATGCGATCGAGCAGGCGAGAACTTTGGGCGCTGAATCCTTATGGCTGGGAAGCAATACGATGCTCCAGAACGCCATTCATCTCTATAAAAGTGTCGGTTTCCAGCATCTGCCCGCGGAACGGAGACCAAATAGCCCATATTCCCGGGCCAATGTTTTTATGGAGAAGCGCTTGAGGTAACGCAGAAACTTCCCGTGTGCCGCGCTTCCTCTATTTCAATGCTGAGCACACTACCGTGCGCTCGGTTTAAATCAATCCTGATTGCGGGGTTTTTCCGTACGGGCGGCGCTTGCTACGCCTCTTGTTACGCTGTGCCTGCAGCCATTTTGCGAAGGCGTTCATTCGCGAAATACTGGGCCTGACCCTCTTCTATGGCTTGCAAAATAAGGCCGGCGACGAATTCGGGCTTGTCGCCATCGGCGTAGCTGGACGCGGGCCCGCCCCCGGCTGGATTACCTAGCCTGTTCCTGCCGAAGTTGGTCGCGGTGATGAACGGGTAGACTTCACTGACGACAATGCGATCTTTTCCCAACTCGGCACGCGCCGTAAGACTGAATCCGAGCAGCGCGCGCTTCGAAGACGAGTACACGCCGTATTGAGGAATCGTCATGAATGCCGTTCCCGAGTTTATGTTTACGATGCTGCCGCCGCCTTGGGCGCGCATCAGCGGAATCACGGCCTGCATTGCAACAATCGGCGCCAATACGTTGAGATGGAAGATCGCGTCAAAAAGCGCGGGATCGATCTCCTCGACCGCAGCAGCATAGCTTCGCCCGGCATTATTTATGAGGCCGTCGATCCGGCCATAATGCCGATGGATAGTGCGTACGACCTCGCGCACCCGATGAAAGTCGGTCACATCCGCTGTGATGGGCAAGCTGCCCGGAAGCTGCTCGGCCAATTTTTGCAGTGCGTCTCCGCTGCGAGCGAGCACGGCCACTTTTGCTCCGCGTTCAGATAGAGCAATCGCCGTGGACATGCCGATGCCCGACGAAGCGCCTGTAACAATGAAAACGTGGTCTTTGATTTGCATCGATTCGTCTCCTCTGAAGACCGCTTAATTCCGAACCGAGATGCCGTGCCCCACAGTGGCACGCAGAAGGCCGAGGCGATAAATCTAAATCTACATCTAAAGGCCGCTCTTGCGGTAACGACCGAGACAGAAAACAAGGATGCAGCCAAGCAACATCCTAATGATGCGGCTGAAAAGCACCGAGGGTGGTGAATTTGCACCGCACCCCGGCCAATAGCACTCCCTCAACGATACAGGCCTCCCTTATCCCCGTGTATCTCCGTCACTTATAGATTCTGACCATCGGTCATATTTGGCACGGCCCGTGCATATTGATACCGCGAAGAGTTAGGTAAAGACACTCGCTATAGAGCGATTTAGATGAAGGAGAGGAACGATGAACGTCTACAAATGGCTACGAAAGTTCTCTTGCAGCGTGGTGATGTTAGCGCTGGCCACGCTGGTGATCGGCACCCATACCGCGAACGCCGCGACCGCGCCGACTCAGATGACTGAGCAGCAGCACCTGAGCAAGATGGTCCGGCACGCGCTGGTAATGGTGCCGTGGTACGGCGTATTCGACAACCTCGAATACTCGATCAACGGCGGCGAAGTGACGCTCTCCGGCCAGGTCGTGCAACCTGTGACAAAGAGCGACGCAGAAAATGCAGTGAAGCGCCTCGAAGGCGTGACGCGCGTGGTGGATAACATCACCGTACTGCCGCTTTCGAACTTCGACGACCAGATCCGCCGCGCCGAGTACCGCGCCATTTTCAGAGACCCGGTTCTTTCTCGCTACTCCATGGGAGCTGTTCCAGCGATACATATTATCGTGAACAACGGTCATGTGACTCTCGTTGGAGCCGTGGACAGGCAGATGGATGCCAATGTTGCGCGAATCCGGGCACTAGAGGTGCCGGGCGTGTTCTCGGTGACGAATAATCTGCACGTTGGCTAAAGGCGCGTAACTTGCGCGTTAACCAAGGCGCATAGGGCTAGGGCGAATTCGGGCGCGGCAAGCAAGCGCCCCTATCGCCCTGGCCCTTTGCGATTTTGCGCAATTCATTCTTCCAAGTCACAAGCCACGGTCCTCAGAGGGGAAACGCGATGGTATGCTGAGGCATCCTAGTGTTACGAGGGCAATCAGCGGATGAAGCGAAAATGGGTAGTTATGTGTTTCGTGGCACTGATCCCGGTCGCGGCGGTCATTGCCGCATCCAAACACCAGGCCGACAATACAGACAGCAGCGCAACGGCCGAAATTACGGTACCCAAGGCGTGCCAAAGGACGCTTTTAACGAGTTTTGACCCGGATAAAGGTGAATTTTTTGGCCATAACGTGCCCATTTGGAGCCTCGGAGACGGATCGGCGGTCATGTTCAGCTCAGGCATGACAATCGACGCCGACGGCGCACCAAACGCGTATAGCCGTGACAATACAGGGCTTGACGATCTCGCGAACGCCGGAACGCCGGGCCATTGGGACGGCATCGTAACCGATCACGGCGAACCGTTCGTTCAGGGCTCAGAGGATCCCTTCCCCGGCTTCTATGTGTCTCAAACGGCGCTAGTTAACTGGAACAAAGAGATGACAGATCCGGCGCGATATGTGGACGCATCGAAAATTCCGTATGTCGTGCTACCTGAAGGACTTTCGCGGCAGTTCGGTGCGCGCCTCGGCGACTTCGCCGTCGTTGTGAATATGAGAAGAGGCCTCGCCGCAAACGCAATTTTCGCCGACGTCGGCACCCTGGGAGAAGGTTCAATCGCGCTAGCGGACGCTCTCGGCATCTGGTCAAACGCACGGGAAGGCGGTACGCGTGGCGGGATCCTCTACCTCGTATATCCTGGATCCGGCAATCACCGCCCGCGCACCCTTGACGAAATTAACAGTGAAACGGACAAGATCTTTCAGCAATGGGGAGGAATGGAACAGCTGAGTTCGTGCCGGACGGGACTAGACGCGACGCATCCTCAAATGGTCGACAGAAGTTTCCACTGAGCGTCCGTCAGCGGCACGACGGAAAGCCGTCCCTGACGCACTAGGGGTGAAGTAGCAAACATTTTATTCGACTTTATCTCAGCGAGAGTTACGGGCTTTTTCAGTGGCGCGCCGGCCTTGATCGTCACTTGCGGATTTTTAGGATTGGAAGCGTCGACGGCAATAACTGAAGCGGTGCCGACGGCGCTTTTTGTATCGCCGGTTTCGTAGATGACGAGCTTCTCGCCCGGTTTCATTTCGCGCAGATTCTTAAGCGCAACGGGATTAGAGACGCCGTCCCAGACGGTTTCGCGGTCGCGCTGGAGGTCGGCAAAGGAATATTCGGAAGGCTCCGTTTTCAGAAGATAGAAAGGCATGGGCATTCTCCTCCATTCAGTGCCAGCATTGTACACGGGGAGATCGAACGCGCCAAAATGGCGCGCAAGCCCACGGTGGGCTAGAGCAAATATGCGCCCTACGCGGACAAGAAGATTGAAGAATGACGACAGCAACTGAACTGCGGCGCAAGCCGGCGAAAATAAGGATACATGTGACAACGGGTGAAGGGGTGGAAATCGCCTGGGCGGACGGCCATGCGAGCCGCTACGATTTTCCTTATCTACGTGACAACTGCCCCTGCGCGATGTGCAACGACGAGCGCGAGAAAAAAGAACAGGAAAAGGCGAAGGGGGTGCCCGCGCTACCGATGTTTAAAGAGCGCGTGAGGGCGCGCAATGCGAAGCCCGTGGGAAATTACGCAATTCAAATCGAATTCTCAGACAACCACGCCACCGGAATATACAGCTTCGACTATCTTCGCTCCATTTGCTCCTGCGCGGAGTGCAAAGGGGCGCGTGCATCGGTGTAATGCAGAGCCGCATCTCACACTTCCAGCGCCGGGAACTGCATCCCACGGCATCGCTTTTTCATTTCGTGTAAGCGTAGAATAGCGCGTTCCCCCGGAGAGAACAGCATGGCCGACGCGGAAAAAATTGGCGAATCGGAACGAAAAACCGAACCGGAAGAGATCGAAGACGAAGAACAAGGCAGCGCCCGATCCGCAATCATTTTGGTTGCGATCATCATCGTCGTAGCGGTTTTCAGCACCTCATATGGATTGCAGACACTGCAATGGGTCGCGGCGCATCAATGGGCGGCGCAGAACCCTTGGCTTTACGATACGCCGAAACCAGTCCCGTCATCTGTTACCGGACCGAATGCCGGCAGCGCAGCTACAGCTCCTGCCACAGCAGCGAACAAAAGCAGCAAAGCCGAAGGGCAGTCCCAAGGCACAGAACTCAGCGAGTACGGCTATCAAATGAACGTGCCGTGGACTAGCAAGATGAAAGAGAATCCTTCGGCGGGCGGTGCGGAATTCCGGTTTGCGACCGGACAAGTCGTGATATTTGGCGATCCCGACGCGCAACTGGACACGGTGCACATCTTGCGCGATACGCCCGGCGAGCAATACCTCCCCTACGCGCCTCTGTTCGCGAATGGCGCAATTCAGACAAATTACGATTTATATAAGGCTGTTTACAGCGCCTCGCCATCACAGGTCACGCCGTTTTCGAATTATTCGACGGCGCAGCGTGAGCGTGTTCTGCTGCTGATGAAACTATCTTTTGGGTTCGATCTCGCAAAATCGATTTATTCGTTAGACTTCGCGAAAACCAAAGGGTTCCAATTTGGCGATCCGGCCTCCGGTCCCGTGGCGCTGCATGTATTCGACCCGCACGACAAGCATTTGAGATTTATCTTCACAGTCGCTTCGGGATCGGGAGGGCAAATCACTCAGAGCGATATCAACCAGGCTGTCCAGTCAATGGAATCCGTGGAGTCGACGTTCGGCAAGAACAGAGAGGGTCAGTGAATTGTCAGGCCGAGGCAGTTGCGCCCGCACCACGCAAAACCTGTTCGTAATAGGCCTCATATTTGGGGATGATGTCGTTTGAGCAATAGCGGCTGCGCGCATTCTTGCGCGCCATTTGCCCCATCGCACGACCGCGGTCCGGAAGACTAAGGACGTCGAGCACGGCTTTCGCTGCCGCCCCAACGTCGCGCGGCTCGACGAGATAGCCATCGATGCCATGCGTGACAACTTCCGGCACGCCGCCCACCCTCGTGGCTACGACCGCCACCTCGCATGCCATCGCTTCCAGCGCCGCCAAACCAAACGATTCTTCGTCGCTCAGCAGCAAGAGGACATCGGCCACACCCAGTTTTTCGTGGATACGGTCCTGCTTGCCCAGGAAAAACACGTCTTTCGACAGTCGCTTCTTGCGGACGATATACTCCGCGGCGCCGCGGTCCGGGCCGTCGCCGATCATCACGAGCTTCGCGGGCATTTTTTCGCGGACTTGGGCGAAGGTTTCGATGGTATCCGTAACGCGTTTCACCGGGCGGAAATTCGAGAGATGCATAAGGATCGGCTCGCCGTTCGGCGCCCACGTGGCGCGCAGCTTTTCTCCGTCGCGTTTATAAAAATCGCAATTCACAAAATTCGGGATGACTTCGATCGGCCGCTTGATCTCGAATTCCCGCAACGTGCGATCGCGAAGATAGCTCGATATCGCCGTGACGCCGTCACTCTGCTCGATGCTGAAACGGGTGATTGGAAGATAACTCCGGTCGTTCCCGACGAGTGTGATGTCGGTTCCATGCAGCGTGGTCACGAAAGGAAGACGCCGCGGCGCAGCCATCTGGCGGGCGAGCAGAGCACTTACCGAATGCGGAATTGCGTAGTGGACATGCAGCAGATCGAGCTGCGCGCTTTCGGCAACTTCGACCATTTTTGTCGCAAGAGCGAGTGTGTACGGCGGATGATCAAAGAGCGGATAGCTGGTGACTTCGACTTCATGAAAGAAGATGCGTTCCGAAAAGTTCGTTAGGCGAATAGGAACCGAATAACTGATGAAGTGGATTTCGTGCCCGCGCGCGGCAAGCTCAATGCCAAGCTCGGTTGCGACAACGCCTGAGCCACCATACGTCGGATAACACGTAATTCCAATCTTCATCGGTTCCCTCGGGACCAGCGCCGCGTTGTCGCACAACTGCTTGGCGTGCAATTGCTAAGACTTAGGGATTAGACGCAGCCGGGACAATCACGTTGCAGGCAAAGAAAAAGGGGCCACGCTGTTTCGCGAGGCCCCGAGACAGACCCAAATCGTCAACGCCTAAGGTTTTGGCGATCGCTACTGGCCGTTGGTGCCGCCGCGAGCGGATTCTTCCCCGTCCTTATAGAGATACTTGATGCAATGCTTGTAGACCATCAAATTTGGGCTGCCGTAACGCGTGAGCTTAATGCAATCCCGGTCGTACCATTCGACGATGCCGCGAAGAATTTCGCCGTCGTTGAGAACGACAGCGACGGGCGTACGAGCCTGCATCTGTTTTACAAAGTAAAAATTTTCGGCGTGAGTTTGTTCCGGAGGAGCGGGTTTCTTACGCGGCGGCGCTGCTTGAGGAGCCGGCTGCGGCCGCGGCGCGAGATTCTGCTCCTTCATTTCTGTAAGGTTCGGGCGAAACAATTTCCGGTTCACGATGAAAGACTCCTTCAAAATAAATGCCTGCGATGCTAACTGTATTGACCACCAGGAGAACAAACAGGTTTCAATTTATATAAAACAAGCAAATTGATCCAGAACTTAACGGACTCCGACGGAAACGGCCAGCGCATCCAGACCCAATTGCCGTCCAACATTACGCCTTAAGCGGCTTTCGAGTGTGTCTAGCGCTTGCGTGGCTTTCAAAACCCACATCCAATCGACTTTCTTGCCGAGGGATTCCAGTTCGCGGAGCAAATCCGGATTCCGGGGCAGGCTGTTTTTCCGGCCTTCGGAAACTTCCAACAAGTCCGTGAAAAGACTATAGAGCAGGCCCAATATATTTTCAAACGATTCCTTCTCCTGCTTCGCAAGCTGAGCAGTGGCAGCAAAAATTTCCTGATATTTTTCTTCGGCCACTGCTTGCTCCAACAATCGCAGGAGCATCCGTCGAAGCCGTGTGGATTCCGCAAGATCGGCTGACAGCGCGGCACCAGGGCTGCCGTCCGCGAGTTGTGCAGCGAGAGCGAGCTCAGCCGGCTTCCCTTCCCGTCGATTTTTGAGAAATGCTTCGATGCTCGCAGTGGGAACCGGCGCAAAATGAAATTGCAAGCAGCGTGAACGAATCGTCGGTCGCACTGAATCCGGAGATTGCGCGAGCAAAATCAGCGTGGCGGAAAGCGGCGGCTCCTCTAGAATTTTCAGGAGAAGATCGGCATCGTTCGGCCGCATCGTGTGCGCGCCGTCCATGACGAAGACTCGCCTTTTGCTGATTGGCTGGAAATAGGCGGCGCGCTGTACAGCCCGCAATTGGCCCACGCGAACCATAGGTCGCGCTACTGGAGTGCGCAAGCGAACTGGATCGGGAACGATTAGCCAAACGTCAGGATGCGTTTCCAGAATGAGCGGTGTACGCTCGACGACGGCCGCGTCGGCGTTCTCTCCGCGCTCGGTCAGACCCGCTTCAATGAGCGGCTCAGGCTCCTTTAGTCGACCGATCCGGCGGCAATTGTCACATTCGCCACAGAAATCATCCTGAAGGCGTTCACAATTTGCCGCCTGTGCGAACATGACGGCAAGTGTGGCCTTGCCAATGCCGGTCGGGCCGGTAAAGAGCATCGCGCTAGGAACGCGGCCGCGGCGGAACATTCCGCGCAGAGCATTCACGATCCGCTGATTGCCCAGAAATTCCGAAAACGCCATTCTTCACCGCGCCGTGCGAGCCGGCACCGAAAGGCGCTCGGCGATGACTGCAATAATTTCGTCGTGTATCGATTCCGGCGAACGGATTCGCCCAGTGGCGCGCTCCACGCAATCGACCATTACCCAATTCGTCTGACGCGCTAGCTCATCGTACACTTCCGCGGCTGCAGCCAAGTGCCCGCGATCCGCCTCCTGCAAATCGCGGCGGCGATTTGTGTAATCGCGCCTAGCTTTTTCGCCAACCAGGCGATGGGCTTCGTCAACAGATACGCGCAAATAGATAACGAGGTCCTCACGCGCTAAACCGTAGACATGATATTCGAGATGGCGCAGCCATTGAAGAAACTCCGGGCGCGTAGCCGGAGCGACGCGTGCTCCCTGATGAGCGAGATTCGAGCCGATATAGCGGTCGGCGAGCAACGTCTTGCCGGATGCAAGCGCCGCTTCCATTTTTGGCTTTGACTCGAACCTATCACCAGCGTAAAGGAGCCCTGAGAAGTGCGGATCGACCGCGTCAAGCGGACCAAATTCGCCGTTAAGGAAACGCGCGGCCATTTTGCCGAAAAACCCCGAGTAGTTCGGAAAGGTCACCTGCTCGCAGATCACATCACGCTCGCTTAGGACTCGCGCAAGCATTTCAAGTTGGGTTCGCTTTCCGGAGCCGTCGATTCCCTCGAGCACAATGAATTTTCCGCGCACGCTCATGTAAGTGCCGACAGTCTAACACGACCGCAAGACCGCCCCGGCCGCGTGATTGCGTTCTCTGGGCCCAAACAAAGCACAATTTGATCGGAATCGATTGTTGCAGTCCCGGAAGCGGTGTTACACTTGCGCGCTCGGGTTCTTGTAGGGCTGATTGTGCAACGTGGCGGAGCGGCCAGAAGCAGCCGCGCCCAAGCAGACGCAAGAAGTTCCGACACATGTAGCAGACAGATATGTTCTGAATCACTCGGAATCGCCCTCCATTTGTGCAATTCCTGTGAAACATATTTGCACTGCCGCGCGTTTAAGTACCTTAGGACTTCTTCGACAACCCGAGGGGAGACTGATGATCGCAAGGAAACTGCAAGTGTGTGCCGCTCTGCTGGCAGCAGCTTCGATGACCTTTTCACCGCTTTATGCGCAGACTCCGGGAGGCGTGCAGACCACGCCCGCAACGCCAGCGCAGACTAGTCAGCAGCCCGGGCCGGCGCCGGCTGCGCCTGCACCGCCCGCTGCCAGCGCCACGAATACGACGAACGTGCCGCCCGCGCCATTCCCGCCAATGAGCCTTTCGCTGGCTCCGGACTATTCGCATGGACGCTCGTGGTTTCCCAATGTCGCGGCGCCGTATATGGCGCGGCATATCCTCGAGCCCCAGTTGACGAATTCTCCTCGTCTTACGCAACTCATTCAGGACGGGAAGTTGAACCTGACGCTTCAGGATGCAGTTGCCCTTGCGCTCGAGAACAACCTGGACATCGCAGTGCAGCGTTACACGCCTTGGATCAACGAAATGAACTTGCTCGCTGCCAGGGCCGGCAGCCGCGTCAACTTCGATCCCAACGTGACCATGAACCTCAACGAAGTGGATCAGACGATTCCGATCGCGAACCCCCTGATTTCGGGCGTCGGCGTTAACACAAACGCGGCATCTTCGCTGACACAGCATCAAACGGTCGGGAACTTCGGATATTCGCAAGGTTTTGCGCCGGGCACGGAAGTCGCACTCACTTTTAACAACAACCGAACAAGCTCCTCGGCGTCGGCAAACGTTTTTAATCCGAGCTTGCAGTCAACGTTAGGAGTCTCGATAACGCAGCCTCTGTTGAACGGCTTCGGAATTCTGCCGAACGAACGTTTCATTATCGAACAACGGAACAACGTCAAAATCGGCGAGTGGCAATTCAAGACGTCGGTGATTAATGACATCACAACGACTACGGATGACTACTGGAACCTCGTGCAGGCGCGCCAGCAGGTGAACGTCGAACAGCAGACGGTCAGCGTCGATCAAACGCTTTATAACAATAACCAAAAGCAGCTCGAGATTGGAACGATGGCTCCTCTGGACGTTCTCACGGCGCAGTCTCAGTTGGCTAGCGACCGCCAGGCTCTCATCGTCGCGCAAACAGTGCAGCTGGAAGACGAGACAAAACTTCTCAATGACATCACTAAGAATCCGCAAGACCCGATTTTGAAGGGCGTCGAAGTCGTGCCCACAACGCCGATTCCAACGACGGATACGGTCGGCAATCCGGCGCTCGATGACGCTGTGCAGCAAGCTTGGGCTGCTCGTCCTGAGCTTCAGCAGGTCGCGTTACAACTGAAGAATGACGATGTCGAAGTTAAAGTAACTAAGAATGCCCTGTTGCCCACGCTGAACCTTGTCGGGCAATATTCCACCACGGGCTTGGGCGGCGTAGGCAAACAAACAACGATTGCTCAGGGTTCGCTTATTCCTAATCCGAATGCCCCGATCTTGCTGAACGGAGTAGCCGTACCCGGCGAATTTGTGGGCGAGATTCCCGCCACATCCACCACCACGGCGGTTCCCGGTGGCATTAGCGACGCGTGGGACAGCCTGATCCATTCGCGTTTTCCGACTTTCCAAGTGGGCCTGCAAATGACGTTGCCAATCCGCAATCGCGTCGCACAGGCAAACAACGGCATCGCCCAGTTAAATCAGCGCCAGGAAGAGACGCTCTATCAAGAACAGAAGAACGCGATTTATCTTGGCGTCCGAAACGCGCTCATTGCCGTCTCCCAGAGCCGGAATGCTGTGGCGGCCGCATCCACAGCGCGGCAGTTGGCACAGCAGACGTTTGAGGACGAACAGAAGAAATATCAACTGGGTTCGTCGGACTCCTACACCGTCGCTCTTCGATCCCGCGACTTGACGTTGGCCGAAACGACGGAGCTACAAGACGAGATTAATCTCGTCGAGTCAATCGTCGCTCTGGACCAGGCGATGGGCCACACCCTGGAGACGCATAGCATCACGATCTCCGGCCAGAACACTCCTAACGTCGTACCGATCCCGAACATTCCCGGTACGCCAGTTCCGAACAATGGCCCGGTGACTCCGAATCAATAGTTGTACGATTACTGTGAAGTAGGGCGGCATGGCCATCCTGCCGCCCCATTTTCTTGCGAGCCGCATGCTCTTCCCCTAGAATCGAATCTCGCTGCTACAAGCTGAGGAATACGCTCGCACCAGCGAATCCTTCCAACACGTGCCTGAGAAACGAATACGCGTTCTCATTGCAAAGCCGGGGCTCGATGGACATGACCGCGGCGCGAAAATAATCGCGCGTGCGTTGCGTGACGCGGGAATGGAAGTGATTTACACCGGACTGCGCCAGACGCCGGAAATGATCGTCTCGGCCGCTGAGCAGGAAGACGTAGACGTCATCGGTCTTTCGATTCTATCCGGTGCTCACAATACAATTTGCGCTCGGCTGATGGAACTGCTCCGCGCGAAAGAGATGACGGATGTTACCGTGCTCGTTGGAGGGATCATTCCGCAGGCAGATATTCCCGGCCTCAAGAGCGCCGGGATAGCAGAGATATTTCTGCCGGGGACGCCAACGCAGGCGATTGCGGATTTCATAGCAGAAAGAGTGCGGCAGACGCAGAATCACAGATCGGAGAGGCGTTGGAAAACGTAACGATCGTCGAGTGCCCACGAGATGCGTGGCAAGGGTTAGAAAAAGTAATACCTACAGAAGAAAAGATTGCCTATCTCGAGCGCCTGATTTCGCTCGGATTCGGACATCTGGACGCGGTGAGCTTCGTCTCGCCTAGGCATGTGCCCCAGATGGCGGACTCGGAAGCGGTCATGGAAAGGCTGCGGCTTGCGAAGCTTCCCTCAGGCGTCGCTCCGGAACTAATCGGAATTGTCGTGAACCAGAAGGGCTTCGAGCGCGCGCTTGCCGCGGGCGTCACAACGATTGGCTACCCATACTCGATTTCGGCCTACTTTCGCCGTGCTAACGCCAATATGTCGCGCGGCGAATCGCGCGAGCTCGTGTCTCTTTTGCAGCGCGAGACGAAAAAAGCAGATCGCAAACTTGTCGTCTACATCTCCATGGCGTTCGGCAATCCTTACGAGGAACCGTGGGGACCGGAGATCGTAGAGGAAACGCTGATCTGGCTGAAAGACAGCGGCGTGCGCGCGGTTTCGTTGGCGGATACTGCGGGAATGGCAACAGCGCGAGAGGTGGCGGCGCTTTATCTTGCAGTGAAGGATTGCGTCGCGGGCATCGATATCGGCGTGCATCTGCACAGCCGCCCCGAGGAGGCTGCCTCCAAAGTTCTCGCCGCCTACGAAGCCGGATGCAGGCGTTTCGACGGCGCACTGACCGGACTTGGCGGCTGTCCGTTCGCCGGCGATCATCTCGTGGGAAATTTACCGACAGAAACGATACTCACAGCGCTAGCGACGCGCGGTGTTGCCACCGGAATCGATGCGAAGTCGCTTGCGTTGGCGTGTGCAATTACCGGAGAGTTGCGCGAGAAATATGCGATGCAGCCCGCGCCACAGGAAGCGGCCAAGCTGAATTAGCGGACGAGGTCATGGGCTATTCCACGCTGACGTTTCAAACCGATGGGGACGTCGCTACGATCGCGCTCACGCGGCCTGAGAAGCGCAACGCGATTTCGTCACAGATGATTTCGGACCTGCTCGGCGCCCTCGATCAAGCCGAAGCGTGTTCACGAGTAGTGATTCTGACTGGTTCGGGCAAGGCGTTTTGCGCCGGCATGGATTTGGACGAACTGCGCTCGCTCGCTGCGACGCATTCGCCCGCACGGGACGCTGAGGATGCGCGGCGAATCGCAAATATGTTCTATCGGCTCTACACCTTCCCAAAACCGGTGATTGCCGCCGTAAATGGCGCAGCCATTGCAGGAGGCTGCGGCCTGGCTGCGCTCGCGGACATAACGCTGAGTGTGCCGGAGGCGAAATTCGGATACACGGAAGTGCGAATCGGTTTTGTGCCGGCGTTAGTGGCCGTGTTTCTACGGCGGCAGATCGGTGAAAAATTCGCGCGCGACTTGCTGCTGACAGGCAAAACCATCGATGCAAGCGAGGCGATGCGGATCGGCCTGGTGAATGAGATCGTCGCGAATGGCGACGTGATGCAGCGCGCACACGAAATAGCCGCAACAATTCTGAAGTGCAGCCCGTCAAGCGTGATGCAGACTAAGAAGCTGTTTCACAGTCATGACGACAAAGCATTGCGCGCCGAACTTGAGCTGGCAATCGAGGCGAATGCAGAAATTCGTTCCACCGACGATTTCCGTGAAGGCCTCACTGCATTCCTGGAGAAGCGAACGCCGCGATGGAGCGGAAGTTCGTAAATGCGGAATTCCTGGACATGACGAACTATTGCGAGACGACCGTCCGCGTGCGCTACGCGGAAACCGACCAGATGGGAGTGGTGTATCACGGCAATCATTTTACGTGGTTCGAAGTCGGACGCGTCGAGTGGTGCCGGCAGAACGGGTTCGAATATAAGCGGATGGAAATTGAAGACGACAGCTTTATCGTCGTCGCCGAAGCGCACTGCCGCTATAAACGCCCTGCGCGCTTTGACGATTTGCTTATCGTGCGAACGCGTGTAACCGAATCCAAGCGCCGCATGGTGAAGTTTGGATATGAAATCGTCGATCACTCCAGCAGAGAGGTTGTAGCCACAGGCGAGACGGTCCACGTGATCTGCGACCGTCAGGGGCGCCCGAAATCACTTCCCGAAAAATACAGAGCCTGTTTCTCGCTCGAAGGCGATTCGCAACACCCGAGACACAAGAGCCCCTAACTCAAGGTTCTGACAGTTTCGCGATCTTCTTTTCCACTTTTTTGGCATCCGGCGCGTGCGGGTAGACCTGTAGATATTCCCGGTAATATTTCACCGCGTTTTCCTTGTCTTCTTTCTTCTCGTAAATTTCTGCGAGCATCAACCGAGGTTTTGCATAATTCGGCCTCAGACGTATAGCGTCCTCAAGGCGCGGAATGGACGCATCCGGATCGCCCTTCCTCATGTAAAACGTCGCCACCTCAACGTCCTTCTCCGCCTCTCGGGGATCGTACTGGGCCGGCTGCTGGCCGGGTGAGTCCACCGACGAACCGGATGTCGCCTGATCGGGTTTTGCCGATTTTGATGACGAAGATGACTGGAAGGACTGCCGAGCCGCTTGGGCGGAGGGTAACACAGCCGCAAACACGCAGGCCAAGACGGCCGCGCGCCGGCAGTTCTTAGTATTGCGAAACCATGAAGCGAGAGTATGCAGATCCGTCTTTAGGCGGCCAATTGGCATTGCGCCCTCGCACGGTTCGGATTTAGTTTTGTTATCATTAAGTTGTCCCTTGGCCGGCGCGACTTTGGCGCACCGTGCCGCATCGAATATTGTAATCCGTCCCGATGGAACCCCGCGAAAAAGCCGGTCAACTTCCCTTGCGGCCGGGTGTGTATCTCTTCAAAGATGCAGTCGGCACGATTCTTTACGTCGGCAAGGCACGCTCCTTACGCAATCGCGTCAAATCGTATTTCCTCGAGGCGCGCTGGGTTGACGCCAAAACCGGCTCGTTAGTCCGCGAAATTGCGGACCTGGATTACATCGTAGTCGACAATGAGGCCGAAGCACTGGCCCTCGAGAACAACCTGATCAAGCAGCACAAGCCCAAGTTCAATGTACTGCTCCGCGACGATAAAACTTACCCTTACATTCAATTTACCGCGCATGAGAAATACCCGCGTGTCTATGTAACGCGTCGCCTCAAAAAGGATGGCTCCGCTTACTTTGGGCCGTACTTCCCTGCCAGCCTCGCTTATCGGCTTGTTCACTTAATCCACAAGCACTTTCTTATTCCATCGTGCAGCGTGGATCTCACACGTCACCATCCGCGTGCGTGCTTGCAATATTACATCCACCGTTGTTACGGACCTTGCGTCGAGGGATTGATAGCCGACGAGCGCTACAGTGAGGCGGCGCGTGATGTCCGATTGTTCCTCGAAGGGCGCCGCAGTGATCTGACAAAAAGCCTGGAAGACCGCATGAAGCGCGCGTCGGAAGAACAGCGCTACGAAGAGGCCGCAAGTTATCGCGATCTGTTGCGCACTCTGGAAGACATCAGCGAGCGGCAGAAAATCGCGGCGGCATCGGGCGATGACACAGACGTGATCGCGTGGTACGCGGAACCACCGCAAGTCGCTGCAAACCTGTTTCACTTGCGCGGCGGGCGTGTGGTCGATCGCCGCGATTTCTATTGGGAAGACCTCGACGATTTCGATCCAGCGGAGCTTCTACCCTCGCTCATCAAGCAGCTTTACCTTGATGCCGCCTACGTGCCGCGTAACATTCATGGACCAATGGACTTCGAGGAGCGGGAACTTCTTGAAAATGTGCTCAGCGAGAGGGCTGGCCACCGCGTTGAAGTCTTTCATCCTCAGCGCGGCAAAAAACACGCTTTCCTCGAGCTCGTCGAGGAAAATGCTCGCCACTCGTTCATGCAACGATTCCGCGTGCTAAAGCCGACCGCGCAGGCCGTGGCGGAGGCCCTCGAGTCGACCCTCGGCCTGCCGGAAACACCCAAGCGGATCGAGAGCTTCGACATTTCCCATATACAAGGGTCCGATACGGTTGCGTCGATGGTCGTTTGGGAAAACGGTAAAATGAAAAAGTCCGACTATCGCAAATTTATCATTCGGGGCGAGGCAATGCCCGACGGCAAAGAAAAAGATGCGGGATTGCTCCGCGACGACTTTGCGAGTATGCGCGAGGCCGTTGAGCGCAGGTACCGGCGCCTGCAGGAGGAGAACAAGCCATTTCCGAGCCTGATTTTGATCGACGGCGGCCTCGGGCAATTGCAAGCAGCTGCTGCGGCGCTCGAAAAGCTCGAAATTATCAATCAGCCGCTCGCGAGTATCGCAAAGAAAGAAGAGATCATTTACGTGCTTGGGCGCGAAAGTGAACCGATCATTCTCGAGCGGCATTCGCCCGTTCTGCACCTCGTGCAGCAGATTCGCGACGAGACGCATCGCTTTGCTGTCACATTCCATCGGCTCCGACGCACGAAGTCGCGAGTCCGCAGTTCCCTTACCGAAATCCCAGGAGTCGGTGAGCGAACGGCGCAAATTTTGCTGAAGCGCTTTGGAAGTGTTGCGCGATTACGCGGTCTCTCGCTCGATCAGATCGCCGAGGCTGTCCCACGAGCCCGAGCTGCACAGGTTTTTCACGCGTTACACCCGGAATCGCGAGGGAATCCCGAAGCGAGCGTATCGCAAGCAATTTGAGTGGAATCGACTCACCTTGGCGCAACGAGCGGTGCGCGTTCCCGGGTTGCGCCTAGGAATTGCCGAAAAACATACCGTGAAGCCCCGATGGTACTCACGGCACTGACAGTGCATAACTTGCCTGTCTTTGCAGGCTATGCTACTGTGAAAAAATTGGAGGCGAACATGGCTGATAACGCTGGAAGCAAGGTGAGTTTCTTCGTGGTCGGGCTGGGAATCGGCGCGCTGATTGGAATACTGTTTGCCCCGAAGTCAGGTGAGGAGACGCGCGACTATTTGAGCGGCAAGGCGGATGAGGGTCGCGAATACGCACAGAAGAAGGCGCGTGAACTCCGCGAGCGAGCTGAGGACTTGATCGAACGCAGCAAGGAAATCATGGCCCGGCAGAAGGACGCCGTAAGCTCCGCCGTGGGCTCTGCCGTGGAAGCGGGCAAGGAAACGTACCGGCGCGAAGCGAAGATTTCCTGATCGCCGGAATCCGCGGTATTTGGCTGTCTGAAGGGATCGAGGGGGCGGAATGTCCGTTTGGGTGGAAGCGTTCATCATAATCGCGGCGCTTGCGATCGTAATTCAATGCGCTGTGATGATGGCGATGTTTGTCCAACTGAAATTCGCCATCCAGGAAATCACCAAGATCACAAACGAGCTTCAGAATCGGATGGGCCCGATTTTGCTCCGCGTAAGCCGTATCCTCGACGATTCGGAAGACCGCATTCACAGCATCATGGGCGATGCCACCGAAATAACCCGCGTCGCGCGAACTCAGGCGCAGAAGTTTGATCGTGTGTTTACCGAAGCCGTCGAGCGTCTGCGAATACAAATCCTGCGCGCCGATCAAATCCTCAGCGGAACGCTTGAAGTGGTCGAAGAGACCGGCTCGAAATTCAAGAATACCGTGTGGCGGCCGCTACAACAGGCGACGGCGCTGATCAAGGGCATCAAGGTCGGCTTGGATGTCCTTCGCGGAAGGCGTGAATCCACGAACGGCGAAGCGCCCGTAACCGAAGACGAAGAATTGTTTATCTGACCTGCCGTTTCCCTACTCTCTTCATCCTACCTTTCTTACGTTAGCGCATCGACCAGGAATTTTCCGAAGCGGTAGCCCACGATTTGGCTGAATGGCGTTACGCCCAGCGAATAATGGCCGCACGGGAGCCCTAAATGGTCGAATTTGACGCTGTTTTGGCGCAATTCGGCCAGGAATTGCTCGGTTAATTCGGGCCAGAACGTCGGATCGTAATTCCCCGTGATCGCGAGGATTTTTCTGCCCGCGTCGCGGAGTTTCGGGATATATGGGAATGGGCTGATCGGCGACCAGTAGCGGATCGCATCCTCGCGCGAGATGTGTTGCTTCATCGGCTCCCATACGTTCATCGTGGTCAAGCCTTGCGACACAACCTCGCCGAAGTAAGTTGAGACATGAAGGAAGGCTCCGGCGCGAATCGCGGGCTCGTGGCACATTGTAATAAAGCCGATACAGGAGCCGATACTCGTCCCGATGATGCCGAGCCGGTCGTAGCCCTCCATCTCCAGCCAGCGGAGCACGCGCTTCGCGTCGAGCAGCGCCTGGCGATTCGCTTGTAGCGTCAGGCCGATATTTGGACCTATGAGATGGTCGGCGCGAGGGTGGCCGGGAATTGAGCGGCGATCATGATACGGCAGGCTCACCTTGATCGCGGTGAGGCCTTTTCGATTCAGCCAGTGGCAGACGCCTTGTTGCTCTTCCCATTTGGCATTCCATTGAGCCAAGACCAGGACCGCTGCACGTGACTTTTCTACTGGAAAGAATTGGGCATGGACTCGGTTGTTTTCGGGCCAAGGGGAGGCGATTTGGCTTGTGAATGTGAGGACGCCGTCTTTTAGCGCGTAATCGTCAGCGGGAGTGTCGGCGAACCACGCGTCACTGTTTGCGATTGTTTCGGCTACGAAGCGCTCGAGCAGCACGCGAGGCGGCGTGCCGTTGGGCGATTCGAGGATGTGTTCGAGCCCCCAGCCGAATGGCAACGAGCGGCGACTTGGTTCCTCGGCCCAGCGTTTGTGCTCATAGCGCCGGATTTTTTGCTCAAACCACTTCAACGCTTTCCCCTCTGGCAATTGCGATTAGAACGAGTCTCAGTTCTTATTTTACATTGAGTTACGGGCGATTTTAATTCTTGGCAGTTGCGATTAGAAAGGCGTGATTGGCGATTTATGAATGGTGGTTGGTGAATCTGCCGCGGAATGGCCGCCCTTCGGATCGTCATCACAAAAAACGCCCCTTTTCCTCGATTAGGACGTCAAATTGCGCTGATTCTGAAGAGCTTAGGTCGATTTCTAATCGGCCTTTCTCGAATAAAAACTGCCCTCGCTTCGTGCGATTCTGTTTGCCGTTCTTGCCGCGCCATCTTCTTTCCCGTCTTAATCTCGCCCCCGAATTTTTGAATCCCTCATTTTCAAAAACGACAAATGGTAGCGCGCGGAAAAAACGAAATCAATTGTGGAAAGTACGGAGCCAGTACTGACAGCGCGCCGCACAGCTATAAGCGAGTACGAACGCATGGCACGCGAAGCGCCCCACAGAGG
>JBOGMU010000263.1:0-5415 GCA_050746865.1 Candidatus Acidiferrales bacterium
TCATCACTCACTGCACGCAGATCACTGCGTATCTACCCAGCCAGTCTCTACGATTTTTCCGCAGGTTGAACAGCCTCCCCCTTCGTATGCCCGCTTATGTTGGGCTGCTTTTGCCGCCGCTTCGGTAGGACTGACATCGCAGCCATAATTGCTGCCGGGCTTGAAATTGTAACCTTCGTGTTTTAGGTACGCATAAAAGCGATCCAGAATCGATTGGTCGACTAAGACGCCTCCGCTCGGAAGCCGCCTTATGGGAGCCGTTGTCTGAAAAACGCCTGTGAGGTAGGTATCGATTCCTGCACCGCCTGACGTGGAGCAGGAAATGAATGGGCCGCCAGCGGATGGAGCAGCTGAGATGGTCGCCGGAGCGAGCGGTGCCGTATTTGGTGCGGGGCTTGGTACGGGAGCGACGCTCGGAGCAGGGTTCGAAGCGGGCATTGATGCAGACTGTGCTTGCGAGGCAGATGCAGAAACGGCTCTCGGTGGCGCTGCTACATTGTGGGTTGACGCGGGCGACGGAGGAGGCGCCGGCAACGTCTGACCGGGTGCGGACGTCCAGTTGACGTGCACAACCTGTGCACCAATCCTCTTGTAATTCTCTTCCGCCGAAGTCACCACCATTTCTTGCTGAGCGAGCGTTCCCGCGACAGCCTGACAACCGCCGTACGCGTTCGGATCGCTGACGTGATAGGTGCTGACGACGTATTGTTTCCACGCAGCGTTTAGTGTGGTGATGTCCGCTGGCGTTTGCACAGGCGTGCTGCTGAAGCGAACACTCTTTCCTGCGGTCGTCGTGTAGAGGACACAGTGATAGGCGTTAGATTGCGCCGAGACCGGGGCCGAAGAGAAAATTACGATGATGAAAACGATCGCTGCCAAAGACATCTTCATGGGAATCTCCGATTCTGCACTTCGTAGCAGCCCCGCTCGTTGCTCGGTCGGATGGTATCACGGCCTGCTGAGCCGAATAACTTTTCGCAATTCGCGGATGCGCTGAATTGACGCGAGCCGCACCATCTTGCAGCTGTCACATGAGTGTCAATTGTCTAGCATGGCGCTTCGCCGCCTAGTCGAAACGCTTCCTTTGAGGCTTTGTGGAGCGCACGGCCGCCGCGCGGTATCCCTGTGCGCAGAATGATTAGCTAGTATCGAATTTTTCCGTACGCGGCGCTATTCAGTATGGACGTGGATTCGCTGAGACGGGTACGTCGGTTGCGGCTGCTGCGCCGGTCGGCGGGGCTTGGTTCGCGTTTTTCGCCATAAAGTCGGAAGCGCTCTCTGTATCGAGCCCTCCGTTGTGGCGGTAGAAGGCAAAGGACTTCATGGCCAGCTTGAAATCGCACGCATGAAAATCGTCCGGCTTCTGTCCAATCTCGCCGAAAATTACCTCTATCGACTGGCCCGATTTCTTCCACTTGGCCGGGTACGCCTCGTTGCCATTCGAAGCCATTAAGTGATCCGCGCAGGCGTAAGTGTACTCCACGCCATGAGGCACACCATGTTCGTCGAATAGGTTCGCGCGCCCAAAGGCGTGATAGCCGTACCCGTTGTGCGTCCAGTTCGTCTGGTAAATGTGCAAACGCAGCGGATAGTCGGCGACGTTCCGCTTAGCCATCAGAACGGCAGGAACACAGAGCACCGCAACAAGGGCGAACACGAGAGCAACCCACTTGTTTTTCATGCGCGGCATCTTAGTCCGTCGTCGGCCTACCCACAAGAAAAATTTAAGCACGCACGCCAGCATGTCACCATGTTGTATTACTATTTAATATGTGCACTGGAGCGGCGCAAGAGATGGTCACGACACTGCACTAACGCGCGCGTGAGACCCTGATGCTGGCGTAAACCGGCGATCGTTCATGAAGTTTTTTCGATAGCTCTGTTCTTACCAAATTAACGAATTGTTCTCGCCGTACTTAAAAGTCCGGCTCTGAGTTCCGTTTGTCACTTGCCACGCGTAAAATCTCCATTAGATGTTCAAACTCAAGCGCATTTACGCAGCGCCCGAATCGACCGATGGATATCGCGTTCTCGTAGACCGTCTTTGGCCGCGAGCACTCTCAAAAGAAAAGGCACATCTCGATCTCTGGCTGAAAGACGTCGCGCCCTCAAACGAGCTTCGAAAATGGTTCGGTCACGATCCCAAGCGTTGGCCCGAATTTCAAAAACGCTATCGGGTAGAATTGCGAAAGAACTCCGCACTCATCAAGCATCTCAAAGAGATTCAAAAGCAACACGGCACCGTGACGTTGCTCTACTCCGCCCATGACGAACTCCACAACCAAGCCGTCGCCCTCCACTCAGTCCTCGTACCGCGTTCGCGTCAGCCCAAGTAGCAACGCTTTCTTGTTCACTAGATCCGCCAAATCACGGTTGCTTCACGCCATGATCGATAGCAGCGCGTCTATCGATCAACTGAAATGCATTTCATGATCGATAGGGAGCCTGGGAATTAACCCTGCAGATGAAAGAGCAACTTGCTGAAAATCGTGCGCCAAACGCGCCATTTTTGATCCTTTAAGGCAATTTAAGCCCATTTTATGGCGCCAAACGCGCCAAAATTGGCACAAATTCACGCTCCAAAAGTTGAGTCTTTACATATAAGATCGCGGCGCGGAAAATCCAATCCGGCAAAATGAACTCGAAAATTTCTTACGGCGTAACGATCTTCGTCGGCGCATTCTTGCTCTTTGAGATCGAGCCGCTGATCGCCAAGCGCATCCTTCCCTGGTTTGGAGGCGCGGCCGCCGTCTGGATCATCTGCCTTCTTTTCTTTCAGTTAGTGCTTCTCCTTGGGTATGCGTACGCTCACTGGCTCACATCAAAATTTGCAGCCACGATGCAATCTCGGATTCACGCGGCGTTGCTGATCCTAAGTGCTTTGTTTTTACCCGCTTATCCGAAATCCTCGTGGCAGCCCACGCCGTCGCAAAGCCCAACTTCACACATTCTCCTGCTGCTTGCCGCCACAATCGGCTTGCCGTATTTTCTTCTGTCCTCCACAAGTCCTTTGTTTCAAAGCTGGTACGCGGCACAATACAAGGCCGCTCCGTATCGCTTCTACTCGCTTTCGAACATCGGCTCGATGCTCGCCCTCCTCAGCTACCCCCTCGCGGTCGAACCCTGGCTCACAACGCATCATCAAGCCATCGCATGGTCAGTCACCTATGCTGCATTCGTAGCGCTATCTATTGTCATAGCGTTTTCCCGTCGTGACTGTCCGGAAATAATTGAAAATGCTATATTTATTCGATGTCCAACCTGGAGCATGCAGCTCCTTTGGGTGGCGCTTGCGGCGTGCGGATCGGCGTTGCTGCTCGCGATTACGAATCACATCACTCAAAACATTGCGGCCGTTCCCCTTCTCTGGATCATCCCGTTAAGCCTTTATCTACTTACATTTATCCTGTGTTTCGCATCGCACTCGTTTTATCCCCGCAGCATTTTCCTGCGGCTCCTTGCAGTAGTGCTCGGTGCCATGACGTACGCGCTCTCCCCATCATTTCTCCAAATGCCTGTAAAGGTCGCAATTCCTTTATTTTGTTTGGGTTTATTCGTCGCCTGCATGTTCTGCCACGGTGAACTCGCGCGCCTTAAACCGGATCCGCAGCACTTGACCTCTTTTTACTTGATGGTTGCTGCGGGAGGCGCGCTCGGGGCGCTCTTCGTCGCCGCAATCGCGCCGCACATCTTCTCCGCTTTCTATGAGTTACACGTGACAATCGGCATGTGCGCGATTCTCGTCGTCATCGTTTACGCCATTGAGCCGGAGAGCCCATTTTCCATTGCGAAGCTGCGTCCGGCGGGCTTCGCGCTCGCAGGTCTGGCGATTGCGGTCGCGGCAAGTCTTGCTGTAAATGCCAGAAACTACGCGATTTCCGCTCAGCTAACAGTGCGCAATTTTTATGGCGTTCTGCGTGTGATGGACGGCTCCGCCCCGAATGTCGCCATCATTCGTGGCGATTCCATATCGCAAGTCGGTGAAAAGCCGGCTTACCGTTCGCTCGTCAACGGCACGATCAACCATGGTGCGCAGTTTCTTGCGCCGGATCGTCGCCGCTGGGCGACCACGTATTATAGCCATGATTCCGGAATCGGCGTTGCCTTGCAAGCCGCTGAAAAACAAGGACCTGTTCGCGTCGGAATCATTGGCCTGGGTGCGGGGACGACGGCCGTTTACGGGCGCGCGGGCGACCATTTCACCTATTACGAGATCAATTCGCTAGTCGTCCAGATCGCGCAGCAGGAGTTCACGTTCTTAAAGGATTCGCCCGCGACGATCAACATCATCCAAGGGGATGCGCGCCTCTCGCTCGAGCGCCAGCCGCCTCAGAACTACGACGTGCTCGTCGTGGATGCGTTCAGCGGCGATTCCATTCCCGTTCACCTGCTCACACGTGAAGCTTTTCAGCTTTATTTTCAGCAGCTTAGGCCGGAGGGAGTGCTTGCCGTTCACATTTCGAATAGCTACTTGGACTTGGAACCAGTCGTGGCGTCGGCGGCAGCAAACCTGCACAAAGAAGCCGTACTCGTTCACAACCCGAACGATCCCCCGAAGGGAATTTTCGCTTCGATATGGGTGCTCGTCGGAAGTCCTAGCGGATTCGAAGGGCGCCGCGAAATCGAAGCCAAGGGCCTGGTTATTCTCCCCCCTTCGAAGGATCGCCTATGGACTGACGATTACAGCAACCTCTTCGAAGTCCTACGCTAATCAGGCCCTTAGCTCTCCGTGGGCCGAGTTCCTTGCAACTTGCGCGACACTTCTACTGATCCGCAGTTTCCAGAGGCGTGCTGAGGATCTGCCCGTTCCCTGTTTGCAGATTCATCAGAACAGCCTTGGTTGGTGAAACGACGTAGAAGATTTCCTGACAACCGCCCGTGCCGAGTGTTCCGACCGCGCAGCCGGACGGTGCAGTACCCAAACCGGTCGCGTCAACTGAATATGTAAGCGAAATCGGATTGCTCAGGGAGAGCGTTCCGGCAGTCGTCTGTGGTGCCGGTGATGTTTCCGCCGCTTAGAGTGGCGATTCCAACCTGCTGATCGCCGCCGATCGTTTCTGGGTTCATGGACCCAAATGCGTATGGCGTTCCCGTCGTTACCGAGATGTTCGTTTGCGGTTCGAAGACGCCTGATTCTGCATCAGTTCCTGCCCCCAGCAGGAAACCCTGGTTGTTGCCAGCGAGCCAGAACAGCGGTGGATTTGTACCGCCGCCTGTTAGGTTAGGAAGGTGCTGCGGCCGTTGCCGCGATTTGAGTGGTGCCGCTTATAGTGCGGCTCTGTATCGCGCTTCCACTGTTCTGCCAGCCGTTGATATTTACGTTACCCGATACGTCGCCGGTGAGTGTTCCGATGAAGGAGGTTGCAGTCGCAGGGCTTGCTGAGTTGATCTGCAAAGCCGACGACTGCAATACGC
>JBOGMU010000264.1:0-3387 GCA_050746865.1 Candidatus Acidiferrales bacterium
TCTCAATGCGGCGCAACGTGAAGTGCTTGTGACATGAACCTCCGAAGGAGTTTCCAGAAAAGATGAATCGTCAAGAGCGACCGGCACCGGCGCAATCGCGGTTGGTGCTGAACATCCAAAGTCATGGAGCTCCTCCTCAACAAGCATGCCACCGGCTCAGCACAACGCTCAGTTCGCCAACCGCGCGTCGCCTTTCCGTCAAAACAACTTGGACTAGGAGAAAACCCGAGAAATGGGCCCATGTAAATCGAATGCAAGCCGTGGTTGGTGGGTGCGACTAAAGTACGCTGGAATTGCTTTATCCTGCGCGGTACTGATATTGGTGACCACCGGCCTGGCAACACTTGCGCAGGAGGGCTGGTCTAGCTACGGCCACGATCCAGGACCGGCCGACTATTCGACACTTAATCAAATCACGCCCGAGAACGTTTCGAAGCTTCAAGAGGCGTGGGTCTACCATTATGGTGCCGGAGATACCGACCGGGATATGGGTCTGAATTATCGGTTTGAAGTAACTCCCTTAGTGGTGAACGGAGTGATGTACATTAGCTCGCCAGCATCTCCTCGAAAACCTGATCTCAAGTCTGCGATTGTGGCTTTGGAGCCTGAAACAGGGAAAGTGATCTGGAAATATGAGTCGCCGGAGAATATTCACGGCCGCGGCATAGCTTATTGGCCAGGTAGCCACGGACTAGGCCCGCGCATTTTCTTTGCGACGAATCACGGATACCTGAGCGCGGTCGATGCCAAAACCGGCAAGCTCGTTGAGAACTTCGGTGATGCTGGACGAGTGGATGTGTATTCCGGTGTTGCGTCTGCCGATGTGCCGCCCATTTGGCGAGATAGGTACACCGTCCCGAATCCCGTAACGATCTACCGCGACCTTGTCATCACAGGCGCAAGGCCTGGCGAGCAGGGCCCTCCTGGACCAAGAGGCGATATCCGCGCTTGGGACGCGCGGACCGGAAAGCTCGTGTGGACGTTTCATACTGTCCCTCAGCCTGGCGAAGCAAACCATGATACATGGCCTGGAGATAGTTGGAAGAACCGCACGGGTGTAAACACGTGGAGCATTATGACGCTCGACAGCAAACTCGGAATCGTGTACGCGGGTTTGGGGTCCGCCTCGACAGATTCCAGCGGAGCTGACCGTCCCGGACCAGACCTTTACGCGGATTCCCTCGTCGCCCTCAACGCCTCCACCGGCAAGCTGATATGGTTTCATCAGCTCACGCATCACGATGTGTGGGATTTTGATCTTCCAACGCCGCCGGCGCTGATCGACGTTAAAAAGGACGGCAAAGTCATTCCCGCTGTTGCACAGGCTGGCAAGATGGGCTTTCTCTTTATCTATAACCGCAAGAATGGAAACCCAATTTATCCGATCGAAGAACGGCCCGTTCCCAAGGGAGATGATCCAAACGACCCGACTTGGCCCACGCAACCTTTTCCCGTCGTAACTCCGCCGCTGGCCCGTGTGAGTATGACAAGAGACGAGATCGCAAAGATAACACCGGACATGGAATCGTACTGCACCAAGGTGTGGGACGACAATCATGTTGAGAATCTCGGACCGTACACCCCGAATCTCAGCAGCGTCGCAACCGTGAATTTTCCGAACGGCACGGGGGGTGTGAACTGGAGTCATCCTTCGTTTGACCCTAAACTAGGTTTGCTGTTCCTCAACGTTTCTAATAATGGGTCGCTACACGTTCCGCACCCGACGGACGGGGCTTCGCCCGCCAATGTCAACGCCACGGCAAGCGATGCGCCGGCCGAAGAGGCTCCGGCTCGTGGGCGGGGAGGAAGAGGAAGATTTGGACCGTCGTTCATGTTCAACGGTATGCCGTGTTGGCAGCCGCCGTGGGGTGAACTGATCGCTGTGAATGTGAACACAGGAAAAATCGCGTGGCGGGAACCGCTGGGTACAACGCCGTCGTTAGGCGATAAAGGCCTCAAAACCGGTGCGTTCAACCTGGGCGGCAGCATTTCAACAGCGAGCGGTCTGCTCTTTATAGCCGCGACGGCTGACGGGCATTTCCGTGCGTTCGACGCCGAAGACGGTGCAGTGTTGTGGGATTTCGAGATGCCGGCGAGCGGTCACGCCACGCCCATTACGTACATGGGGAAAGATGGCAAGCAATACGTTGTAGTCGCCGCGGCTGGAGGAACGGCAATCGACAGAAGTGGACATCTGTCCGATGCCCTTATCGCATTTTCGCTTCCTTAAAAGGAGAGTGGCAATGTTCGGATTTCGTGGACGTGCGATTGCGTTTTGCGCCAGCCTGCTATTTATGACGCTGCTCCTGATATTCGCGGGAAGCGAGATAGTTCCCCAATTTTCTTTTGCGCAGGAGGCGCCGCAAGCGGGCCAGCCTGCGACTCCTTCGCCCGGACAATCTGGAGCCGGTCCCGAGCAAGGCGGGCGAGCCGGTCGCGGGCGAGGTGGGCGAGGTCCGCGCTACGTCGCGCCGGAGCCCATGAATTTTGATGACCACGCGGGCTGGCAGTCCTTATTTGACGGAGTGACTCTCAAGGGCTGGGATGGCCCGACGGACGTGTGGACCGTTGCGAACGGCGCGATCGTCGCCACCTCGACGGCCGCAAACCCCGCAGGATCCACTTATATGATCTGGACAGGCGGAGAGCCTGCCAACTTTGAGTTCAAGACGGAGATGAAGCTCGATGGCGAAGGGGCCAACAGCGGCATTCAATTCCGGGCTACGCGGCTCGACGCCATAGCTGGCAGAAAATACTCGCAATGGGACACGCGAGGTTATCAGGCTGACGCTGACTATAAGAACAGTAATACGGGAGCATTAATTGAATGCTGCGCTGGATCCAGTCGGGGAGTGCCGATACGCACCGATCGTGCATATCGCGGACAAATGGTGAGCGCCGCCCTCGGTACGGATCTAAAGCCCACTTTGCTGGCAACATTTGGGGACCCGGACGCTCTGAGCGGGTACATCAAAATCGGCGATTGGAACCAAGTGTACCTGATCGCGCGCGGCGATACGATGTTCTACTCAATTAACGGCCATCTGATGTCCGTCTTCGTAGACGACCATCCGACTAGGGCTAGGAAAAAAGGCGTGCTGGCGCTTCAACTCGAAGGCCGCGGCGATATTAAGGCCTCCTTCCGTAATATTTGGCTGAAAGATCTTCCATGACGCCGATTAGGTTTGCGAAGCAATTACCGGCCCAGACCGGGAGCAATTCTCTGAGGAGTTCGTGGCAGAAAGGAGCACGTATGAAAGACAAATCCCGTTCCCGTCGCGACATACTGAAGCTGTTTGGCGCCGCTCCAATTATCGCCGGTGCGGTGGCTGAAGCGCAAGCACAGGCGCCCGAACCGACGCCAGCACAAGCTCAGGGTGCTTCGGA
>JBOGMU010000265.1:0-17964 GCA_050746865.1 Candidatus Acidiferrales bacterium
TCATTGCGTGAAGACCGTGCAAAAGGGGAGGGCGTCAAAGCGTCGGCAGCGCGGCGCACGCCGGCCCATCGGCAATAGCCCCACCCGCCGAGTCGTAATGGATTATCCCTGGTTCGGTGCTGCAATAGCTTATGAGACCTGTCGTACCTTTTGTGATGGGTACGGCTGAAATTACATAGCCGTTGAAACCGGGTGTGCATCCCGACGGAGGATTGGCCACGTTGCCCTGTTCACCGGCATATGCGTACTGATAGCCATTCTTCTGGTTGGGAGCACTCGTAATAACCTCGTCAACGAGGATTGCCTGGTTGCACGTGGCCGGATTCGCGCTTCCCCCCAGCGATGCGAGCGAGGGCGGATAGCCATTGGCGTACGTAACCCAATACGAAACGGCAGCTGTCGTAACCGTACGGACGTTCGCAACAGAGGCCGCTTGATTGGCCGATTGGCGAGACCGGAGGAGGTTGGGAATCGCAATCGCGGAGATGATTAGGATGATAGCGACGACGATCAGGAGCTCGATCAGCGAGAAACCCCGGTCGGTCCCAAAGATTGTCTTCCGCGTTTTTTTCTGGACCGATTCTCGCATCCCGAATTCTCCTGGAGTTCGATTTCGAAGCTATAAAATAAAAGAGGGGAAGGAGGCCCTTCCCCTCTTCATGAAGCGATCCTTAGTTACCCAAAGGAGCGAGTGTAGCGTCGCAGAGTCCACCGGTGGCCGTGGGTTTGGCGCCAGCGGGGTCAAACCGAATGACACCGCTCGCGTCTGAGCAGAACGCACGCTGGCCGGTGGTACCAAGAGTGACCGGCCACGCAGCAGCAGCAAAGCCGTCAGAGTATCCTGCAGTGCACCCAGTCGGCACCGTCGTAACTACAACGGAACCGGGCAGAATGGCGAAATTGTAGCCGCTCTTGATCGTGGACGTGAGCACGCTGTCGATTAGCTCCGCGTTCTTGCAGCTGACCGCGGCCGTTCCGGTCGTACCGATTGAGGTGATATCCGCTGGGAAGCCGTCGCCATACGTTGAGCTAAACGAGATTGAAGCGGTGACCATTGTGCGTACCGAGCCGACTGCCGAGGCCTCGTTCGCTGCCATGCGGGAGCGAAGCAGGTTGGGAATAGCGATGGCCGCGATGATCAGAATGATCGCCACGACGATCAGCAACTCAATTAACGAAAAACCCTTCTGTTTCTTATTCATTTTCTCTCCTAGAAGTAGCTTAGTCCTCAAAATCTCTCTTGTATCCCTGGCGGGGGTACGCTGCTATTGTGTGCAAGAGGTCTGCCAGCAGCGCTGGCGATAGTGCCTCTTAGAGTACATTTCTGCATCCCCCACAAAACAAAAGAGTTGCATGCCGAATTTCGCGCACCGAAGGTACGGCAATTGATGCGAGTACTTCCGTAGGCCTACAACCTGACAAATCGTGACCATCTGCATGACGCAAAACCGAATCATGGCCATTATCCAGCACCCCTAAGGGATTCCGCACTTTCTCGAAAACCGACTTCCCCGGTCGCGACGTCCTCCACGGCTGCAGCTTTGGATGCACCGTTGACCTTCCGGTTCTGCATGATCGTTAATCCGATAGTGCCCACGACAAGAACCCATGAGATAACCGGCGATATCCAGAAAAACTTTGGGGTGAATCGCAACGCTAGCAGCCACGCCAAAGTGCCGCCAAGCCCAACGGCCACAGCCTCGATCCGGCGTGGGCTAGCGACCTCACCGCGCATACACAATCCTCTGAGGAAGATACAGAAGGGGCAGGCTACAACGAGATCGACAAACCAATGTTCGCCGGTACCTAAAACCGCGAAGGCGGTGTACGCAAGAAAAACGAATGTAATTGCCCGTTCCGTTGAGGACAGTTTACGTGAATACCACCATGCCAGCAACGCGCAAGTCAAATGAATCGACGGCATGGCATTACGGAGCCCGGGAGCAGCGACTGGTTCCAAGAGGAGGTTCGGCGCCGTAGCCATCGGGAAGACATGAAAAGGAAAACCAGCGCCGAATAGATTGTGGGGCCCTGCCGCGGGGAAGAAATAATAGAACAACATGGCGATTGGGCCCACGATGAGAAACGCAGTAATCGCTTCGAATGCCTTGTGCCTGTCCTTCACAAGACGGCCCGCGTATACCACCGCGATGGGAATCGGCAGAGCCATGTAAAACGCCCAACCTGTGAAAGCGAGAAACAGCGAGCGCGCGAACGCCTGCCCGAACAAAAAAACGAGCGGAACGCGAAGGCTGTAGTCGAAAGACAACAAATACAGGTCGAGCGTCTTTGGGTGAACTTTTGAGACCCAGCCAAGGACAAAGGGCATGAAGAATCCCAGAACAACAAAGGGAAGGACCGGGAAGAACGCGAGAAATAGGATCTTCCGCTTCTCGCCGGACGCCCACAGACCATGAACCGGCAAAGCCGCGAATGCGCTCAGGCCGAAAAGCGAAATCCAGACCATTGGTTTGGCGGGATAGCCCAGAATACCGAATTCGATAGCCGCGAAAAGAAGTCCAAGACTGCAGATCGTGAGTGCCGTGGACCACTTCGGACACACGCGAAGATAGAGGATAACGAAGCTGAGGACGGTGAAAGCAAAAAAGGAATCGACAAATACGCCGTAGAATTTGTAATCGCAGACGACAGCGGAAACACCAGCAACGATTAAAACGGAAACCAGGACCTTGATGGCGGTGTTATATCTGTTCTTCAAATCTCGCAATCCTTCGGGAAACCTTTAAGAAAAAATTAAAACACAATTACACGCCGTACTTTTTGGCGTAATGGCGAAACGAGCGGTATGAAATTTTCAGGAGATCCGCGGCTCTCGTGCGAACACCACCGCACCGCTCAAGCGCGGCGAGTAGATACGCTCGTTCGATCTGCTGGATGTGCTCCTCGAGGTTCAGGCCGTCCTCGGGAAGAGCCGTGCCGTCCCCGTTTTGACTACTCTCCGGCACGGTTTCTCCAAAGTGATTTCGAATGCGGTCCGGCAGCGACTCTACTGAGATTCTCTTGCCGCTCTCCAGCGCAACGGCACGCTCAATCGTATTTTCCAATTCGCGGACATTGCCGGGCCATTCGTAGACTTCCATGCGGCGCATGGCTTCCGGTTCGATGCCATCGATTCCCTTCCCCATAGCTTTGGAGAACCTCTGGAGAAATTCGCGGGCGAGCAGCGGGATATCCTCGGGACGTTCGCGCAGCGGGGGCAACTCGATCGGAATGACGCTGAGGCGATAATAGAGATCTTCGCGGAAGCGCTCCTCCGCGATTTCCTTCTCTAAATCCTTGTTGGTTGCGGCAATGACACGCACATCGACGTCCGACTCTTCGGTGCTTCCCACCGGCCGGACCTTGCCCTCCTGCAACACGCGATAGAGCTTCACCTGCATGGTGACGCTCATATTGCCGATCTCGTCCATAAAGAGCGTGCCACCGTGGGCAGCCTGAAACAGGCCTCGGCGGTTTTCGTTGGCGCCTGTGAACGCGCCTTTTACATAGCCGAACAATTCGGATTCCAGCAGCGTCTCGGGAAACGCGCCGCAGTTGATTGTGATAAAGGGCGCTTTGGCGCGAGCACTGTTTTCATGAATCGCGCGTGCGACGAGTTCTTTACCCGTTCCGCTCTCGCCCGTGATTAGAATGCGGCTGTTTTGCGGGGCTACGTTCTGAATCAATTCGAAGATCGCGCGCATCTTGGCGCTGGAACCGATGATGTGATCGAGGCCAGTCAACCGGCGCAGCTCCCGACGCAAATAACCGGCCTCCTTCTTTAGAGAGAGACTCTCGGAGACGCGTTGCACTGCCGGCCGCAATTCATCAAGGAGTCGATCACCCTTGATGACGTAGCGGTCCGCGCCGAAATTCACGGCGTCGATCGCTGTATCGATGGTCGGCACACCGGTGATCAGAATAACGGTAGTGTTAGGCGACATTTCCTTAGTGAATCGCAAAAGTTCAACGCCGTCCATATCCGGCATGCAGATATCGGACACAACGATGTCGTAAATCTGGGAGGCAAGTTTTCGTTTCGCCGCCTCGCCGTTCGCCGACACCTCAACTTTATGACCTTCCTTTCGGAAGCTGATTTCGAGCAGCTCGCAAATCGAGCGCTCGTCATCGACGATTAGCAGATGCGCCATTCCGTTAGACCTTTCCAACCGAGGCGGCTGTTTCCAACGACTCAATCAGTGCGGGCCTTGCGCTCTGCGGCCCTCGCACCTTTTCCTGGCGACTCTTTTCGGCAGACTGTAGTTCTGCGATAAACTCCGCGCCGCTCCCCTTCTCCGACCGCAGGCGAATCGAGCCGCCGTGCGCCTGCAAAATCCTATACACAACAGCCAAACCCAAACCCGTTCCGCCTGAAAAGCCAGTCTGAAACGGCTCGAAAATTTTCGCGGCTTCAGCCGGCGCCACTCCGATTCCAGTGTCACGCACGGACACACGCACGACGCCCGGGCCTGCATCTACGCTCACGGTCAAGGTGCCTCCCTTGGGCATGGCACGAAGCGCGTTGTTACAGAGATTCCAGAAGACCTGCTTGATTGCATCGCGATCGGCGAGAGCGAGAATGCGCCGCTGCGGAAAGGAGCGTGCGATCTTCACTCTTTCTCCCGTCGTTTCGAGCTTGTCAAGCAAGACGAGCGTTTCTTCCAATAGAGCTACGATGTCGATGCTCACAAACGAGTACTTTTTTTCGCGAGAGTAGTCCAGAAAGTCGGTGATGATTTGATTCAGGCGCTGCGATTCGCGGCTGACGATCTGGACGAGCTTTTTGTCGTCGTCCTCGAGCGGGGCAAAACGCGCCAGCTCTTTCAGGGCACCCGTCATCGCGGTGAGCGGCTGCCTGATTTCGTGCGCGATCGCCGCGGATAATCGGCCGAGAGCGGCCATTCGCTCTTTCGTGTGGACCTCGCGCTCGAGCCTTTTGAGTTCGGTGAGATCCTGAAAATTAAAGACGTATCCGCTCGCCTGATTTTGCGCCGTGCGCAAAGGCGAAATGGAGATTCCAAGAAACCGCGTGACACCATCGGGGCCGTTGTATTCCACTTCTTTTCGCAGCGCCAACGGAAAACCTGTTTCGTCCAAATCGACCGGCCAAAAACCCGGGAAAACATCTGCAATGTGTTCGCCGCGTACGAGGCCGAAACCATGTCCTGTGATCTCCGCGCCGGCGCGATTCAAGAGCAAAATGGCCCCCTGAGCGTCGGTTGTGAGTAAACCGCCACGCATCGATTCGATGATGTCCTGATTGAATGCTTGGAGGTCTCTTAATTCCTCATTTCTTTCCTCGAGCTCGGCACCTTTTTTATGAATCGTTTGCGAAAGAAGCGTTCCGAGGTATGCGACTCCGAGGAAGGCGATCAAGTTGACAGCGAGCCACGATTCGAGAGAGCGAACGCCCGGATGCGACGTTGCCGTTGGGGGTATTTTCGCAAAGAAGGCTAATTCGACGACGCAGCTCAAAAACAGAAAGCTGCCACCTGCAACGAAAAATGCGCCCACGCGCGTGAAAAGGATTGTCCCCATCAGGATTGCAAGCAGATAGAGCGAGGTGAAGTAGCTGTCTTGCGCGCCCGTTGCGTAGACCACGCCAGTGATCATGACGAGATCGATGAGCGACTGTACGGGTGCGTGAGCACGTGCCTCCGGCAGGTGTTTCTGCAACAGCAGACAGACTGCCGCGAGCATGTACCAAACCATGATAAGTGGTACAAAAGCACGCTTCGGCGCGGGCACGGTGGTCAGCGAGCTGACCGCGATCACTACAGCCACGAGGACGGTGATAACGAGGAATCGTACTCGCCCTAACCAGGTCAACCACTCGTTTGTGCTGGGCCCTTTATCCATGCGTTGTTCGGACTTAACCACCCTCTCGTCTCCTCATCACCCGGACAATTTTGCGATGAGAGAGAAGAGCGGCAGGTACATTGAGATAACGACTCCGCCGACGATCACGCCCAAGACAACGATCATGATCGGCTCGATTGCGGTGAGCATATCCTTTACGGCGGAATCGACTTCGTCTTCGTAGAAGTCCGCAATTTTTTGCAGCATAGCGTCCATCGCGCCGGTCTGTTCGCCGACTCCGATCATCTGCGTGACCATGCCGGGGAATACGTCCGTTTCCTTAAGCGGATCGACCAGTGAACGCCCGGCTTCGACGGCCTTGCGCGTCTGTGAAATCGCTTTTTCGATGACGGCATTGCCCGATGTGCGGGCCGTAATATCGAGGCCTTCGAGAATCGGGACGCCGCTGGAGATCAGTGTTCCGAGAGTTCGCGTAAACCGGGCGACAGCGATTTTTCGCATTACGAGTCCCACGATGGGGGCCTTCAAGATTGCTGCGTCGATCGCAAACCGTCCTTGCGGCGTCCCGTACCAGACTTTCAGGGCGACACCGGCCGCAATGGCGCATACGACGACCATGAGCCCGTAGATGCTGCCGACGAAATGGCTTAGCCCGATAACGATGCGCGTCGGTAACGGCAAAGAAACATCCAGCCCGTTGAACAACGTGACGAAAATCGGCACGACTTTCCACAAGAGTAGGGTAATCACTGACACCGCGATACCGATGACGGAAACGGGGTAGATCATTGCCGATTTCACGGCGCGAGCCAGCTTGACGTTCTTTTCGATGTAGCTGGAGAGGCGCTGCAGAATCGTGTCCAAAATACCGCCCGTTTCGCCCGCTTCCACCATGTTGTAGTAGAGCGGATCGAATACTTTGTCGAACTGCTTCATCGAAGCCGATAGTGTTGCGCCGCCCTCGACAGAGCCTCGCACGCCGTTGAGAACCTTCTGGAACGTCTTGTTCTCCTGCTGCCCGGCGAGGATTTCCAGGCATTGCACCAGCGGCAAGCCGGCGTCGATCATGACGGAAAATTGGCGCGTGAAAACGGCAAGCTCCTTTGCATCAACACCGGCGCCGAATGTGGGAATTGCGAATTCCTTGCCCTTTTCAGACACCTTGCTCACGTTAATCTGCTCGCGCTTAAGCAGCGCGGTGAGCTCGGCCTTGTTATTGGCCGTCCGCTCTCCTGTGACTCTGGTGCCCGCTCGGTTTGTGCCCTTATATGTGAATACCGGCATGGTGCTTTGCCTCCTCTTATTTAACGCCGGACCGGTGCCCGGCCGCCCGCAGGCGGCGAGGTCACCCCACGATTGATCAAATCTTGTAATTCATCGGCATTCGAAGACCGCGCCATCGCGGTTTCCAACGTGATCGACTTCTGGAAATAGGCATTGGCAAGGCTCTGATTGAATGTCTGCATGCCGGTCTGCCCCGTTCCTGTCTGCATCGCCTAATAGATCTGGTGGATCTTGTCTTCGCGGATCAGGTTGCGGATAGCGGCCGTTGGAATCAGGATCTCCATCACCATCGCGCGACCGCGGCCATCGACGCGCGGCAACAGCGACTGGCAAAGAATGCCTTCGAGCACCATGGAAAGCTGGGCCCGAACTTGCGGCTGCTGGTGCGCCGGAAAAACGTCGACGATACGATTGATCGTCGATATAGCAGAGTTCGTGTGCAGGGTCGCGAAAGTAAGGTGGCCCGTCTCGGCAATACGCAGGGCGGACTCGATGGTTTCAAGATCGCGCATTTCACCGATCAGCACGACGTCAGGATCTTCGCGAAGCGAGGCGCGCAGCGAATTCGCAAACGAATGCGTATCCGAGTGCACTTCCCGCTGGTTGACCAGGCACTTTTTGTGATTGTGCAAGAACTCGATCGGGTCCTCGATCGTGATCATGTGCTCTTCGCGTTCGTTGTTGATCTTATCGAGCATCGCAGCTAGCGTGGTCGATTTGCCGGAGCCGGTGGGGCCGGTAACAAGCACAAGGCCGCGCGGCTTGTCGCAGAGGTTGCGCACGACAGGAGGAAGACAAAGCGCGTCGAAGGTCTTGATCTCCCATGGAATCGTTCTGAAAACGGCCGCGACGGCGCCGCGTTGATGAAAGATATTTCCCCGGAAACGCGCGAGACTTTTCAAACCAAACGAGAAGTCCAGTTCCAAGCTCTCCTCGAGCCTGTGCTTCTGCACGTCCGTTAGCACGCTGTAAGCGAGCGCTTTCGTATCGGCGGCGGTCAGAGGCGGCATGTCCAGGGGACGCAGCTTTCCGTGCACGCGTACGCGCGGCGAACTGTTCGTCGAAAGGTGCAGGTCACTGCCGCCCATTTCGATCATTTTCTTGAGCAATTCGCTCAACGTGATTCCGGCCATGCCCTTCCTCCCTTACAGAACCGTCTCGCGTACGACTTCTTCCATCGTCGTCAGACCAGCAGCGCATTTGATCAAACCACTGCGGCGCAGTGTGATCATTCCCATTTCGAGCGCTTTCTTTTTCAACTCGAGCGCCGAGGCGCCGACGAGAATCAGTTCGCGCAGGTCGTCCGAGATCTCCATGACTTCGTATAGACCGACGCGGCCCTTGTAACCGCTGTTGTTGCAGGTACCGCATCCCTTGCCGTGATAAACGACGGTGGTCTGCGCTTCCTCCTGCGTATAACCCGCCTCAATGAGCGCTTGCGGCTGAATCTGCAAGGGCTCTTTGCAACCACTGCAAATGCGCCGAACCAAGCGCTGGGCGCAGATCAGGTTCACCGAAGTCGCCACAAGAAAGGGCTCGATGCCCATATTCATTAATCGGCTGATTGTGGATGGCGCATCATTGGTGTGGAGCGTGGAGAGCACCAAGTGGCCGGTCAAGGCGGCCTTAACAGCGATTTCGGCAGTTTCGAAGTCTCGAATTTCACCGACCAGGATAATGTTCGGGTCTTGCCGCAGGAAAGCGCGCAGAGCAGAGGCGAAGTTCAAACCGATCTGCTCTTTCATCTGCACCTGATTGATACCCGGCAACTGAAATTCGACGGGGTCCTCGGCGGTCATAATGTTGGTATCAGGCTGATTGAGCCGCGCGACCGACGAATACAACGTGTTCGTCTTGCCGGAACCGGTGGGCCCTGTCACCAACACCATGCCGTAAGGCTTCAATATCTGCTTTTCAAATTTCTGCAGCGACTGCGTCTCGAAACCCAGCTTGGTCATGTCCAGGCGCAGGTTCTCTTTATCGAGCAACCGCATGACGATCTTTTCGCCGAAGAGCGTCGGTACCGTTGAAACGCGGAAGTCCAGTTCCTTTTTCTTGCCGTCTTTGAGGTACTTGATCATGATGCGGCCGTCTTGCGGCAGCCGCTTTTCGCTGATGTCCAGCTTGGACATGATCTTGATGCGGCTCGTGATCGCATCTTTCAACTTCATCGGCGGAGCCATAACGTTTTGCAGCTGGCCGTCGATGCGGAACCGTACGCGATATTCTTTTTCGTAAGGCTCGACGTGAATGTCGCTCGCGCCGCGCTTCACCGCATCCGTGAGGATCAGGTTGCAGAGCTTAATGATCGGCGCTTCTTCGGCAGCTTTTTCGAGCGATGCGAGATCCATCTCGGACTCTTCAGCTGCGAGTTCGAGCGCATCGCCGTCCTCACCCGTAAGGTCCTTCATTACCTTGTCGAGCTCTTCCACGCTCTCGACGTCGCCGTAGAACTTGTGAATCGCCTCGCCAATGGCGGTTTCCGAAGCGACGACCGGCTCGACATTGAAGCCGGTCATGAACTTAATGTCGTCCATCGCAAAGACGTTCGTTGGATCGGTCATCGCGATCGTGAGCGTGGATCCCACGCGCGACAGGGGAACGATCTGGTAACGGACCGCAGTTTCTTGCGGGACGAGCTTAATTACGGACGGATCGACTTCATAAAATTTCAGATTGATGGAAGGAACGCCGTATTGGCGCGAGAGAACCGCAGTGATGTCGTCGTCGCTGACAAGGCCCATCTTGACCAGGCATGTGCCCAGTCTGCCGCCGTTCTTTTTCTGATAGTCGATAGCCTGCTTCAACTGATCGTCAGAGATCAGGCTGTCTTTGACCAGAATTTCGCCGAGTCTTGAGGACATGAGTGTGCGCTGACTGACGTAGCAACCGCCCGATTTGCAGGGTAGCATGCTCCCTTCGCGACATCGGGGCGCGGTCCGCTGTTCGTGGTGAATCTGCTAACAGCCTTTTGGCCGCTTGCGAACCTGTACCTTCGTTCAGGCCAATATTTGACTGCTGTACGTGTGTACAGGTCTTGCCATTCTCTGTTCTCATCGGACGTTTTTTGCCCGGCTTCACTCAGAAGTGACGCACTTTGTCTAAATGTGAGTAACGACTGCCGGCTGTTGACAGAAACGGCCGCGCGTGGCTACCTAGATTCAGCGTGGAAAACACTCATGTCTCGGTGACGGCATCGCTCGCGATACCTCTTTGCCCGAAATGCGGACAACCAATCTCCGCAGACATATTGGTTTGCCCTGCCTGCCGTGCGCTCGTTCACGGCGACAAATTCGAACGACTCTCCGCCTCTGCAGAGCGCCTTGAACGAAAATCTCACATAGCAAGCGCGCGCGATGCGTGGCTGCAGGCCTTACCGCTCGTTCCGCAGGATTCGGAGCACGCAGAATGGATTCGGCAGCACGTCAACGAGCTCACCGCCAGAGCATCCGCTGCGCCCAGCAATTCGAAAAACAAATGGGCGAAGCGGCTCGGCCCGCTTGGTCCTGTGGCCGTGCTCGCGGCAAAAGCGAAGACGGCGCTGTTTGCGCTATCCAAGCTAAAATTTCTGCTGAGTCTCGGCGCGTTTGTCGCGCTTTATTGGGCTGCGTGGGGACCCAAATTCGGGATAGGCTTCGCCGCTTTGATCCTAATTCACGAGATGGGACATTTTATCGACGTGAAGCGCCGCGGATTGCCCGCAGAAATGCCCGTGTTTCTTCCCGGCCTGGGCGCTTACGTCAAGTGGAAAGCGCTCGGCGTTTCCACTGAAACACGAGCGGCGGTAAGCCTTGCGGGTCCATTGGCCGGATGGATCGCTTCGGTGATCTGCCTCGCGATCTGGTGGAAGACGGGTGACACGCTCTGGGCCGGGCTCGCGCGCGTCAGCGCTTGGCTCAATGTACTGAACCTCATTCCTCTCTGGATTCTCGACGGAGGAACGGCCGTGAGCGCGCTGGGCCGCACCCAGCGTTTCCTTCTTTCGACGGTGGGACTCGCGCTTTGGCTCTTTCTCGGGGACACCCTGTTCCTTATCGTCGGAGCAGGCGCCGCCTTTCGAGCATTCACAAAGGATCTCCCGGAAACGCCGAGCCAGATGATTACGGCTTACTATGTGGCGGTGATGGTGTGTCTAGGGATTGTATTGCACATGGTCCCGGGCCCGCTGCTTCCGCCCGTACGATGATATTCGCCTCGGAAAATCGGGGATATTTAACGGCGCGCGAATGCGTGGGCCGGGGTTTGGCGCTTTTTGGATTGTTTGTGCTGGTACAGTGCTCTGTCGGCCTCATCCAGCAGATCTTGCGGGCTTTCGCCCTTCTGCCAATCGGACCAACCGACGGCGTAAGTAATTGCGATCTTTTTGCCGTTGATTTCCGCCTCGACGTTTTCCATTCGTTCGAGCAATAAGTGGACCTGCGTCGCATCACACTCAGGCAGAAGCAGCATGAATTCATCGCCGCCAAGCCGCACCGCCACGTCGCCCTGTCGCGTGGCGCTCGTAAGACGCTCCGCGAACGCCTTCAAGGCGATATCGCCCGCCGCATGTCCATGTTGATCGTTGATGGCCTTAAAATCGTTCAGGTCGAAAAGCACCACAGTAAGCTGATAATTCTTGCGGTGCGCGCGCGCAACCTCCGCTTTCAGCTGCCGCTCGGCAAAACGCCTATTGAAGAGTCCTGTGAGAGAGTCAACGAGGGCCAAATCGCGCCAAACCGCCGAGTGCGACTGCCCTTCGGCAAGATCGATTCGCAGCCGGTTAATGAGAATTTTCTCGTAGGTGAGATAACTGCCGAGCAGAAAAATCAACATTGTCAGTCCGGAAACGGATTGAAAGACCGGCGAACTGAACGGACGGACGTGTTGCGCCATTATTTCAGGAAGCGCGAGCGACGCAACGGCTGCCGTGAGAAGCAAGAGGACGAACATGGTGACCGCCCACGTCCGCCATTCGCGGCGTTGCAGCGTCCGCAAATGCTCGAGGTACTCTTCAAAACGCGGACTCAACACGCGCTGCTCATGAACGTGCAGCCACTGCGAAGCTTGTTTGAGCACCGGTATTTTCCCCGCTTTTCAGGTTAGGTGCAGGGGGGACGGCCGTCAATTGCGCGTCGCTAGTCAGTCAATAGCTTTTCGGACTGCTGGTTTTCTACAGTTGAGGCTGTACCCTCCCCGAGGAGTGCCACAGAAGGGTCCCGTTCGTCCCCGGGGTTGGCATGGTTCAGAGTAGTACCTTCCGGCTATTGTGGTCTGCGGTCGCTTTTCTTATCCTGAAGTCGTCCAATGATCGCAGCACTCATTCTCGTGTTCTCGACGGCAGCTCTGGTCCGGTTCGGAATCTGCCAGTGGCGCGCCATGTGGCTCACAGTAGCCGCCCGCCCCTTGTCCGATTGCCTGCAAGCGGCGACCGGCCTGGACGGCAAATCCCTTCGGGCCGAGGACTTCTATCTGATTACTAAGACCTCCCACTACGTGAGCCCGGCACCGCATGAGCGCAACGTTTGGCTACGCGAAGTGGGCGTCTATTTCAAGATCGTGAGCAAGATTGAAAAGATTGCCGGACAGCACGTTCCGGGGATCGCGAACTGGGCGCAGGCTGAACTGATCTCCTGCGCGAAGTACGCGGCAGCAGTGCTCGATCAGCGCTTGAATGCCAATCTCGCCTACGCTGCAGATCTTAGCCGTTGCTAACAAGAGCGCCGTCTGCAACTCGGCCGGCAAGACGCCACCGCGCTCTTAATCCGTAGAATTAGACATGCAAGTGAATTTCGCTGGAAGTCCCACCGGCGGCAGGCAAGTAACACTTCAGCGTATAATCCATTACCATACGGTCTGCGTTGAAGCGCCAGCCGAGCGTCTTTATCGTTCTCTTCATCCGCTTGATCCAGCCTCGCGGCAAACCGTCACGGTCACGCTCGTAATAGAGCGGGATTACCTGCTCCCGCAGCGTCCGGATCAAATCCTCGGCGTCGCGCGCATCCTGGATTTCAGGATTCGAGTGCGTCCTTCCGGTGCCAATGGCAAAGCCGTTTAACCCGTCATAGGCCTCGGCCCACCAGCCATCGATAATCGAGAGGTTAAGTCCGCCATTGAGCACGACTTTCTGACCGCTCGTGCCGGAGGCCTCCAGGGGCCGCCGCGGCGTGTTCAACCACACATCCACGCCCTGAACGAAATGGCGGCCGACGTTCATGTCATAGTCTTCGACGAAGACAATCTTGTCCGCAAAACGCGGGTCACGCGTCATCTCCGCCACTTGCTGGAGGATTCGCTTACCGGGATCGTCGCGGGGGTGCGATTTACCAGCAAAAACAAACTGCACGGGCCGCTTGGGGTCATTGGCGAGTGTAACGAGTTGCTCCAGATGCATGAGCACGAGATTTGCCCGCTTGTATGTGGCGAATCGGCGTGCAAAACCGATAGTCAACGCATCGGGACTCAAAATACGGCTGAGCCTTTGCAGAGTTTCAGGCGGCTCGTCGCGCCTTTCCGCCTGCTCCATGGCGCGGCGGCGGACAAAGTCGATGAGCCGCGCCTTGAGGCTTAGGTGCGTCTCCCAAAGCTCGCCATCATCGACCTCATCAATTCCCTGCCAGCTTTGCGCTTCGCTGCTGTGATCGTGCCAGCCCGTGCCCAGATGCCGCTCATACAATCTGTACATCTGCGGCGCAAGCCAGCTTAATGCGTGTACGCCGTTGGTGATATGCCCGATCGGCACAGCTTCCTCGCCTTGACCGGGCGCCAATCCCTTCCACATCGAGCGAGACACGCGTCCGTGCAATGAAGAGACGGCGTTGGCGCGGCGAGAGACCTTCAGGCCAAGAACCGTCATACAGAACGGCTCTTCGCCATTCCAGGGATTCTCGCGACCCATTGCCATGAGGCTTTCGTGCGAAATGCCCATCGCGTCGCGCAACGGACCAAGATGCTCCTCGATCAAGTCTGGATCGAATCTGTCATGACCGGCAGGAACGGGAGTATGCGTCGTAAACACAACTTCGCGCGCTACGCGCGGTGCAGCCTCCTCAAATGAGAGGCCTTCTTCAACCATGCGATCCTGGATCGCCTGGAGGACGGCAAAGCCGCTGTGACCTTCGTTCAAATGAAGAACGCCGGGGGTAATCCCCATGGCGCGTAAGGCGCGATATCCGCCGATTCCAAGCAGCAACTCCTGGCGGATGCGTAAGCGTCTGTCGCCTCCGTAAAGGCGGGAGGTAAGGTCGCGGTCCTCAGGCGTATTTCCTTCCACGTTGGAATCCAGAAGGAGCAAATCGCAACGTCCGACCTTGAGGCGCCAAACCTTCGCTCTAATGACGGCCTGGCGCGTCTCGATCTGCACAACAACGGGCTCGCCGTTGGTACCAATCGCCGTTTCCAACGGCAGCTTGTTCACATCGATCTGGATGTAATCCTCCTGCTGCCAACCTTGTGAGTCGAGATGCTGCCGGAAGTAGCCCTGGCCATAGAAAAGGCCGACGCCGACCAGCGGAATCGCGAGATCGGACGCGCTCTTGATGTGATCTCCGGCCAGAATTCCCAAGCCGCCGGAATAGATGGGAATCGATTCGTGGAGGCCGAATTCGGCCGAAAAATATGCGACGGGTCGCGCGCGCAGCACTCCGGCATGACGCGCACCCCACGTGTGAGCGGTATCCACGTACTCCCTAAGCCGCCGATACGCGTAGTTTATGCGGCTGTGCAGTACGAATTCGGTTGCGCGCTTTTCGAGGCGGTCGAGCGGAATCTCCGCAAGCATGGCCATTGGATTGTGGTTAGCGTCGCGCCAGCCAAGCGGGTCAAGGTCGAGGAAGAGGGCGCCGCAGTCCTGATCCCAACTCCACCAAAGGTTTCGCGCCAAGGTCCAAAGGCGCTCCTGGACGGGAGCGATAAAGCGGTCGAGAGTGCGAGCCTCGTTCACAACAGGCGCTACCTGAGCGGCCGTTTCCGTAAGCGTCCGGATTTCGTCGTCCCGAAAGGCGCGCATCTCCTTGTTCTGGATTACCAATACCCCCTGGAGTACCCCGCGGTCAATCAGTGGAACACCCAAAAATGATTGAAGGCTCTCTTCGCCGGCCTCTTGAAAGAACTTAAACCTTGGGTGATCTTTGACTTGCGAGACTGCGACAGGGAGCACTTGCTCCGCGACCAATCCCGAAAGCCCCTCATTTACGCCCATGCGAAGCGTGCCGACACACTCCGGTCTGAGGCCAATCGTTGCGGCCAACACCAGGTTGGCGCGGTCGGGCTCAAGTAGGTACGCGGAGCAAACGTCCGCATCAAACCGGCGCGCTATAAGCGCGACGAGCTTTGTGAGGGTTTCGGCGGGCTTGCCGCGCTGTTTCGCAAGCTGCGGGATGTCCTCCAACGTCAGGATGCGATTCGCCTCGCGGTCGAGCGCGTCCGGAGTCGGACCGTCGCCACCGTTATTGCCCGGATTCAATGCCGGCATCTGTTGCGCCACTTTTTTGAGCTTTCTTTTGGCTGGCGATTTTCCGCCAAGGCTACCTACATACTGTAAACATCTTAGAGCAATACGTCCAATCGCGTTTCTTGATTGTGAGAATCGATTGTCGTCGCTGGCATTTTGTGCTGCGATTGCGTCAACCACCTTGACGCAATCGGGTGCATTTGGCGCCGTAAATTGCCGTAAATTGCACAGTTTTGGCGCGAATGGCGCCGTAAATCGCGCTAAGGAGTGCAAGCGGCTGCTACGGAGCTAATGTGTCTATTCGTCCACATTCAGAGCAGGCATAACGAGTCATGCGAGAGCGATTGCCGTGCCCAGCCCTAAAACCGGACCGGATAACCAGAGCCACGAGAACCAAAGCGGGAGAGCTGCCGATGAGGGCCTCCGACCTAGGCGTCTTCGGCCGCAGGATCGTCCGCGAGATCGGAGGTGTCGGCTTTCGTCGCGCTCCGAATTTCTGTGCGGATCACATCGGCTGAAAAGCCGGCGGCAATCAAACTACGGTAAAGCGATGCGATCTTCCTTTGGTCGATGCTCTTGCCCGACGAACCACGAAGATGGGAGAGCTTTCGCTTAATGCGTTCGCGAACGAGCGCCGTCTCATCGGTCTCGGCGAACACCGATTCCAATGCTGCGTCAATATGCCGATCGGGCACGCCGCGAGCTCGCAATTCGCGAGCAATGCGAAATTTCCCTTGCCGTCGAGAATTTGCGTGCAGCCGTGCATAGTCGTGCGCATATTTCGCATCGTCGAGATAGCCTTGGTCACGCAAATGCGTTATCACGACGGTAACTCCAGATTTGTCCACCGCGCGCCGCCCTAGATATTCCTTTATTTCGTGGACGGAGTACGCACGCCGCATCAGAGCACGCAGGGCGGCAGCGTAAAGATCTTCGTCGCTATCGATCTTTCGCGAATTGGACCGGAAAGGCACGTTGGGAGCATAGAGGTAAGGAAGCAAGGAGGCAAGGAAGCAGAGGAGGTAAGGGAGGTAAAGGAGGTAAAGGAGGCAGAGGAGATACTGTCTATTGAAGTTTCGTGACCAGCGGGCGCAAATTTCGATCGCGGATGGGTGGCCGTATCCGGATAACAAAGAGGTGAGCGGACCCGCGGAGTCTGTGCGGTAGCCACAAACCATGGCTTCAGCGGCTGAAGCCGCATTCGTTTTGCGCAGTTTACGGCGCGGCTGAAAGCGGGCCCTTCCGTCTTGAGACACTACGATGAGATGAACGGGCGCAAACTTGACCGCAAGAGTGAATACCACTACCATTTGCCGCGGAATGATACAAAGAAGCGCCAAGGCGTTCCACGTTCTGATTGGCTTTGCGCTGCTGATCTGCATGGCCTGTCCGGATATTGAAATCCTGTGCCATTCGACGGATTGCATTTTTCGAAGCGGCCACGACCTTGAGACGTCCTTCGCGCTGTTTTTCATAATTATCGAGCTCGCCGTTGCGTCACTGAAATTAGCAGTGGCGCTTCCTCGATTGTTCGCGCGGCTGATTTCATTCGAGCCGCTTCGCGTTGCGTTTAGCGGAAATCCCGCATTGGCTATTGACCCTACTGCTTCCCCGCCGTTGGCACTCCGCATCTAGCACCTCCTAAAAGAGCCAGGGCGGACGCTAGTCCGTCCGCCGGATTCTCGTGCGTGGAGATGCGCGATGCGCTTTTCAATTGGGAAAACATTTCTGGCAGTTTCGGTTGTGTTTGTCTTGTCGGGCTGCGCGGCACAACGTTACACGGCGAAGCCGATTATCCTGTCCGTTTCGGCATCACAGCTCGAATCACGAACGCTTTCGGACGCGGGCCTGCGGTCGTTCGTCGAAGAAAGCTTGGGCAAATCGTTCACGTCGTGGCCTCCGAGCAATTGGAATTTGCAGACGCTTTCGCTGGCGGCTTTGTACTTCAACCCCACGCTAGACTCCGCACGTGCGCGGGTTGAAGAAGCCGATGCAGCCATCGTCACCGCCGGCGGCCGGCCAAATCCAACGTTCGATATTTCTCCTGGCGTTCCCAGCCCATACCTGTTCAGCCTGGATCTTCTCTTTCCGATTGAAACCGCGGGCAAACGCGGGCACCGCATCCAATCCGCTAGCAGCTTGATGCAAGCAGCGCAATTCGATCTCGCGGATTCGGCATGGAAAGTGAGAAGCGGCGTTCGCACAGCATTGCTCGATTATTTTCTCGGTGCGCGCAGCGTGGATTTGCTTCGCGCCGAACAGGATTTACGCACGACGCAAGTACGGCTATTGCAGGAGCGTCTCACTTCTGGAGAGATACCCCGCGTGGATTTGGATGCGGCACAGATCGCGGCTGCCCAAACACAGCTAGCATTGACTACGGCGCAAAACCGAATCACAGAAGCGCGAGCTGCGATTGCAGCCGCCATCGG
>JBOGMU010000266.1:0-5904 GCA_050746865.1 Candidatus Acidiferrales bacterium
CATGAAGAGAGTCGTAGTCCTGCTTGCAAGCCTGGTGTTTATGGCCGTATGCGCGGGTCAAGAACAGCAAGATCAAATAGGCACGCCTCCGGACGGCACCACCTATACCGTCGTGACATCGAAAGAAATGAACAAGGCCGATTCGACCGACTGCGGGTTCAATGACGTCAGTGCACCTAATCAGGGCGTGTTTCGCCAGGAGTTACGTGAGTACAAGCAATACAAAGATGGCAAGGTAGTTCGAACCTGGCGCGATACGGAAGAGGTCTTCCTGCGCTGCTACGAACCGTAAGACTCTGCAATGTACCTTCACGTAAGGGGTGATCTATGGCTAGGAAACTGAGGATTGGGTCCTTGCTGGTCCTGTCTGCCGCGCTTTGCGCGCCTTGGCCGGCGCGAGCACAGGGCGCATGGTCAGCATGGTCGTCGGCCAATGGCGGCGAAGGCGCCATCGAGTATCGCTGGCGCGCAAACGGCATGTGCCTTGCCACCGGTTGTCCAAAGGATGTCGAGTTCCGCAACAATTCCAAAAAGGAAGCGCGGTTCGATTACACCATCTGGAGCTCCGGCATGGTGGACGCTGGTGAAGAGGTAAAGGATTCGGGACTTTGCATTCTGCGGGACGAATCCACGGACACGGTACAGGCGACCACCGGCAGCAACAAAGTTACGCGCGTCTTTGTTACCTTACACAAGGATGGAGAATGATCGCCTCGCCGGATCGCGCAAGGCAGTGAATACAGACAGCCCAGATGTCTTCGCTGTTGCGGCGGTCCTGGCCCTGTAGCAATGGTTGTGCCGTTTGGAAACAAGCAGCAGAGACTCGGTAAACGAATGATCACGGGAAAGCCACAAACATGACCGTATCCCTTTTTCAGGGGCTAGCCGCCTTGCTGTTCATCTTTCCTGCTTACAATTTCGGCCGAACGGCAACGGTGGCGGGCAATGCAACAGACAGGATCACTTACTTCGCGTTTGCACAGGCGGGTGGTTTTGATGCCAACGGCGCCTGGGGTGTAGGCACGGACAGTGACTTGAATTCCGCGATCTCGGCAGCAGAGAACAAGTGCCATGAGGGAGCGCTACTGTGTGGCGACGAGGGTTATTGCGCGCTGCACTCTGGGCTCTGGGGCGCGTGGGCTTCGGATCTGAAGGTCGCCGGAAGCAGTGCGTTTGCTTGCAACATGACCACGGAGAGCCAGGCGCGGGCACAGGCCCAGGCCAACTGTGGAAGCGAATGCAAGGTCTTGTGGTCCGGAGCGGGAAAACGAGATTAGGCCGAGGAGCGCGCAGCGATCGCCTCCAACGCTGCACACAAATTTCTAGCCGTGCTCTATGTTTCTCCATGAGTTCGCTCGCCACCAACTGACGAACCGGAAAGGTGAATTCATTGTGAATGGTTACAGCCGACTTAGAATCATCTTCTCCTCGATCTTACGAGGAGTAGCCGCCCTTGCCTTCTGTGGGCTTCCGCTTGCCCAAGCCGCCTACACCCAGGCCGCACCGCACGCTACGATTCTGCTGCATCCAGACTACGATTGCGCGGTACAGGTCGATGGCGCCGTCGTTGGCCATCTGAAAAGCGGCGCAGCGCTGCAAGTGCGTGTCACTCTCGGTCAACACCTCGTCCAAGCGGACTCAAGCGAAGGCTATCATTGGGAATCGGTTGTGGACGTCAAACAGCCGGGGCAAATCGTTTTACCCATTCCATTGCAGGGTGTGGCTAGTCAGGCCGCTGCAAAGAAAGCCCAGATGCAGACGGCGTCGCGGTGGGTCGGTGTCTGGACGGGCGGTGTGGGATATTCGTTAAGCAAACCCAATGACGACGATTACGGCTACGCATATCAATGGTATGCCTTCCACATCGATTCGTCGGGGCAATGCAATGTTACGTTCGAGACGAGCTTTGAAAACGATTTCGCCCGCGAAGGCGAATCGAAATCGGAACTCCATCAGCGTGTAATGGACGCAGCACGAACGAACAACCACAATTCCACAACCATTCCATGCCAGTTCGCGCAAGACGGCGGCATCAGCGTCTCAAGCAACGTAAATGTCTCTTCCGACGCGGCGCTTACGTTCGATGAAAACCTTGGCGACAAAAAGAAATCGGTGACAGTGCCGCTGCGGAAAGCCGTCGATGACGCCGAGGCGAATCGGTTGCGATCGAAAGAGGTCGCAACGCAGCAAGCCCGCGAAAAGGCCGAATCCGAGGCCGCCGTTGCCAAAGCGCTCGATCCGCTCATGGACTATTTCCGTGGCTCCTGGCATTTCAACCAAAAGATCAAAGATGACTGGTATGGATCGCTTTGTGAGGCCAATAAGGATTATGAGGCTAATCTCGATATCAATGACCTTGATACGGAGTCGCAGCAACTCCTCGGTACGATGTCTTACCGCCGAAGCGGCAGCATCACAAAAGACGAGACGAGCCATGACGACGCGCCTTGCGCCATGCGGTTGGAATCGGGAGAGAAAGTCACGGATTTCTCATACACCGAAGAGTGGGACATCAAGATCGCTTGCGAAGCGCCCTCTTATACGATATGCAAGGTCACCGGCGAACGAACCTCGTGTCCTGACGACTGCCCGTCAACTTGGCGCAAAGAAATCGGCGAAATCGATTTTCCTGCCCGTGAGCCGCAGTTTTTCATTACCGAAGCGAATGAATCCTACTGGAGTGTAGCGCTTATGGAGTTCTTCCGAAACTGACGTCGCATTTGCACAACGTCCGCGGGGTCGTAAAGACCGAACGGGTCGCCTGAGTCACGAGTGAGAGGCACTCCGGTCCGCCGCTGCTTGCGTTTGCTTCGAAAATCGGATTTCGGAAGGGCACGGCTTCACCGGCTACTCAAACTTACGGGGAATGCCAGGGCGGAGCGTCGATTCCCGCTGCAAGGGAAGCAAAATATGCATCGATTTCCGTTTCAGCCTCGGCTATCGCCGAATCGGCAGGACTCTCTCCTATGCCTCTTTACCTCATTCCTCCATGGTCATCTCATCCAATAACTTCACCACGTCCCCATCTCTCAATTTCCGGCACACGCGTATTAGCGTGTCCTGCTCCCGCATACTGAGCGCTCGCATGAATGCGAACACGAGTTTTGCGTGGCGTGGGAAGATAGCGTGAACGAACTTCTCCCCGTCAGGCGTCAGACTTACGCGCCCCATTCGCCGCCCGCGCCGAGGCTGTCCCTCTAGTTCCTTTGCGAGGTGTGCGCCCTCCCATTCGACGGGATCACGCGCGAAGACCTCGTATTTCACCCACGTCCGCTCTTCCAGTGGCTTGATCAACCGGTCGAAAGCCTGCCTGCTGCACCGCCGCCGCTTGCAGAACTCCTCGGTCGTGATTGGACCCTCGCGATAGAGAATTTCCAACAGCCGAAACCCATCGATCGTCAGGTCGAACGCGTCCAGTTGGTTGATTAGTTGCCGCCGCAGCCACTCCGCCGTGTCGAGCACCTCCAGGTAAGCCCGAAACGACCGTACTTTCCTCTCTTCAATGTCGGACCGGACAATCGTCTTGCGGCCAACCGAAGGAGCGGCCGGCTCAGTTGCTGTCTCGGACTCTACGGATTCAGGCAGGCCTTCGTATAAGGTGTCATTCATGGCAAAACGGTCCTTTTATCGAGTTTTGGGCCAGCTTAAGCGTCATTTTGCGTCAACGCGGTTGACGCAATCGGAGCATATAATTCCTGCTTACAAAACAACGCAAGACCCCAGTCAGCGGCTCCTTGTTGGCATCAATTGAAACCGGGCGATGCCCGCGCCGGCGCCCCAAGTCCTGATCGCCGGCCGTCGAAGCATGTGTTTGTCTAAACTAACTGGGTTGTGTGATTGCTTCCCCTGCCCCTTTTCGCACCGCCGCGACTGCCCGGATTCGGCACCCGGAGCCGGAAAATCTTGACGCGCCGACGCCTGTCCGAGATAGAATGCGTGTTACCCTAGGTTTTGAACTGAGACCTTTGCGATGTCGTCAAAGAAAATCACGCAGCGCGTCCTAGCGGTGGCAATGGTCATCGCCATCGTGGCGCTTACGACGGGGTCAGTCGCCCACTGGCATAGCACAGCCGCCAGCGAAGCGAACTGCCAGGTTTGCCACGTCAGTCACGCGTCCGCTCCAGGACCTTCGGCTCCGACGGTTCAGGTTTCTGTTCCAGTCGCAATCCTCGCTCTGATCGAAAAGGCTTCCGCCGATCTCAAGCCATTTCGCGCGCCAAGCATTCCGCGCGCACCTCCTGCCTAAACTCGCACTCTAAAAAATTAAAAACTGAATCCGCACGCGCCTTTTTTTTGCGCGCGTTCACGTTCCTTTCCATCTCGTCATCGCCAGTGGCGCAAGACGCCATGGCCGCATTCCTATTCATGGAGAGAATCATGAGATTTCCTAAGTTCTTGTTGGCCGTGCTCGTTCTGTGCGCAGCAGCCGTGCTTGCGTCGCCCTCGTACGCGCAAGGCACCGGCAACGCAGGAAGCATCCAGGGCACGGTCACCGACCCGACCGGCGCTGTCGTTGTCGGCGCCACCGTTGAAATCCAAGATCCCGTGAGCGGTTACAGTCGGACCACCGTAACCGATGGCTCCGGCGGCTTCTCGTTTTTCAACGTTCCTTACAATCCCTATCACATGACGGTCACATCTAAGAATTTCGCGGCATACGCGCAAGACGTTGACGTCCGATCTCCCGTTCCTGCGGTGGCTAAGATCACGTTGCAGCTTGCGGGCACATCCCAGAAACTTACTGTCACCGCCGGTGCGGACCTGATTGAAACGGAGCCCACGGATCACACGGATGTCTCCCGCGAGCTGTTCGACAAGGTTCCGTTGGAGAGCGCATCTTCGTCGGTCAGCTCACTCGTCACGCAAACGTCTCCCGGCATCGCCGCCGATTCCAACGGCCTCTTCCATGGCCTCGGCGACCACGCCCAAAACTCCTTCTCCGTCGACGGCCAGCCCATCACGGACCAGCAGAGCAAGGTTTTCTCGAACCAGATCCCGGTCGATTCCATCCAGTCTCTGGAAGTGATCGACGGCGCGCCGCCCGCCGAATACGGCGACAAGACCAGCGTTGTGATTGACGTTACAACGCGATCGGGTCTCGGCGAAACCGTGCCGCACGGCAGCATTACGGCCGACTACGGCTCATTTGGTACGACGACCGGCGCGTTTGACATTGCCTACGGCAACAACAAATGGGGAAACTTCCTTTCCGTCAGCGGTATGAACAGCGGCCGTTTCCTCGACCCGCCTGAGTTTCACGTATTTCAGGATAAAGGAAACGAGGAAAACGTCTTCGATCGGCTTGATTATCGTTTCACTCAAGCCGATACCTTGCAGTTGAACCTCGGTTTCACACGCTCATGGTTTCAGACCCCGAACTCCTTCGACGCGCAGAACGCAACCGCATGGAACGGTCTGATCGTCGATGGCACGCCGGCGGATACGTCTAACAATTGCGTCATCGCCGCCTGCTCGCAGGCGGTCGGCTTTACTGACCAACGTTCTCAAATCCGCACGTTCAACATCGCGCCGACATATACCCATCTCATGGGTTCGAACGCAGTGTTTACGTTGGGCGCCTTTGTCCGGCACGATCAATTCAATTACTATCCAAGCAACAACCCCTTTGCGGACCTCCAGCCGGGTGCCATTCAGGAGGAAACCGTCGGCCAATTGCGCTTCTTGACCAATGCCGGCGTGCGCGCCGACCTCTCTTACGTAAAAGGCGCTCACAACATCAAGGCGGGTGTGGTCCTCCAGCACACATTCCTTACGGAAAACGACAGTCTCGCGATTGTCGATCCCACGTATGGCGCTTCGCTAGGCTGTGAAAATCCCGACGGCACGCCCATGCCAAACACCGCTTGCGCCTACGATCTCACCAATCGTGGCGGCCCCTATCCA
>JBOGMU010000267.1:0-36341 GCA_050746865.1 Candidatus Acidiferrales bacterium
CATGAGCTGTGCCGTGATTCGAAGCAAAGTGGTCTTCCCCGCCCCGTTATGCCCCAATAGCGCGACAAATTCGCCGGGAGCAATTTCGAGCGAGAGGCTTCGCAGTGCGATGAGCGCGCCGAAGCGGCGTTCGATCCGCTCGAAGCGAATGCCAAGTCCGGGTTTCGCAGCAGAAGGCGCAGCGGCGGAGGCCAAGGCGCGAGTTAACCTTGCACGAGCTCGCGCAATTTCTGGTCGATGCGCTGGCGCTCGCGGCTGTAGTCGTCGGCGGAGATGGTGCCTGCTTGATGGCGAAGTTCGAGACGGAAGAGAGCGTCCTTTAACTGATCAAGGCTGCCGCTTACGGCGGCATCGAGATCGGTAACGGAGCGGAATTCACTCGATTGAGCGGCAGGTTTTGGCGCCGGAGAAACCGGTGCGGCCGGGATCACCGCAGCAGCGGCTTCACCAGCGGCCGGAACGAGAACCGGTTGCGGCCGTCGCGCGATAAGCGCCGCGCCGAGGACGAAAATCGCCGCGAATCCGCCGACAAGAATCCATTTTAGGCTGTCGAGACGCGCGGGCAAGGTGGTTATGCTCGCGGTTGGCGCTTCTGACGCCGGACTGCCTTGCGTGTTGTCGGTTGGCGCGTTGTCCGCATTTGACGGCGGCGGTGCGGTGCCCGAAACAGAAGCCGTCAGCTCAGCGTTGGGGGCCACAGCCTGGCGCAAGTAAAGCTTGTATCCCTGAGCCGTACCGCCAGGAACAAAACCGGCTGCGTCAACATGAACGGTCGGAGGAGCAGCATACCCCGCTTGCTCGGCAGCGTACGGCGAAACAGTCGCTACTGTAGTCTGGTTATTTGGATAAGGGACGTGATAGCTGATTTGCACTTCGCTTTCGCCGGGCCGAAACGCGTAATCGATCGCCTTGAGTCCGTTGCCCTTGTCCACGGGAGTCTCTATGACCGGCATCCCAGATGCTGCACCCGCGGAAACATCGCCAATCTGTGCGCCTTTAGGCAGATTAAAGAGAAAGGAACCGCCCGAGCGGTAATAGGCCACAGGCGGATTGGTATTATTCGTGACCTTGAACAACTCACCGACAGTAAGGTCCGTGCCATTCGGTTGCAAGACGATGTAGTGCGTCGACACGCTTATCGCACTTGTCTTATCCGTCGGCTCGAACACTTGTACATCGGCAGTAGTCATTCCAGGGGTGACGGGCTGGTGATAATTCACGCCGCGATAAACTGCACGCAAGAGCATGGGGCCGCTTCCCAGAAGATCGCTGCTCAACTGATAGTGGCCCTGCGCGTCCGTCTTCGTATTGGCGACGGGCTGCATCGTACCCTGCAGTTGGATGAGAATGACGTCGACATCCGCAGCAGGCTTATTCGTAGTGCCATTGGTAACCGTGCCGGAAATTGTGCCGGCAAGCGAAACGGATGCAAGGACGCAAGAAAGCAACGGCACGAAGAAAAGGCTTCGCATGGCGCGGTACAACACGTCAGCATACTTCCGTTTCATCAAGCGCGCCCCTTCCCCGATGCGGCTTGACGCGTGGCGGCCGTCGGTAAGGCGCCCATCAGGGTATCCATTTCAGCCAAGACTCGCGCCGCCTCAATTTCGAGCGACTGCTTCGTTTCTTCGTAATCGGGATCGGAAAACTTCCCGGCGCGGTATTCGAAGCGAAGGTCGCGAAGATTGTCGTAAATAGCGTCGCGCCGTTCCATGAGCTGATCGAGTTTCGTGCGATGAGCCGCAATATCCGACGGCTCAAGCCGCACGTTGAATACGAAGAGAATCACGGCCGCTGCGAGCAAGACGCAGGCCACGATAATGTCGACGTTACTCATCGACTTCTCCCGATTCGCGATGCGCTCGCGCCAAGAGAGCTGCGTCGACCGGCGGACCGTCCGCCGGAACCGTGGCTGAGCGTTCGCGCCAACGCGTAACAACGCCCCACACCAGAAGCACGGCAATAATCGGCAGAGCAATAGGCATCACCCAGGCGAGCAGATCGAAGCCCTTCTTCGGCGGTTCTACCAGAACCGTTGGGCCATACTCCTGCACGGCAGCCTGAAGAATCTGGTCGTCGGACTGGCCCTTAGCGACGGCGGCACTGATTTCTTTCAGCTCCCCCTTGGCCACATCGCAAGGACCTGCAAAGTTCCCGCCGCTGTGCGTGCACATGCCTGCCGCATCATCGCAGCCACCGCACATGCACTTCACGCGCTTACCGAGTTCCTCCGCGTGCGCAGTCTGAGCGGGAGAAAGGCCCGCATCCGATGGCGCAGTGATGGCGCCCTGCTGCGCTCGGACGGATACGCAGAGGGCTGCGGTGAAACACACCAGAGCCGCTGCACAAATGATCACGCGAGCAAACGTCATCTGGCGCCGAACGGATACATTAGCGATTTCGCGAAACTCACTCATTGAGACTCGTACGATGGGCAATCGGGGCCATCGCCGGCGCAACAGCTCCTGCAGGGGAGATCGGCTCGCTGATGCGCGTTTCCACAGGTCTAAAGACTATTCCTGTGCGGCGATTCGGCAACATAGCCAGGCCCGTCCCGAGGACGACGATGACGCCGCCAAACCAAATCCATTTCACTAAGGGATTGAGATAGGCATGGATTACAGGCTGGTTCGTATCCGGGCTAACACCGGAATAGACAACGTACAGATCCTGCAACGGCGAGCTTTCCACAGCCACAATTGTTTCGGTGACCTGGCTGGCGCTGTATGTGCGGCGCTCAGGATAGAGCATCATCACGGACTTGCCTTCGCGAAAAACCTCCATCGTGGCGCGCTGGGCATCATAGTTGGCGTTCGTATCTTCGTCGTAATTCTGGACGAGCAGCGAATACGGACCAATGCTCATCGTGTCCCCAACGTGCATCTGACGCTCAACGTCCTTATTGAACGCGGAGCCCATGATGCCGATGAAGATCACGATCATTCCAAAATGGACGATGTACCCGCCGTAGCGCCGTGTGTTGCGCATCGTCAGCTCGCGGGCGGACGTGAAAATATCGGTGTGGTCGCGGGCGGAGATCACACGGGCTCCGCGATAAAACTCGGAGAAGATCGTCAGAGTCACGAATACCGAAAGAATCAGGCAAATCAGCGCATAAAAATTGCGGAAGCCAAAAATGTATGCTGCAATTCCGCAAGCAACGCCAACGGCAGCAGGCCAGGCGAAATTGCGCCGTAAACCGTCAAGCGAAGTCTTGCGCCAAGCGAGCAACGGGCCGACGCCTGTGAGAAAAATCAAAAACAGCGCGATCGGCACGTTCACCTTGTCGAAGAACGGCGCACCGACGCTGATTTTATTGCCCGTGATCCATTCCGAAAAGATCGGGAAGAGCGTGCCCCAGAGCACGGCGAAGCAAGCGGCAAGAAGAATCAGATTGTTAAAAAGGAAGCTCGATTCGCGCGAGACCAATGAGTCGAGTTGATTGTCGCTGCGAAGGTAATCGCGATTCTTATACCAAGCGACGAGGCAGACGGCGAGAATGATCCCGAGGAAACTGTAAAACCAACCGCCGATATTCGACTCGGCGAACGCATGGACGGAGCTGACCAGACCCGTTCGCGTAAGCATCGTGCCCAAAATACAGAGCATGAACGTGCTGAAGACGAGCCACACGTTCCAGACCTTCATCATGCCACGTTTTTCTTGCATCATCACCGAGTGCAAGAACGCCGTTGCCGTGATCCACGGAAGCAACGACGCATTTTCCACGGGATCCCACGACCAGTAACCGCCCCAGCCCAGCACGGCGTATGCCCAGTGCGCGCCCAGCAAAATCCCGATCGTCTGGAATGTCCACGCGACCATCGTCCAGCGGCGCGTGATGTGAATCCATTTTTCGCCGGGATACCGGCCGAGCAGAGCCGCTAACGCAAACGCGAACGGGATCGTAAATCCCGTGTAGCCGGAATACAGCATCGGCGGATGAATCACCATCTCCGGATACTGAAGCAGCGGATTAAGGCCGCTGCCTTCGGCGATCCGCGCCATGTGCATTACGCCTGTTCCGTCAGCTACGCCAAGGATACGGAACGGGCTCTCGATGAAATTATTCAGCGTGAGGAAGAAAATCTGAACGCCCGCGAGAATGACGCCGACGTAGGGCATCAGCTCCGGATGGCGCTTACGGTTCAGGAAAAGCGCAAAAAAGACGTAAATCGAAAGCAGGAACGTCCACCAGAGCAGTGAACCTTCCTGGCCTGACCACAAAGCCGCGAGTTTGTAATACCAGGGCAGCGCCGTATTGCTGTGTGCAGCTACATAAGCGAGGGAGAAATTGTCCGTCTGGAGGAAATATTCGAGGGTCGCTACGGCCAGCGCGACGAGAACGCAGACAGCCATGCCTGCATTGCGCGCGCTTTTAATCAGCAGCGGGCGGTGCGTGACGATGCCAGCAATTCCCGCGACAAACGCATATACGGCTGCGATCAGCGCGAGAAGCAGTGCAAATGAGCCAAAAATATCCACGGATTTCTTCCCGTCCTAACTACCGCTGCCGACTGGAGCGGGATTCGCCATGGTCTGGCTAGGGGCTGGTGTCACGCCCGGCGGCGTCGCTTGATATTTGGACGCGCATTTGGCTTGGATTTGCTCGGCTTGGAAATGACCATTCGAAGCCACGTGGCCCTCAACAAGCGCCTGCGCGCCGTCTTTGAACGTGTCAGGCAGCGGATCGGTGCCAGTGTAAACCACGGGCATCGTCCTGCCTTCTTCCTCAAGCATAAATTGGATATGCCCGTCCACGTGTTGGATCGAGCCGTCCTTCACGTTGCCAGAAACTCGCATACGCTGTTGCAAGATGGCGCCGTGCATCGCGGAAACTTCAGAGACCGTATGGTAGTACGTTTTGCTCTGCGTGTAACCGACGTAGGCAAGAACAGCCAGCGTGCCAATAATTACGAAGGACCCGATTACGAATTTCTTGCGTGCGTTCACACTTCCCCCGATCGTCGCCCTAGCCCGTAACCCCGCATTCTAACACAGCCATTTGCGGCGAGACGCGCATTCCGCGAAGTTCAACTTATTGCGGAATTGTGCGGCCTCCATCCACTCCGATCACTTGGCCCGTCACGAACTTAGACGAAGCAAGGTACACAACGGCGTCTGCAACGTCTTCTCCGCTGCCGGTCTTGTGGAGGGGCGCTCGCTGGATGAAATTCTCGTGAGGCGGCTCGCCTGGGAATGCAATTGTTCCCGGCGCAACACTGTTCACAAGGATGTCCGGCCCGAGCGCCACCGCGAGACACTTCGTCAGCATCACCGAGCCGGCTTTGGACACGCAATAGTGCGTATAGTTCGGCCACGCCAAAAATGCCCCGAGCGAAGAGATATTGATGATGTGGCCGCCGCCAGTTCGCCGGAGCATTGGCACAGCCGCCTGAGAACAAAGGAATTGCGACTTGAGATTCGTATTTTGGATGCGGTCCCACTGGTCTTCTGTCAATTCCTCGAATTTCGCAGCGAAGAAGATGGCCGCGTTGTTTACAAGTATGTCGAGGCGACCAAATTCCTTTTCGACCGACGCAAAAAGCTGTTCGACCTCAGGACGCTTGCTCACGTCCGCCCGGATTGGAAAAGCGCGTCCACCTTCGCTGTTAATCTCTGCCGCAACCTGCTCCGCTTCAGCGCGCGATGTCCCGTAATTCACGGCAATAGCCGCGCCCTCGCCCGCGAGGCGCAGAGCGATGCGCCTCCCAATGCGTTTAGCCGCGCCAGTTATCAGTGCGACCTTGCCCGAAAACGGTTTCGCGATCATCGAAGCGAGCCCACGGCTACACGCATCCTTGTTCCTCCGAAAATTTTCCCGCAAATCATAGCAGGAGCGAGCGCTGGCTCACAGACCACTTAAGCAAAAGAGCCTGCGTGCAGGCGATTAATTGCGCGTTCCTGATTCCGACGCGCGCTGTCGCATTCCGCGATACTCTCGACGTGTGAGCTCTGTTCCCGAAAAGCCGGCTAATGACGCATTTGTGGGCTTGTGTGGGAAATGCGCGCACGCAAAGAGAATCGTGTCCGACCGCGACTCGATTTTCTGGCAATGCGGTTTGTCAGCGACTGACTTGCGCTTCCCGAAGTATCCGCGGCTTCCTGTGCTGCGGTGTGAAGGCTTCGAGCAAGGCACGAAAACGCATTAACCGTACCCGTTGAATTCTGTTGACAAGCCTTCGATCCGGTCCGAAGATTCCTGCCGTTAAAGCACGGATAATAAGCCTTTTAGCTGGCAAAACAACGGATCTGCCGATGACTACGAAACGATTCGAGCGCAGAAACTTTCTGAAGAAAGCGGCGCAGGGCGCGGCCGCGGCTGCCGTATTCGCCCCGCTCACTGACGCCCAAAATAAAAAGCCGCAGCAGAAGCCCACAGCAGCCGTGCATGAGCACGCCGCGACTACCATAGTGCCTAAGCCCTCGCTGATGCTCAACGTCCGCGATTTCGGAGCAACCGGCGACGGACAAACGAAAGACACAGCGGCGATCCAACAGGCTCTCGATCATTGCGGAGTGCTCGGCGGCGGCGAAGTGCTTGTGCCAGCGGGAAATTATTCAACAGGCTCGCTTGCGCTGCGCGGCAATACGATTCTCCGCCTGGAAGACGGCGCGAATCTGCTCGGCACGGACAAATTTGACGATTACCTCGTTACGCAGGTTCGGTGGGAAGGGCGCTGGATTCAGGGCCACACCGGCCTCATTTACGCAATCGATGCCGACCGCGTCGGAATCGTCGGACCAGGGAAAATCACGGGCAATCCTGCTCTCGGCGGACGCCCCAACGCGCAAAATCCTCTTCGCCATCCGTGCCTCGTGGAACTCATCAATTGCAATGATGTTCGCCTGGAAGATTTTTCCACGAGCATGCACCTGATGTGGTCAATTCACCCCACGAATTGCGAGCAGATCTCAATCAAGAATCTCACGATCAATAGCACCGGCGGAAACGGCGATGGAATCGATATCGATTCCTGCAAGCACGTGCTGATCGACGGCTGCAATTTTTCTACGGGCGACGATTGCATTTCGCTGAAATCGGGTCGCGGCGAAGAAGCATTTTCGCAGATGCACACCACCGAGGACGTCGTCATCTCCAACTGCACTTTTGCCGACTCAATTTTCGCCTGCATCGGCATCGGCAGCGAAGCTTCTGGAGGCATCGGCAAGACGCGCATCGAGCACTGCAAGTTTATCGGGGCGAGAACTTGCGCGATCTACATTAAGAGCCGCTTCGGTCGCGGCGCTTTTATTGAAGACATCGTCGGCGAGGATCTTGAAGTCTCAGGTATGAAGCAGGCCTTCCTGGAGATTAACGTGCTGACATCAGGGATTCAGGACCAATATCCTGTGCCCGGCCTCGAAGGCATTCCCGCCGTTAGGAATCTTCGATTCTCGAATATCCGAGTAACGGACGTGCCCACGCTTGTGCAAGCAACGGGAATCGCACCGCAGAAGCCGCTCGATGGCTTGGTGCTCTCAAACATCACCGGTACATGCGGAAAGGGCATCTTCCTCACTAATGCGAAGAAAGTGAAATTCAGCAACATAGCCGTGAGGGGCTATGAAGGCGCGCTACTCAATCTTTACGATGTAACTGGGACCGGTCTGGCCGGTGCGGCGAAAATAGAAGCGCCCAAGATTCCCGAACTAATCCCGGCCCCGGAAACTCCTTACAAACTCCGCTGACGCGGATCTCTGTTCGTCTTCGGGTTTGCGGGGTGCCCCATTTTGAAACACACTACTCAACGGCCTGTACATCAGCCCAACAGCCTCTTGAAGTAATCGCGTCGCCTCTTGCGCCGATAAGTTGACTGGAGGCAGGCAGTTGACCGTCCGGGCAAAGACTCTCACCATCATCGCGTTAACCCTGCTGGCGTTCGTCGGGGTGATGTATACGGCTTCCCGTTCATTTTTGCTCGGGGGATTTGTCACTTTGGAAAACGAAGCCGCGCAAAGCGATCTTGCGCGGGCCAGAGACGCCATCAATGACGATATCGCGTCACTTGACGCCTTTAATGTCGACCATTCAGCTTCGGACGCCACGTACGCCGAAATGACCGATGACAAACCTGGTTTTATGGACAGATTCTTCGGCAAGGGCTCAAACGGCACACTTGCCCTGCAACACGATAATTATCTGTTGCTGATCGACAATTCCGCGAAAATCGTCGAATATCGGGCCTCTGACTTCACCTCGGGCAGGTCCACAGTATTGCCGGAAAGTTTGATTGCAAAGATCACTGCGTCTTCACCTCTATTGCAACACGGAACGACACCGAGCAAAGTCCACGGAATCCTCTTGCTGCCGGAAGGCGCCCTCCTGGTCGCTGCCCGCCCGATCGTTCAGACCAACACAGCGGGGCCACCGCGTGGAACGTCGCTTGTCGCCCGCAAACTTGATGACGCCGAGCTCAAGCGGCTGAGCAATCGGGTTCATCTCACGTTGTCACTCCAGAGGTCAAACGAAAACACTTTGCTGCCCGACTTTCGAGCGGCAGATTCCTATCTCAACAACTCCGGCGCCTCGTACATTCAACCTTTGGACAACAATTGGATTGCCGCTTACACGCGACTCAACGACATTTATGGCGCTCCGGCCGTAATCCTGCGTGCGGAGATTCCGAGGGACATCTATCGCCAAGGCCGGACCAGCCAGCTCTATTTTGTCGGAGCGATGCTGCTCGCGGCGCTCGCGTTTGGCGGGCTCGTGGAAATGATGCTCGATAAGAGCGTGGTGTCAAAGCTGGCCGCACTCAATGTGGCCGTGACCAACATCGCAACCACTATTGACGCCTCGGCTGCCGAGTCCAAATCGGGAAGAGACGAGATCGCCAGCCGAGCGACTCGGTGAATCGCATGATGGAATCCGTCCTTACGAGCCATAAAGAAAAGCGCGAAATGGTAGAGCGCTACAACGCTTTCATGAATCATCTGCCGGCCAATGCTTCGATCAAGGATGAAGATGGATTCTTCGTCTATGTGAATCAACCAATGGCGAGAACGTTCGGCATCGCATCCGAAGATTTGCAGGGCAAGGAGTTGCCGCATTGGATGAGCACCGCGCGGCCGTCCTCTTGCTCACATCGGCCGGGTGGCGGGGTGACGCCGCTTTCTGCCAACGTCTCGGCATTCGCGGCTACTTGCCCAAGCCAGTTACGCGCATGGACCTATTTCAAACGATCCAAAGCGTTCTCTCACCCGAGCAGACCGATAGCACGAAACCGCTCCTTGTAACCCAACACACGCTGCGCGAATCGCGCTACAGGCTGAACATACTGCTCGCTGAAGACAATAAAGTGAATCAGGTGCTCGCCCTGCGCCTTCTTGAGAAGCGCGGCTACAACGTAACCCTTGCGGAGACCGGCCAGGCCGCTGTGGACGCGAGCGCTAAGCATGGCTTTGACATGATCCTGATGGACATTCAAATGCCGAAAATGAACGGCTTTGAGGCGACGCTCGCGATTCGTGCTCGAGAGGATGTCACGGCGCGACATACACCCATCATCGCGATGACCGCCAATGCCATGTCCGGCGATCGCGAAAAGTGCATGCAGAGCGGCATGGACGCCTACGTCGCAAAACCGCTTAACGTCGCCGAGCTCTTCGAAACAATTGAAAGGTTCGCCCCGGTCCCCGCAGAATCGTCTGTCGCCTGACGCAAATCCGTCCGCCTCATGTTGTAAAATCGTTCTTCGAAACGGAGGAAGAATGAGACTCGATGTGCTGGCAATCGCGCCGCATCCCGATGATGTGGAGCTCACGTCCGGTGGCACGATGCTGAAAATGGCGCGCGCAGGATATCGTACGGGTATTCTGGATCTAACGCGCGGCGAAACGGGCACGCGCGGCACACCCGAAACGCGGCTAAAAGAAGCGGCACGCGCCGCCGAAATGCTGGGCGTGAAAATCCGGCGGAATCTCGGCCTTCCTGACGCACATCTCGAAAATAGCGACGCGCAAAAAATTGCGGTCGCCGAGGTAATCCGCGAATTCGAGCCACACACCGTGATCATTCCGTATTGGGAAGGGCGGCACCCGGATCATTACACTGCCGGCCGTATGTGTTACGAAGCCTGCTTTGTGGCCGGGCTGAAGAACTACGCGATAGGCGGACTGCCGTTTCGGCCGTTCAAGGTTGTTTACGCAGCGGCGTATGCCGAGGTGCGCCCCACGTTTGCCGTCGACATTACCGCGGAATATGAGCAGCGACGCAAAGCAATCCTCGCTTACGCTTCACAGTTTCGTCCGCCGAAAAAGGATCGCAAATCGCGCGTGCCTCTACCACTCGATGAACTGGAAGACCGGATGAATTCGATAGCGCGCCACTACGGCAGAATGATCGGCGTGAAATATGCGGAAGGTTTTGTCGTGAAGGAAGTTATGCAGGTTGATGACCTAGTGCGAATGCCCGTGCGCTCGATTTAAAGTCTGAGCGGCCGCTCCTGTTACGGCATCTTCTTAAAAGTCGTCCGAATCTTGCGTGTAACTAAAACCGGGCAAGTTCTGCATTCCCCCGGCATTTGAAACCTTCACGCGAACAGGCGGATCGGTTTCGGCTCCAGTCTTACGAAGCACCGCAAATGTGGCAAGCGCCTCGTTATACACCTTCGTGACGAGAAACGTCTCGCTGCCGCCATCCCTTTTCCACACCTGACCAACCTGAACCTTTCGCGCGGGCACGTTATGACTCTATTCAGAATCGTAGGGAGCGTCAATATCCATGGGCATTAAATGATTGCTGATTTCGAAACTCCATGGGTGAATTCCTGTGGGCGGAAATACGTTTCAGCGGGCGTGAACAGGAATTGCGCTGCCCCGCCACGCCACAGAGGCGTGAATCCACGCCTCGGCAGCGATCAGATGCAGTACGAATCCGATCCAAAAAGCCGTGCCAAAGAATTCCCGTGGCGTTAGGCCGGTCAGTGGGCTAGTCGCGAAGAAAATACCAACAATCGGCCGAATCGTCGCAACCGCCAAACCTATCGCGAACGCTCGAATCATCCATTCGCGATGAAGCGCGATTTGGCGCCGCCGGATGTGCAAAAACGCCTTTCCCAACGCAAAAAGGAACAGTATGGAAAAGAGCGTTGTCGCCGCGGCTTGATTCACGCCTCCAATCGCGGGCATCGCAAAGCTCATCACGAGCGCGGAAACTCCAATCACGAATCCACACACGACAAAGATGCGACCGCTGAGCCGATGCCACCACAAATGGCGCGCCCTAATTGTTTTACTGAATTGGATCGGACCAAGTACCATGAAAAACAAGCCAGGAATGATGTGGATCAGAGTCAGAGCGGGATGTCGCGCAAAGATGTTATCGACCCCGGCCAGCTGAGCCAACCTCGGATTCGCCGACGCAGCGGCCGGATGATACCCATGCTCTATCACCGGCAACAGCACAATGACCCTGTGCACGACGACGGCGCAGCCAATTGCCGCGAGGAAAATCACCGCGCTCCACAGCAATCTTCGTAAACGGGCTTCCTGCTCCACATCTTCTACTACGTACGAGCCGTAAAGCTTCTTTCACTACACGCGCTCAAAAAAAACGCCCCGGCGATAACCAGGGCGTCTCGATAAAGAAGCCCACCACCCACGACGGCTCTTAAAACTGGTTCCAGAGGAACTGGTTGTAAACCTCGTGGTGGAACTGCACTTCCTGCGCCTTCACGTAAGTTCCGAGCAATCGCGGGCAGCGGTCCGCCGAGGCCTGCTTCAAATCGGCGTAACGTCCCTTCACGTCCTGCCCGAAGAGCTTCGTGGTCCACTCCGCACTTCGGAAATTCTCGATCGCGACGTAGATGTTGTCCGGCAAGTAGCGCTCTGCCTGGCGCAGATTCTCCACCTTCGCGATGTCACCATCGATACCCGTCTTGAAAACGGAATAGAGAACCATGTAGGGGTTCGCGTCCGGCGCGACCGAGCGAACTTCCACCCGCATACTCTTGTGATTGCCAATCGGGATGCGGATCATCGAGCCGCGGTCCACGGCGGAAGCCTTAATCTGGTTGGGCGCTTCGAAGTGCGGATCGAGCCGGCGATAGGCGTTTACGCTTGGATTGAGACCAAGGCAAATGTCGTTGCCATGCGTGAGAATCCGATCCACGAACGACCACCCCATCTTGCTGAGCTTTTCCTGGCCGTTTGTGTCCCAGAAGAGGTTCGTGCCGTCCTTGCTGATCGAAACATTCGTGTGCATGCCGCTGCCGTTCACGCCGACGACCGGCTTCGGCAAAAACGAAGCCGTCATTCCCATCTGGGTCGCCACTTGCCGACAAATCAATTTGTAGAGTTGAATGCGGTCGCCTGCGGAAAGCACATCTCCATAGCTGTAGTTCACTTCGAACTGCGAAGGCGCCACTTCCGGGTGGTCCTTCTCATTTTCAAAGCCCATTGCCCGCTGAACCTCGGCCACCTTGTCAATAAAGACGCGCAATGGGTCTCCGGGCAGCGAATGGAAATAGCCACCGGTATTTACGTAGTCGAACTTTCCGGTTGCGTGGAATTTTCGCTCCGCATCCGTTCCGGCAAAAAGGAACCCCTCAATTTCATTGGCGGCGTTGAGGGTGTAGCCATCCTTCTTCCTCAGCCCTTCCGCATATCCCTTCAAAATTCCGCGAATGTCGGCCGCATACGGCGAACCATCCTTATCGATCACATTGCCGAAGATGAGCACCTTTCCGTCGCCGAAATAGTCCGCCGGCCCCCAGTAAAACGCATTCCAGTCCATCGTCAATCGCAGGTCGCTTTCGCGCTGCGCCGTAAAGCCGCGGATTGAAGAACCGTCGAACGTCAGATTGTCCCAGCTCTTCACCAGGAATTTCTTGTCGTAGTCGAGCATGTGCAAGCGGCCTTCGAGGTCGCTGAACAGCACAGTGACCGCCTTGATCTTCTTCTCATCCGTTAGGTATTTGAGCCGCTCTTCTTGCAATTTATCCGCCGGATACCCGTTCTTGCGCTTCTCTTTCGCGCCCAGGTTAAGTTCTTCCAGCTCCGCATAGCTGTGTGTTAGAAAATCGCGCAGTTCAGTTGGCATGACTCTTCACATCTCCTCACAATTTTGTCGAGATCCGCCGAGACAGCCGTTAGACAGCCGATATAAGGGAGGCCGGTTTACGGCGAGCGCGAATAGCCTAGCCTGTCGATCATGCAAGCGTCAATGCAATCTGTTCGGATTCACCATCCAAAAACGCGATGGATCGCATTCATAAAATCTTTGCTTGGCCGCAATTTTATCGACGTTTCTCGGTGCAAACATTCCCGTGATATAAGCCTTACATGACAACCCAAATCCTCGATCCAGGCGCGCGTGCTGTCGTCGACCGTCTTCATGCTGTGAGTAGCCGCCAAGCGCGCCGGATGCTCATCCCGGCGCTGCTAGGTATGGCGGCGGGCATGTTTCGCCGTGATGAAAAAGATTTCACGCAGACCGAACGCGGACGGACAATTTTGTCGGACAAGCTCGTGGCACTCGATCGCGATAAGGCTCAGTTCTGCTACGCGCTTTGCCGCGGCCTTAATGCGCGATGCGTGGTCGAAGCGGGTACATCATATGGCGTTTCGACGATATATCTCGCCTCAGCGGTCCGCGACAACGCGGCTGGACGTGAGCCGCGCGGCATCGTAATCGGCACGGAGCATGAGCCGGCGAAGGCGAAGGCCGCGCGCGAGAATTTCGCAGCGGCAGGTGTCGCAGAATTTATCGATCTTCGCGAAGGCGATTTGCGTGAAACGCTTATGCAGATCGACCGTCCGGTTGATTTCATGTTGGTCGACATCTGGGCGCCAATGGCGCGGCCTGCACTGGAACGGGTTGCGCCTCGCCTGCATACCGGTTCGATGGTCGTTTGTGACAACACCGCAAGCTACCGGAAGGCGTACACGGACTACTTCCAATTCATCAACAATCCAGCAAATGGTTTCGTCACGATGACGCTTCCGTATTCGGGCGGGCTCGAGCTATCGGTCAAGATCTGAGCCGTCTCGGTGGGACGGGGCTCCTCCTCGCGATCATCTACATCGAAATATTTCCGGGAAGTCGGCGGAAATAATACGTCGCTTTCGACTTCAAACTACACTTATCCCAAAAATGCGGGTCGCGTTCTGCGCCGTCTAACCAAATAGAAGGTGAGGGCATATGTTTGAAGACGACAAACGGAATAGCATCGACGTGCGTGATGATTGGCTAAGGAATAAGGCCGACGATTGGCTTCCGACCTTGATTGGGGCGCTGATCGCGATGTCAACCAGTCTCATCGCGATTATCATCCTGATCTTCTTTCACGGTATGTAATGGCGCCGGGCTTGGCCTAAAGGGCGTGCGTCGCGGCTTTGTGGACACCGAGGTCAGGCGTACTGAGTCGCCGCTGAAAATGCCAGCGGCTGCCAGGGTAACACCGCCTTTATGATCGTTCCTGTGGAGCCCGACTCGATGTGCATTTCGCCGCCAAGCTGGGCGATTCGCTCGCGAATGCCTCGCAAGCCGACTCCGACACGCCCGTGGGTTTGCATCTCGCGCTGCCTGTGCTCGGGAATGCCGACGCCTTCGTCGCGGATTTCCAGATGTGCTTTCCCGTCCATCACGTCGAAGCGGACGCTTGCGGTGGGGCTCGCTGAGTGCCGGTGCACATTTCCCAAGCATTCCTGCACGATTCGGAAAATGGCCGTCTCGATCTCGCTGGATGTTCTTTCCAACGATTCAGGACAATCGAGCGAGACGGTAATTCCACTGCGCTTGCTGAACTCCTCCACGTACCACTGGAGCGCGACCGGCAACCCGACTTCATCCAACAGGGGCGGGTGCAGCAAATGGGATATCGTGCGAATTCCTTGATGAAGCTCCTGCAGCATTGTTTCGTTTTGCTGCAACGCCGTAACGGCTGTCTCGCTTAGAGTTGACGTCTCTTTGGCAATGGCGGAGTTGTTTATTTTGATTGCGATCACAAGTTGGCCGACGCCGTCATGCAATTCGCGTGCGATGCGCCGCTGTTCGTCATCGCGCGCCTGAAGCAGGCGAGCGGAAAGCTCACGAAGACTATCATTCGCGGCGTTTAGTTCGGACGTTCTCTCTTTGATTTTGTCTTCCAAAGTCGCGTTCAACTGCGCCAGTTCCTTGCGCGCGGTTTCGGCTACTTCCGCCTGGCGCCGCGCTTCCGATTCGGCATTTTTCAGACGCAAGAGCGCGGCGACCGTCGCTACCAGTTCGGAACGATCGATCGGCTCGGCCAAATACGCATCCGCGCCGCCCTGAAGACCGTGCACGCGAGACTCGGAGTCCGTAAACGTTGAGGAGACGTGCAAGACGGGAATATGGGCCGTTTCCGGAGAACTCTTTAGGCGGCGGCAGACTTGAAAACCGTCTATATCCGGAAGATTAATATCCAGGGTAATGAGACTCGGCATTTCAGCTGCGCGGGCAAGTGCCTCGGTGCCTGTTCTGGCTTCCAGGACGTTGTATCCCGCTTCCTTGAGCGCCCGCGTAATCGAATACCGCAGCGCGTCATTGTCATCGACAACCAGCACCGTGATGCCATTGGCGTTCGCGGCCTTTATATCAGGTCTCTCTCGTGCAATCTTGTTTTTCAATGCTGTTGAGTCACTCATTATTGCGCCTCTTTCGCCGTACCAACTGTTATGGGTAAGCCGGCGGTATGAAATGCCCGGGCAAGGTTTTCGAATAAAAGGCCGCGCGAAGAATTTTCTTTCGATACGATAGCGGCTGCATCGCCAAGGTTTTCTCTATCCAGATCGTCCAGCACTCTGGCCGTGTGAATGATGACGGGAATCGCGGCAGTGCGCGGATTTTCCTTGAGCTTCGCGAGTACTTCGTAGCCAGACAAATCCGGCATGCTGAGGTCGAGGATCACGACGTCTGGCGACTCTTCACGTGCTCTCCGAAGCCCGTCGTTCCCTCCGCTTGCTTCGGAAATTTGGAAGGCCGCGCGCCCCAGCGCAGACCTCAGCAGGTAGCGAGAGGCAGCATCGTCGTCAATGACCAGGATTCGCCGCGACCGCGAGCGGTTCGCCAGTTCGTTCAACTGCTCCACGAGCCAAGCTCGGTCGATCGGCTTCGTATGAAACGAATCGGCCCCCAAGGCCAGCGCCTTGTCGCGATTGTCGACAATCGTCACAACAATCACCGGAATGGTTGCCATGGCGGGATGGTGCTTCAGCTCTTGCAGCAACTCCCACGAATGCTCTCCTCTCAGGAGAACGTCCAGAATAATCGCCGCCGGGCGCACGGAACGCAGGACCTTGCGCGCCTCCTTCAGCGTCTTTGCAGGGACGATCTGGAATCGCGTGTCCTTGAGAATCCGCTCATAGATGAACATCTCCTCGCGATTGTCCTCCACCACAAGTACCGGCAGTCCGTCGGTGGCCCGCGGCTCTTCAAGCTCCAGGGTATAAAACGATTCCGTTTCGCCGGAAAAGCGAATCGGAATGCTCGCAAAGAACGTGGAACCTTCCCCTACTTTGCTTTTTATGTAGACGTCGCCGCCAAGCATCTGGGCGAACTTCCGTGACAATGGCAGCCCCAGTCCACTGCCTTTCACGGTCCGCTGCTTCTTTCCTTCGACTTGTGTCCACTCCTGAAAGATGCGCTCCTGATCTTCTTCCGCGATACCAATTCCGGTGTCCGTAACCGCAAAGACCACGGTGTCGTCGTGACCTCGCGTCACGGCAACGCGGACCTCGCCGTGGTCGGTAAATTTCAACGCATTGCTGATGAAGTTTCTCAGAATTTGAGAAATCTTGGCTTCATCGCTATACATCTCCGGAATATCAATCGGCTCGTCAAATACAAGGTTAACGGAGGAATTTTGGCTAAGAAGTGGCCTTAACATGCCGCGTAAGGCCGCGAACAGGCTCTCAACGGAAAAGCCCGCCGGATGGATCGACACTTTACCGGCTTCCACCTTGGCCAAGTCCAGCAGATCGTTCACAAGTTCGACCAATCCCTCGGCAGAACCGCGAATGAATTTGACTTGCTTCTCCTGCTCCGCAGTCAAATCGCCGTCCAGGCGATCGAGCAAAATCTGGCTAAGACCGATAATGGAATTCAGGGGAGTCCTGAATTCATGGCTCATGTTTGAGAGAAAATGGCTCTTCAATTCCGAGGCTCGCTGCAAAAAGTCTGCGCGCTCATTGAGCTCGGCGTACAGCGCCACCACGCCTCTATTCGTTTCGTCCAGCTCGCGGTTAAGCTGTGCGAGCTCTTCCTGGCGGGAGCGAAGCTCCTGCATTGCATTCAGCAATTCCCGATTTTGCTGCTTTACCTCTTCGTAGGGACTGCCGCGTTCGCCAGACAAAATGGCACGGTTCAATTCGTCATAATCGATTCGCGAGAGGCGCGCGGGAATTTTCTTCCGTAGAACGACCGTCGTACCTGCGTTCGGAGCTGTTTCAACATGGAAGTAATCCATTAGGCGCTTGGCCCCGATCATTCCCTGGCCCATGCCCGTGGGCGAGACATATTTCCCGTTCATAATCTCGCTCAGGTTTCCGATTCCCTTGCCTTTGTCGCGAAGAGTGACTACAAGCATTTTCTCAGGTTCGTTTTCGATGCAAAATTCGGCCGCGCCTCCTCCGCCATATTGGAAAGTGTTGCGCGCGATCTCCGAAACCGCGGTTGCGAAGCGGGTTTGGTCCTGAAGATCGAATTTCAGTGCGGCCGCGATGGTGCGTGCCTTTTGGCGTGCGGATACCACATCATTTTCAAACCTTATATCGAGGGTCGCAATTTTCATCGGCTGTTTCGCCGTCATTGGGCGACCTTTGCCACAAGCACCGTCACGTCATCGCGCCCGCGGGAGAAATCGCGATGCAATAGCGCCGCAATCACACTCGCAGGCTTGTTCCAGACCCCCGGATATCGCTCAAGGTCCCAACGGCTTACGAGTCCATCCGAATGCATCACGAGAATGCTCTCCGGACTCCACGGATAGGTAAATTCCTGGATGCGCTCCATCGTATGCCCAAGCGTTCCATTGTGTGACGCCAAGCTCCGCCCGAGTCCTTTTGCAACGGTTGCGGCACCGACATTTCCAATTCCCGCAAAAGTCAGCGTTTTTCGTTCAACATCGATTCGCGCCAGAGCGGCGGCGGCACCTCGCGTCTTCTTCAGGGCGTCATGCACATCCGTCAGAATGCCTTTGAGAGAGGTTTCTTTACTCGATGCAGCCACTTTTTCGGCTTCGCGGGCGGCATCCGAAGCAAAAGGGCCATGCCCCAGACCGTCAACAACCATCAGAAGCGCTCCGCTGGGTGAATTGCGCGCATACCACCCGTCACCGCAGGCTTCTTCGCCACGAATCGGCTCCGATACGACACCTACCTGAATCGGTGGGTTATCTCTGCCGGATTTCGCGTGATTCCAGAATTCGGCGCTAATAACTGTCCCGGAGCCTGGCATAGAGTAGAGATCAAAGAAATCGGGTACCCGCTTGATGGTCCCTAATCCGCTACCCAGTGAACCCGATGCCAGTGGACCATTCTCGAGCGCCCTTGCAACATCGGCGATTCCCGGTCCGTTATCCACGCTGGTGATTTGTAAGCCACCGCGGCCGCTTCCTTCCAATGAACGGAAAAGGATGTGCCCGCGTCCGGCGTGCTTCACCAAATTTGTGGCCATCTCGGTGATGACCAATGCAATTTCGCCGCGTTGCTCCTCGCTCATGTTCAATTCCTCGGCAAGCGCGGCCGCCCTCCGGCGCGCTTCTCCGGCCTGGCTTGGTTCTGTAACCTCGATTAACATTCGGCTATTTCCAGCGCGTCGCCACGATGGTTGTTCCTCCGCCAACGCGCGAGCTGATGTTGAACTCACTCACCAAGCGTTTTGCACCGCCGAGTCCCAAGCCCAATCCCGTACCGGTCGTGAAGCCATCGCGGAGGGCAAGATCGATATTAGGAATCCCCGGCCCATTATCCTGAAACGTCAGGCGAAGCCCAGTTCGAGGTCCATTTAGCGATTCGATTTGCAGAGTACCGCCACCGCCATAAATAACCGTATTACGGGCGAGCTCGCTCGCGGCGGTCACGATTTTCGTCTGATCGACCAAGCTGAACCCCATTTGTGCAGTGACCTCGCGGACACGCCGACGGACGCTGACCACGTCGGGCTCCGCCTGCACGGGTATCGTCTCAGATGAAACGACCGCCATACGCCTCCCCATTGCCGTTGGCTGATGCCCGCAATACGGACATTCCCGCGTCCACATTCAGAGCTGTTCGCACTCCTGGGAGAGAGAGTCCCAGTTCAACAAGGGTGATTGCCACCGCGGGCTGCATCCCGACGACAACCGTCTCGGCATCCAGCACTCGCGACATCGCCGCGATATTCGCGAGCATGCGGCCAATAAATGAGTCCACGATCTCCAGGCTGGAAATATCGATCAACACCCCACGCGCCTCGGTTTCGCTGATGGCCCTTGTCAAATCGTCCTGCAAGGCCATGGCGAGCCGGTCGTGCATGTCTACTTGGATCGTCACAAGCAGGAACTGATCCATCCTAAGAATCGGTATCTTTTCCACGGAGGCTCCTAAGCTTTGGCCACTGGGGCAGTGAACGTAATTCCGAGCTTCTGGAGCGCAAGCATGAAGGCCGCCGAGAGAGTGGCTTTAGTTGTGACGTCCAAAAGATTAATGCCCAGATGCACGATTGTCTGCGCGATCTGCGGGCGCACTCCACTGATGATGCAATCGGCGCCCATAAGGCGCGCGGCGGTGACCGTCTTAAGCAGATGCTGCGCGACCACCGTATCCACCGTCGGCACTCCGGTGATATCGATAATCGCGATGCGAGAGTTGCTTTTCACGATAGCATCGAGCATTGACTCCATCACGACCTGCGTCCGGGCACTATCGAGCGTGCCGATCAGCGGCAAAGCGAGAATGCCTTCCCACAGCTTCACCACGGGCGTCGAAAGCTCAAGAAGCTCTTCCTGCTGGCGCCGGACCACGTCTTCGCGCGACTTTTGATAGACCTCGACGGTGTAGAGTCCCATTGCGTCGAGCAATTCGGTTGCAGCCCACATTTGCGCCGCTAACGCCTCACTGTCGCCCCGAGCTTGTTCGCGGATTTGCGTGAATATGGGCCGCTTTGCAGAAAAGACGAAGGAGGCGGTCTCGCTCGGCGTGAATCCCTGCGAGGCCCGGCTGCGAGAGATGTTGCCGAGCATTTCGCGGACAGGTTCCCACACCGACGCCTGAAAATTCGAGCTGCCTGACTCCAGAGCTGTACGCATCAGCCTAAGGAACCGCGAGCACTGCGTCTGCAGCTCGGTTTCCTTCAACAGATCGCTGCGTCGTACTGTCCCGCTCATCTCGTGCATCCATTCCGCGAGAATCGTCTCTTCCTTGCGGGAAAGAACTGACGCAAGGTCTGATGATTTTGCGTTCACTGGCGTAGTGCTCATGGTCGTCGTCATCTCCTTCACACTTTGAGTGTAATCTTCCGCTGCCGACAGGCGCGGTTGCATTTGCCAACTTAAAAATAGGCTTGGCTACACGCTTCTCGCCCAGGCAGCCCCTGTAAAGGCACAATTTCCTCGGACGGCTCGCAGCCGCAAACCCCATAATCGGACGTAAGTACGGGATTAGCCCATGCAGGCTAGCAGAACGACAATTCTCTTATTGCGAGACTACCGCGCAATACCGCTTTCCCTGTAGGTGGCGCGCGAAGCAGCAGGAATTATGTGCGGGAGCTGCGCTGGGAGGGAGTCAAGCTAGCGCGCGAGGGACCGCTTCTTTCCAGCGGCCTTGGGATTTAAGGATCAGTTCGACAACCTCTCGTGCGGCACCTCTGCCACCGGCAACCTTCGTCACGTAATGGGCAGCGCGCTTTACCTCGAACACGGCGTCGCCCACAGCGACGGCTAGACCCGCCCGTTCAAGCAGCGGCAGGTCCGGCAAATCGTCGCCAAGATAGGCGACCTCCTCGTCGCTGACGCCTGACCGAGCGAGAATTCCCTTATAGGCCTCCAGCTTTCTTGCCTGTCCCTGAACCACAAACTCCATGCCCATTTCACGGGCACGTTGCGCCATCGCCGGGGAATTCCTGCCGGTAATCACGCCCGTGCGTATCCCCATGATGCTCGCCAGTTTGATCCCGGCACCGTCCTGGGCATTGAATACCTTCATCTCGGCGACGCTGCCATCCGGAAACGCCTGAAGGCAAACCGTGCCCGGCGTGAGTGTTCCGTCCGCATCCATCAAGAATAGCCGCACCTTGCGCGCACGGCGCATCACTGCGGGGGGAAATTTCATCTCGCGAATGGGCACGGGGCCACTCCGATCAGGGTCAGAAGAGTTGCAAGGTCCACAGATCGTGAATGTGGAGGACTCCTTCGAGCCTTCCATCCGAATCCACGACCAGCACCGAAGTAATCTTTTTCTCCTCCATCACGCGCAATGCCGTAGCCGCCAGCTCGGCGGCAGCAACCGTCACAGGATTGCGCGTCATGCAGTCGGCGGCGGCAAGTTCGAGCACATTTTCGTTCCGTCGCTGCATCACGCGCCGCAGGTCGCCATCCGTGATGATCCCGAGCAGCTTACCGCCCGATTCCGTGACCGCCGTGAGACCGAGGCCCTTTCGGCTCATTTCGTAAATCACGTCCGGCATTTTCGCGTCCGGCGCCACGTGAGGAACGTCATCGCCTTTGTGCATCAGCGCCTCGACGCGCCGCAGCTTCGTTCCCAATCGCCCGCCAGGGTGAAGCGCGGCAAAATCCTCTTCGTTGAATCCGCGCCGTTCGAGCAGCGCAATCGCCAGCGCATCACCCATAGCAAGCGCAGCAGCAGTCGACGCAGTCGGAGCCAGATTCAGCGAGCACGCTTCTTCCTTTACGGCAATATCGAGCACGGCGTCGCTCGCAAGAGCAAGCGTAGAACGCGGCTTCCCTGTCAATGTCACTAACTTAATCCGCAGCCGCTTCACCGCTTCGAGCAGCTCAATCAATTCCTCCGTCTCGCCACTCGATGAAATCGCCAGCAGAACATCGCCCGGAGTAAGCACACCTAAGTCGCCATGGAGTGCTTCGCTTGCATGCAGAAAATAAGCAGGTGTGCCGGTGCTGCAAAACGTGGCCGCGATTTTGCGTCCGATCAGGCCGGACTTGCCCATGCCCGTGACGGCAACTCGGCCGCTGCACCCGAGGAGCAGCTCGACAGCCTGATCAAAGCGGCCATCGAGCCGATCGATCAATCCCGCAATCGCCTCGGCTTCAATGCGGAAAACGCGCTTCGCCGTTTCCAGAGTCATTGCAGGAACAGTCAGTCGCATTCGTCAATTTTCCGGTTTTCGGTTTTATAGAATTGCCGTTTTGATTGCGATTAGAACAGGAGCTGATCCTGATAATGCTAGACTTAGCTCGATTTTTAATTCTGTGCAATTGCGATTAGAATTTTCGCCCTCTGTTCGCCTTTGCTTGTCGGGGCTCTACTCTTTGAAACCAAAATTCAGGCTACATCTTATAGCGGCCGAGATCTTCGTCGCTCAGATTCTCGAGCCACTTGCGCATCTCTTCGCTGGAACTCTTCTCGTTGATCACGCTGGCCATCTTCGAATTCTTAAGCACTTCGTCGCTCACGAAAATCGGGCAATCCAGCCGCAGCGCCAGCGCGAGCGCATCGCTTGGACGCGAATCGAGTGAAATCATTTGGCCCTCGCGTTCCATCCAGATCAGCGCGTAGAACGTATCGTCCTTCAGGTCGCACACGACCACCTTCTGTACGTGAATGTTGAGGCCCATCAGGACATTTTTGAGCAGGTCGTGGGTCATCGGCCGCGGCGTCTGGACTTTCTCGATTTCCAGCGCAATCGCATTTGCTTCGTAAATGCCGACCCAAATCGGCAGGACGCCGGTGCCCTGGGTTTCCTTCAAAACGACCACTGGCATATTCGTGACCGGGTCCATCATGAGTCCACGGATTTTCACCTCGAGTTCCATGGCAACCTCCCCGGTCCTAAATTTCTTCGCCCACGAGGCTATTCGGCCCCGCACGCGTCACTCTTACTGAAACAAACTCACCAAGAAGATTCTCTCGCTCTGAAACGAAATTTACAACCCGGTTGCTCGTCGCCCTTCCAGCCCATTGTCCGCGCGCGGCATGATGAGAATCGACTAGCACCTCGAATTCCCGCCCAATCAAAGTTTCGTTTCGGGCAAGCTGTATCTGTCGCTGACGTTCCTGCACGATCGCCAATCGTTTCTTCTTTGCTTCTTCGGGGATGGCTGCCGCCAATGAACTTGCCGATGTATTCGGACGCGGCGAATACATAAATGAAAACACGCCATCAAAGCCAACCGCATCCAGCAGTGTAATCGTCTCCTCAAAATGGGCGTCGGCCTCACCGGGAAAGCCGACGATCACATCCGTGGTAAGGCTGAATTCCTTGCGAGCACCGCGAAGCCAAGAGATCTTCTCGAGATATTCCTCGCGTGTATACGTGCGGCGCATGGCTCGCAGGATTGGAGTTGATCCCGATTGCACCGGCAGGTGAATGTGTTCGCAGAGTTGCGGCGTGTCGTCGATTGCCTCCACGATCTCGCGCGTAAAGTCATTCGGATGAGATGTGGTAAATCGCACTCGGCGGATGCCCTCGGTAGCCGCCACTTCGCGCAGTAATGCCGCGAAATTCAGACCGCGCGGCGAAGGATCGCGATACGAGTTCACCGTTTGCCCAAGAAGCTGAATTTCTTTGTATCCGGCGTCAGCCAGCCGCTTCGCCTCGGATAGAACCGCATCGCTGCGCCGGCTGCGTTCCGGTCCGCGAGTATGCGGCACCACGCAATAGGAACACGCGTAATTGCACCCCTCGATGATTGTCAGATATGCGCGAAACGGATTGTCTCTGCGGGTAATCTCCGTTTCAAACGTCTCATCCGTATCGAGGTCAAGCCCCATCACACGGCGCCCGCCGCTTTCAAGCTGCTCGACTAATTCCGGCAGCTTTCGATAGCTTGCCGAACCGCACACCAGACTCACCCACGGCGCCCGCTCGAAAATTTCTTCGCCTTCCTGTTGCGCCAGGCACCCCAGTACGCCGATTACTTTGCCTTTTGGCGCATAGCGATATTCGCCCAAGCGAGAAAACACCTTTTGCGCAGCTTTCTCGCGAATGCTGCAGGTGTTGTAGAGCATCAGATCGGCTTCCGCGACGCTCGCGGCGGCGCGATAACCGCGCGCCAGCAGCACGCCAGCAACTTTCTCCGAATCGTGCGCGTTCATCTGGCAACCGAACGTTTCGATATAGAAGCTCTTCCCTGCACGGTCATCATTGCGGGCGGCCTGCGTTACAGGCTGTCCATCCGGCTCGCAGCCGGACATCTCCGCACGCGCGGCTGGGCGAAACAATACATCGATTCCGACATCGAACGCTTTTCCCATTGTCGTCGATCTTATCACACGCCATTCACAGCTCGCGGTCCGCAAAAAACATCCCAGTTGCGCAGACATTCGTCGCGCACAGGCAGCATTTTCTGCGCACGCTGCGTCTGATTGGTTTGACCCTTCAGGATACGTGTGCTAGGTTTTAATTCGGGTCGTACGCAAAACATTTTTTGGAGAATGACAATTCAAAGCCTGGCACTCCTACTTTTTGCCAGCCCGCTCAGCCTTCTGGAAGAAACGACCGGGGTGGCACGTGCAGTCCTCGGAATTCTTTTCATCTTTTCCGTTTTTTCCTGGGCGTTGATCTTCCAGAAATGGTTTCAACTCGGCGGAATGGATCGCAAGACCGCTCGGTTTCTGGAAATCTTTCGCGCGGGCGGCGGATTGCCCAATCCAAAAAGCCTTCGCGGTGGCACCGGAACTCCTCTCGCTTCCGTTTATAACGCGGGCTATTCCGAGCTGAGTGCACAAATGAACGGCGCGGGGCCACACGGCGGTAAGCCGAAAAACACCGGCGCTATCGGCGTGGAGATGCATGTCGCGGCCGGTGACGAAGTCCGCCGCCTCGAACGCGGTATGTCCACTCTCGCCACCATCGCGTCCGTTTCCCCTTTCATCGGACTGTTCGGCACGGTTTGGGGCGTCATGGATGCATTCTCCGGTTTAGGCGATGCCGGCACAGCCAGCTTGCGCGCCGTGGCGCCAGGCATTGCGGAGGCGCTCATTACCACGGCAGCAGGTCTCGCCGCGGCAATCCCAGCATTAATCGCCTATAACCATTTCCTTCAGGGAATTCGCTCGCTTGCGACCCGGATGGAAAGCTTTGCTTCCGAATTCGTTTCGAAAATAGAGACGATGTATAGCTAGTTTCACTTAAAAGCCATGCCACAAGTTCAGCGCGAAATCGGCACGTCTCTCTCCGAAATAAACATGGTGCCGTTCATCGACGTCGTCCTCGTTTTGCTGATCATCTTTATGATCACGGCGCCGATTTTGCAATCCGGCATCGATGTCGACGTGCCCAAGACGAAGACCGTGGTGGAAATGACGCAAGTGCGCATGGTCGTGTCGATTGATCGCGCTCAACGCGTCTATCTCAATGACAAGCCGATCAACATTGCCAATTTGGGTCCGCAGATCAAAGCGCAATCCAAGAATGCATCGAAAGCGGTTTACGTGCGCTGTGACCAGACGGTTCCTTTCGGCACATGGGCCACGGTGCTTGATGCGCTCCGTCAATCCGGCATCACGGACATCAGCGTGGTGACCCAGCCGCTTACCCAAGGCGCCGGAGCGCAATAACCTGGATGACCACGATTGCCGCAACTCGACCGTCCGCCGACAGCCTCAAAACACCACTGATTCTCGCTGTCGTGTTGCACGTCTGCCTATTCGTTGGCGCTTTGGTCGGTGGATACTTCCAGGGGCACGAAAACTCGTGGGGCGGCCCTGGCGGTTCGATGCAGGTCGGAATCGTCGGCAGTATGCCCGCGATTCCCTTGCCTACGCCTGACGTGCTAAATCAAAGCCGCGTCGTGGACAACTCCAAGGGCCTCTACCAGAGCAAACCGCTGCCGGCGCCTGTGATCCCACCGGACGCAACGCCAATCCCAGAATTTCTGAAGAGCAAGCCGCTTAAGCCCGTCGCCAAACCGAAAGTCGAGAAGCCTCTCTCCGTTCCGACTGAGCCCAAATACAATTCGCGGCCCTCCAAACTGTTGGAGAATAAGGAACCGCCTCCGGAGAACGCGGTCCCGTATGGCGGGGGCGGGCAGCCCGCAATTCCGCGCAGTTCGGCCTTCGCAATTGGCAATACGGGCGCCACTCAAGCGGGGCTCGCCTTCAACGGCGCATCGGGCGGCGATTTCGGTTCGCGGTTCTCCTGGTACGTCACGGCCGTGCAACAGCGAGTCGCAAGCAATTGGCTTCAGTCGACGATCGATCAAAACATTTCCTGGGCGCCTCGCGTCGTCGTCACGTTCGATATTCTTCGCAACGGCGCCATCGCAAATATTCAAATCACGCAATCGAGCAACAACCAGTCCGTTGACTTATCCGCAAGGCGCGCCGTCCAACAGTCCAGCCCTGTGATGGCTTTGCCGGCTGCATACGCAGGTTCGCGCGTCGGTGTGGAATTTTATTTTGATTATAAAAGGCAGTAGTTGCGCGGTTGAGGGTACAAACGCATGACAAAGAAACTGGTACTAATAACGTGTCTATTCGGATTAGCCATTTTGCTCGGCGCGCATCCTGCCGCGGCACAGGAGCAGGACTGGTTCAAGACAGGAACGGGCCTGGGCGTTTCAAAGCCGCGCGTCGCGGCGCCCGATCTTGCCGCTTCCCCCGATGCAGCAAAATTGGAGAGCACGTTCCATAATGTTCTTTGGAACGATCTGGAATACTCCGGCATCCTCGATATGGTCAGCCAGAGTTTTTATCCTCTTAAAGCGCCGAGCCAGCCAGGTGATTTGACAGCTCCCGACGCGCAAGGCAAGCCTGCCGCGCAGGCTTGGGCGAACACTCCCGCAAACACGTACATGCTCGCCTATGGCAGCATGGCCATGACCGGCACGAATCTCGCCGTTTCGGGATTCCTCTCCAGTGTGCAAAGTCCAGCCTCGCCGCCGGCCATCCAAAAAATCTACCGCGACGCTGCTACTGACGCCGGCGCACGAAAACTGGCGCACCAATTTGCGGATGACATTATTTCGCTGCTCGGCGGTGGCATACCGGGGATAGCCGACACGCAGATTGCCTACGTTTCGGCGCGCGGCGGCAATAAAGAAATTTGGGTGATGGACTATGACGGCGCCGACGCCCACCAATTGACGCATCTCAAGTCGATTGCTCTTACGCCGCGTTGGTCGCCCGACGCAACCAAGATCGCCTTCACATGTTATGTTCCCTATGGCGGTGCTACTTCCGCGCAGATCTGTATCTATTCGACGGCATCAAACCGCCAGATATCCTTTCCGCGTTTCCCGGGCACAAATGAGGCGCCAGCATGGTCGCCTGACGGATCGCAAATCGCCTTCATGTGCAGTCGCAGCGGAGATCCCCAGATCTATACGGCGGATGCGAATGGCAATCATCTACAGCGCATCACCGATACAGCCGGCGTCAGCACTTCGCCCGTCTGGAATCCGAAGACCGGGCAGCAGATCGTTTTCGTCAGCGACCGCGGCGGAGCGCCCATCCTTTATATGGCAAATTCGGACGGCTCCAACGTGCAGAAGATCGATTTGCCGGACATGGGTTACGTCATTGACCCTGCATGGTCACCAAATGGACAACTCCTCGCGTTTAGTTGGAGACGCCCTAACGGCAATTACGATATCTACGTGATGGACGTCGTCACGCACCAGTTGGCGCAGTTAACGCGCGATTCCGGCCGAAATGAGCGCCCAAGCTGGGCGCCCGACGGTCGCCATATTGTCTTTGAATCCACGCGTACGGGTTCGGACCAAGTTTGGTCGATGTTGGCGGACGGAAGCATGCCGCATCAATTGACGTTTCAGGGCGCTAATTCATCGCCCAATTGGTCGCCGCGCTAAGCGACACACGAGCGCAGGCGCGCTAAAAAAGTTTGTATTCATACGTCTTCGTCCATTTGAAGCATGGGCGAAATTTGTAAAATAGCAGTTCGGTCAAATACATCTGTAAGTGAATTGAATAATCGCAGTCTAAATCCCATCGTTTCGGCGTTGGTCGCAAGGCCCTCGCGCGAAGACGCCGAAGGAGGCTATTGAATGAAGGTTCGCAGTCTGCGCAGTACTCTTCTGCTTTCCGGGGTCGTATTTGTCTTAGGGTTTGCAGCGGGTTGCAAAAAGCATGTTGCCGCAACTCCTCCTGCTCCTCCTCCAGCTCCCACACCGCAACCGACCGTAACCATTAACGCGTCGCCGGAAACGGTGAACTCGGGCCAGTCCGTCACGCTATCGTGGTCGTCCACGAACGCAACCGATCTGTCGATCGATCCGGGCGTCGGTAAAGTGGCGCCGCAAGGCTCTACTCCCGTGACCCCGACCAGCTCGACCACATATACAATCACGGCCGCGGGCGCCGGTGGCTCTGCAACTGCCAGCGCGCGTGTGACGGTGAATGCGTCGGCCCCAACTGCGGCGCCGCCGACAGCCACAGCCCCGAACGTCAGCGAACTTTTCTCGCAAAGCGTTCAGGACGCGTACTTCGAGACAGACAAATCCGATCTGCGGGACGATGCGCGCGCGGCTCTCACAAAAGATGCCGAATTCCTGCGCTCCTATCCGCAAATAAAGGTCTCGCTCGAGGGACATTGCGACGAACGCGGTTCGACCGAATACAACCTTGGCCTCGGACAGCGCCGTGCCGATGCAGCGAAGAACTTCCTGATTTCGCTCGGTATCAGTGCCGATCGCATCCAGACCACCAGTTGGGGCAAGGAGCGGCCCTTCTGCACCGATCATGACGAATCTTGCTGGCAGCAGAATCGCCGTGCGCATTTCGTCATGGAACAGTAAGAATCTCGTTTGTTTTCGTGTCCGGGAGAAATTCTCCCGGACACGAAGAACTTCGTCGAGCCTCACAGCCTTCGTAACTTTACTCGAACCGCCGTGCCCTCATCCGTGCAACAATAAGGCGAGAGGGGCTCTTACGCGCAACGACGTAACAACCCCAGCCAATTCCTTGGAAGGAGACATCCCTGTGCGAATTCGATGGATTCCGCTCGCACTGATTGCTGTGATTTTCGGCGCCGTTGGCGGCGCAATCCTCGCGCCGCAGCCGGCAGGCGCGGTCAATCGCGATATGGTCGTACTTCAGCAAAATGTCTCGCAGTTGATGCAGGGACAGCAGGATCTTCGCAGCACCCTGGACGCAAACAATGCGACCATGAAGACCTTGGTCCAGCAGTCAATCGACACTGTAAACCGAATGGGTAACCAGATGTCCACGTTGCAAAAGAGCGTGCAAGACGTGCAGGCCAACAGCAATTCGCGCATCGATTCGATGGCCCAGCAGACTCAAGGCATCTCAGATAATTTGCAGGACGTTCAAGCGCGCGTCGGCAAGCTTTCGCAGCAACTCAGCGACATGCAGAATCTGCTGCAAAGCATCGACTCAAAGGTTTCGGGCGGCGCGCAACCAGCGCCCGGAACTGAACCGGGCTCCACTCCGCCTCAGGGTGCTTCCGGCGGACAAGGCAGTTCATATCCACAATCAGCACCCCCATCCAATGGGTCATCTCCGTCTACGTACAATGCGCCGGGTGGCGCATCGAATTCGTACAGCTCGCAGCCGGCGTACTCTCCTGCAAGCTCGAATGCGATGGCACCGCCGTCCATGGCGCCGATTTCGGCCGACACACTTTACAAAAACGCGCTGCGCGACCTCAACACGGGGAATTACGACCTATCGCGCCAGGAATTCTCCGATTACATCAGCCACTTCCCTACCTCGGATCTGGCTTCGAATTCGCAATTCTATCTAGGCGAGATATCTTACGCGCAGCATGATTACAGGAACGCCATTAAGGCGTACGAGTTGGTGTTGTCGAAATATCCGCAGAGCATCAAGCTCGCCACCGCGTTGCTGAAAAAGGCTGAAGCCGAAAATTCTCTCAAGGAGCGCACCTCGGCGATTCGCGATTTGCGCGAAGTCGCTCACCGCTTCCCGGGTTCGGACGAATCGCGCCGCGCCAGGTCGATGCTTCAGAGCATGGGCGTCTCGGTCGCTGCACCGCGCTGATTGTTGCCGCGCGAACGATGTCGCCGCCCTTTTGCTATGCGCGTAGCGTATCCGGCTGCCAATTCTGAATCATCTTCTTGATGGCTGTACGGTCCGTTAGCTTTTCGTCCAGAACCTTCCTTGCCAGCACGGGCAGTTCAGCGTCTCCTGCAAACCGCAGCGCAATCAGTTGGCTCACGGTGAACTCCGGTATCCGCAGCTGCAAATCTGACGGCAGCACTTCCCGCATTCGAAGCCTCATCTCCAGACGAATCACGCGATCCTGCACCCGCAGAGCAAAGAGGCGCGCCTCAAAAGCGAGGATCACAAGCGCGATAGCAACGAGCACCGAAACGACGTTGTCGGCTGTAAAGTGCCTCGCCATTCGCACGGTCGCCCATACCATGTAGAAAAGGAAAATGGGCCCGGCCACGTAATGAAAAGCTGGAACGATCTTCGCGTGATTCTTAAAATTCTGCGGCATAGTTTCCTCCGAAAGAACTACCTTCGAGTGAGCCGAATGGTATCAGAAAGTGAGGACAGCGGGACTCAGTGAATCGCGAAACACGGTGGTCACGTTTTGAGGAGGCCGTTTCACGATTTCGTTGCGCACCATCAGCGCAAGTCGTACACTCGCCGCAAGCCACCAACCACGCGGAGGTTCCTCGATGACAACCTCAACACGGCGACAATTCATTCAGTCTGCCTCAGCAGCCGGCGCTGCTGCGATTGCCGCGCGTTCGACCCGTGCGTGGAATTCCTTATCCGCGGCTCAGCAAGCCGCCGAGCCGTTACCGTTATTCGCCTACTCACAGGTCCAGCTTACGGATGGCCTGCTTCGCCGCCAGTTCGACGAAAACCATCAGCGTTTTCTCAATCTCGACGAAGATGCCATGTTGAAACCGTTCCGCCAACGCGAGGGTTTACCCGCGCCAGGCCCGGATATGGGCGGCTGGTACGACAACAGCGACGAATACGATCCGCACGGAAATTCTCACGGATTTATTCCCGGCCATGCGTTCGGCCAATACGTCTCCGGACTTGCGCGAGCCTATGCCGTCACAGACGACAAAGCCACGCAAGCCAAAGTGCAGCGTCTCGTTCGTGCGTATGGAGAGACAGTCGAGCGAACGGGCAAGTTCTACAAAAACTATCGCCTGCCCGCCTATACTTTCGACAAGACCTGTTGCGGCCTTATCGATGCGCACGAATTCGCCGCCGATCCCATCGCTCTCGATGTGCTGAAGAAGAGCACGGACGCCGTCCTCCCGTATTTACCGGAGAAGGCGCTCAGCCGTGCCGAACAATCCGCGCGTCCTCACAAAGACATTTCTTACACGTGGGATGAAACTTATACGCTGCCCGAGAATTTCTTCCTCGCCTATCAGCGCAGCAAGGATGCGCGTTACCGTGAACTCGGCGAGCGCTTCATCTACCATGAGTTTTATGATCGCCTCGCGGCCAACGATAACCCGTTCCCCGGCATGCACGCCTATAGTCACGTGAACACGCTGAGTTCCGCGATGCAGGCGTACTTCAACCTGGGCGATGAAAAATATCTACGTGCAGCAACCAACGGACTTCGCATGGTCCAGGAACAGAGTTACGCGACGGGAGGATGGGGTCCGAGCGAAGCGTTCGTCGAACAGGGAAAAGGACTGCTCGCGGCCAGCCTCGACAAAACGCACGCTGCCTTTGAGACTCCCTGCGGCGCCTACGGTCATTTCAAAATCACGCGCTACTTGCTCCGCACTACGCGCGATTCGCGCTATGGCGACAGCATGGAGCGAGTGCTTTACAATACCGTCGCAGGCGCGAAGCCGATCCTAGCCGACGGCACCAGCTTCTACTATTCCGATTACAACAACAAAAACGCCAAAAAGGCTTACTACGGCGCGAAATGGCCGTGCTGCTCCGGCACGTTTCCTCAGCTCAGCGCCGACTATGGCATCAGTTCCTACTACCCCGCCGCCGATGGCATCTACGTGAATCTGTACGTGCCCTCGCGCGTCACATGGTCGCAAAACGGCGCAGCTTGCACGCTCACTCAGAAGACCGAGTATCCAAAATCCGACGCGACCGAACTCGCTCTCCAGATCGCACGCCCCGAAGCGTTCGCAATCTATCTCCGCGTGCCTGCATGGACAGACAAGCACACAACGGTCTCTATAAACGGCAAGCGTGAAAAAGCGGCCATAGCGCCCGGGAGCTTTTTCGCGCTACGCCGCGGATGGAAAAATGGCGACCGCATCGAGTTAAAGATTTCAATGCCCGTTCGCCTGGAAGCAGTTGATGCGCAAACTCCCGGTCTCGTCGTTGTCGTGCGAGGTCCCCGCGCGCTTTTCGCGATAGGAAACATCCCCGCGCACATCACGCGCCGCCAATTACTCGCCGCGTCTTCGGTTTCGCAATCGTCCGACGACTGGCAGGCCGACATCGACGGCGAACAGCTCACACTTCGCCCATTCACGACAATCGCCGATGAAACCTACCGTCTCTATCTACCGGTCGAAAGCTGATTCGATCTAGTCCACGGCATCGCGTAACAGGTCCTGCAGCCGCAGCACCAGCGGAAATTCGACCGGATGCATCTTCACTTTTGCCTGCGCAACTGTAAAAAATCCCGCCTGATCGATTTCCGGAAATTCCTTCTGACGTCCTGATTTCGGCGGCCATTCAATCGTAAACGTATTGCTCTTCAGCGCTGACGGATCGCAATCGCCTTCAAACGCCCACGCAAAAATCGTCTTTCCGCTTTTCTGCTTAACGCTGCCGAGCACCAGAAAACCCCCTTCGGGCTTGAGACCAGTCTCTTCTTCGAATTCCCTCTTCGCTCCGGCGAGCGGATCTTCATCCACGTTTAACTCGCCCTTTGGAATGAACCAAGCGCCTTCATCCCTCTTGCTCCAGAAAGGCCCGCCCGGATGCACGAGCAGCACTTCCAACTTACCGCTCTGCATTCGATAAAGAATCAGTCCCGCGCTCGTCTTAGGCATCGCAATTTTTCCTAGTCCTCGAACCCCGCGTGTTTTGCACCGCAAAACAGCGCATGCGTCACTTCCCTCACTCAAGCGCCTTCACCTGGTATATAAAGGCGAGGAACACATGAAGAAACTCGCCGCCGTCTCAATCATCGCATTTCTCATCGCCGCAGCCGCATTTACGGCTCCATTAGCCGGCGCGCAATCTTTTTCGTGCAATCTCGCAAACTATAAGACTGTCGACGGCTTGCAAGCCGCGATGTCCGGCGGCGCACTTCAATTCACATGGCAAGGCGAACACGGCCAGGATCTGCGCGCCGAATTCACCATCCGCGACGGCCAACCGACTATCCTTGAACTCGCCGCCCGCAAGAACGCAACCGCAACATGGGTCATCCTCGCGAAGAACGTTGCTCCCGAATTTCACACCACCGCTGGACGCCGTCGCATGTCCGTCGCGCAAGCCAACATCTTCAAGAGCGCCGGCATCGCGGTCACGCCCGAGCTGTACGATAAAGAAAAGTGGTTCACGTTCTGGGATGCGCCACTCGTTGTCCCCGGCGTTCCGGGCAAAGGCGATTCAGCGCCCCTCCCACGCAGCCCCGACGAAATTCATCGCGACACCGCGACGTTCCATTCCACCGCTTGCAACGTCGCCACGCAGGGCAATCAACTCTCCGTCACCTTCAATGGTCTCCAAATGGGCATATTTAGCGGCGATCTCGCGTTTACCGCGCACAAAGGCTCGAATCTTCTCCGCCAAGAGGCCATTGCGAGCACCGAGACGCCCTCCGTGGCTTACATTTATCAGGGCGGCCTGAAAGACTTCGCACTCGACGCAAATTCCAAAATCGTGTGGCGCGACACGGCACGCATGTGGCAGGAATACGATTTCGGTGGCGCGCCTAATCAAGATCCCGTCAACGTTCGCGCGCGCAATCGGCTGCTCATCCTGGATGCGCCATCCGGCTCCAACGCAAACGCCGGCTCGCTCGCCGTGTTCCCGCCGCCCCATAAATTTTTCTTCGCGCGTGAAAATGAAGTCAATCTCGGCTTTGTCTACTATCGCAAAGACAGCAACAATTCCTTCGCGCTCGGCGTTATGTGGCCCGAAAAGGGTGAAGGCTATCAGCCTTGGGGCGTCACCGACGCCGAATGGAAGCGCCGCACAGGCGTCGCCGAAAACGAATGGGATAATTATGCACTCTACAACGCGCCGCCCGGCACGATGCAGCACATGGCGGTCTACTATTACCTCAGCCCCGAAAACGACCACGCCACGCAAGCGGCCGTCCTCGCTTATACGCATGGCGATGTGTTTAAGCCTGTCGCCGGCTTCAAAGTGATGACCGGGCATTATCATCTCGACCTCAATGAGATGTTGCGCGACCGCAAGACGCTCGACTATCGACCTCCATGGGTCTCGGTTTTTCGCGGCCTCGGCATCAACATCATCTATCTCGGCGATTTCCACGATGATTCGCATCCGAGCGATCAGGGTGCGGTCCGTTTCGCCGAAGAAAAAGTTTATTTCGAGGGCTCACAACGGCTTTCGGATAAGAATTTCCTTGTCATGCCCGAGGAAGAGCCAAACGTCTATCTTGGTGGGCATTGGTACATCATGTTTCCGAAACCGGTCTATTTTTCGCACGCCGTTCCGCGGCCCCCGAATCAGCAATTTATGGAAACCGATCCGCAATACGGCCCGGTCTATCATCTCGGCTCAGCTGCCGATGTGATGGACATGGTTAACAGAGAACACGCCATCATCTGGACCGCGCATCCCCGCACCAAAAATTCCTCGGCGTATCCCGACGCGTACAAAGATAAAGATTTCTTCCAGAGCGATCGTTTTATCGGCGCGTCGTGGGAATCGCTGCCGGTCGACCTTTCCGAAAAGCGGCTCTGTGAAGTTCGCTGCTTCGCCACGCTCGACAATATGTCCAATTGGGCACCCAAGCCGAAGTTCATGATTGCCGAGGGCGACACCTATACCAAATCGCCTGATGACGAGACCTACGCCTCAGTCGCCGTAAACTATCTAAAGCTCGATCACGTTCCCGCTTACAACGAAAGTTGGGCTCCGATTGTCGAAGGCATTCGCGCCGGGAATTTCTTCGATACCACGGGCGAAATCCTTTTCCACAACTGGGCCGTCGAAGGCAGCGGCGCGCATCGCACCTACAGCGCCGATATCGAGTACACGTTCCCGCTCGATTTCGCCGAACTCGTCTGGAGCGACGGCACCAAAGTCGATCGCCAGATCATCGATCTGAAGTCGACGCTGCCCTTCGGCACGCATCATTTCGCGATCCCATTCGACGCCAACGGCAAAAAATGGGTCCGCTTCGCCGTCTGGGACTCGGCCGGCAACGGCGCCTTCACTCAACCCACCGCGATTGGAAATTAATACGGTGCAGGCACTTGGCTTTTAAAAGCTCCCCCTTTTTTGTCGATTAGAACGCGAACTTTTGTTGACGGTAAAAGTGGGACGCGAAACTTGAGAAATTGCGACTTAGCTCGACAGAATTCTTATTTCGACGGAGCAGTCGCATGCGCAGGAAATCCTTAAAGGTATAAGAATAAAACTCACATGAAGTGAAGGAGAAGACGGATATGGGTATTAACAAGATCTCGCGCGTAAACTGCCACCCATAAACCAGCTTCTTCTCCAAAGTGTGACTCGCTAAAGCCATCGCGAATGCGATTGATAGCATGGGCAGTCTGACCGATTACGTTGAAAAGCTCACCGGGATAGGCTTTGTTCCTCTCCTTCAAATCATCCTTTACGATCTTTGAGAGCGCTACTATTTCATTCTCTTTCGATTGGGCAGGCACGTTCTTTCTAACGTACGCCTTAAAGAAACCCTCCATGCACGTATAGGCAAGTGTCAGCACGCGCTCGAGCCTCTTTTCCTGCAGTGCGTCATCCATGTCGCACAGGAAACCCTTTAACCGATCGCTATTCCACGCATCGACGGGAATTCGCGCCATTGGAGCGTCTGTTATGCCGCCGACCATGCCTCGTATATCTGTACAGGGAGGGTGCCCCTTCCGCTCAAGATCCTCGACAATGTTTAGGGCGAGTGTCCGTTTTTCCTCCTCCGCTAGCCCTAAAAATACATCCTTGAAGTAATCTTTTCGGCTCGTGCTCTCGCCTTGTTGACCCCGTATCTTCATCAACTCCGTATAGCCCGGAAAATCTTCCTTAACCTCTTGCACTTTCTCCACGAAATGCGGCCCCGAGTAGTAGTAGGT